>CAYTDX010000001.1:0-14764 GCA_964436655.1 uncultured Caldimicrobium sp.
CACCAGTCTCTACACTGGGGTTGACAAAGTCAAAAATTGTTATATTTTAAGGGAAAATTTTGGGAGGAGGTAAAAGTGCTTGCTGTTATTAAGACCGGTGGAAAACAATATGTGGTCAAACCAGGTGATCTGATAAGGGTTGAAAAGATTGAGGGGCACCCAGGAGATTCGGTAGAACTTAAAGAGGTTTTGCTTGTCAAGCAGGACGAAGAGGTAAAGATTGGTAATCCCCTTGTAAATGAGGCTGTGGTTACCGCAGAGATTGTTGAGCAGGGAAGATCTCCCAAGATCGTGGTCTTTAAAAAGAAACCCAAAAAGGGATACAAGAGAAAAAAGGGACATCGCCAGTCTGTCACCACCCTTAAAATCAAAGAGATAAAACTCTAAGGAGGTAAGTAACCATGGCTCATAAAAAGGCAGGAGGTTCTTCCAGAAATGGAAGAGATTCAGAATCCAAAAGACTGGGAATCAAAAGATTCGGAGGACAGGTAGTTAAGGCAGGGGAAATCATTGTCAGACAAAGGGGGACCAAGTTTCACCCTGGCTTTAATGTGGGCCTGGGAAAGGATTATACCATTTTTTCCAAGATTGAAGGGGTAGTAAAATTTGAAACCAAAAAGGGAAGGAAGATTGTAAGCGTTTATCCCCTGTCCTGAGTTATTTAATTACTTGACAAAATAACGCGTCTAAGGAAAGGGTGCCCAATCGGGTGCGGTTTAAGTCCACCTTAGGCGTAATGATAAAAAACCCTGGGAGGTAAAGATGAGTCACATCACCATGAAGCAACTTCTTGAAGCCGGGGTCCACTTTGGTCATCAGACCCGCAGGTGGAACCCCAAGATGAAACCCTTTATCTTCGGTGAGAGAAACGGCATCCACATCATTGACCTTCAGCAAACCCTCAAATACTTTGAGCTGGCCTATGAGTTTGTGGTAAACCTTACATCTGAGGGCGGAAAAGTCCTCTTTGTGGGCACAAAGAAACAGGCCCAGGATGCTATCAAGGAAGAGGCGGAAAGATGTGGCATGCCCTATGTAAATTTTCGCTGGCTTGGTGGAACCCTTACTAATTTTCGCACTATAAGGCAGAGTGTGGAAAAGCTCAAAAGAATTGAATCTTGGTTTGAAGATGGAACTATAGAACGATTCCTGAAAAAGGAAAGGTTAAGGCTTGAGAGGCTTAAGTTCAAACTTGAGAGGAACCTTGAGGGGATCAAAAATATGGAAAGCCTGCCTCAGGCTGTCTTTGTGGTGGATCCTGTTTACGAAGAAATTGCCGTTAAAGAGGCCAGAAAACTCGGGATTCCCCTTGTGGGAATTGTTGATACCAATTGTGACCCGGACATGATTGATTATATCATCCCTGGAAATGACGATGCTATCAGGGCGGTAAAACTTATAAGTTCCAAAATTGCGGATGCCTGCCTTGAAGGACAGGAGATCTACAAAGAAAAAATGGTTGCCCTCTCTGACAAGGAGGCCTTTGAAGAGGAGATGTTGAGATCAGAAGAGGTTTCTACCGAGAAGATTTTAGAGGAGATCTTTGAGGAAGAGGAAAGGGATGTAAAGCTGGAAGAGGAAGCCGAGAGGATTCTTGAAAGAGAATAAATTTAAGTTCTTAAAAGGGAGGAAAAGATGACCCAGATATCTTTAGACCTGGTGAAACAATTAAGAGATAGAACGGCAGCTGGTTTTAGTGATTGTAAAAAGGCCCTTGAAGAGGCAGGTGGAGATATAGAAAAGGCAGTTGATATTCTCAGAAAAAAGGGACTTGCCATCGCTGCTAAGAGGGCAGGAAAAGAGGCCAAAGAGGGTGTGATTGCCTCCTATATCCACAGCAACAAAAAAATTGGTGTCCTTGTTGAAGTCAATTGTGAGACCGATTTTGTAGCAAGAACCCCTGATTTTCAGGACTTTGCCTATAATGTAGCCATGCATATTGCTGCCTCTGCTCCGATTTGTGTTACCAGAGAGGAGATGCCTTCAGAGGTCTTGGAAAGAGAGAAAAAGATTTACGAAGAACAACTCAGAGAGCAGGGCAAACCTGAGAATGTTATCCCCAAGATTATTGAGGGAAAACTGGAAAAATTTTACAAAGAGAGCGTTCTTCTTGAACAACCCTATATTAAAAATCCTGAACTTACCATTCAGGATTTGTTGAATGAGCTTATTGCCAAAACAGGTGAAAAGATCCTGATCCGGAGATTTGCCAGATTTCAGATAGGTGAATAGCTTTTGAGTGAGTGCAGTCTTAAGTTTAAAAGAGTTCTTTTAAAGCTTTCAGGGGAGGCCCTGCTTGGCCAGAAGGAATTTGGAATAGATCAAGTTTTTCTTCAAAGGATTTCTGAGGAATTACAGGAGGTTCACTCCCTTGGGGTAGAGCTTGCCATTGTTATCGGTGGGGGTAACATCTTCAGGGGAGTTGCTGGCGAAAAGGAAGGGCTTAACAGAGCCAGGGCGGATTATATGGGCATGCTTGCGACCCTTATTAATGCCCTTGCCCTGCAAGATGTCCTGGAGAGTAGAAAGGTTCCTGTAAGGACCATGTCTGCCCTTGAGATAAAAGAGGTTGCTGAGACCTATATTCGTGAAAAGGCCCTTAGTCATCTTGAGAAGGGGAGAATCCTCATTCTTGCCTGTGGGACAGGAAATCCCTTTTTCACCACAGACACAGCTGCAACCCTTCGGGCCCTTGAGCTCAACTGTGAAATCCTTATGAAGGCAACCAAGGTTGATGGGGTCTACGACAGAGATCCAAAACAACATCCCGAGGCCAAAAAATTTGAAGAGATCACCTTTAATGAGGTAATTCAGAGAAATCTCAGGGTCATGGATGCCACAGCCTTTTCCTTAGCCAGAGACAACAGCCTTCCCATACTTGTCTTCAACCTCTTTCAAAGGGATAACATCAAAAAGGCCCTTTTTGGTGAGAGGGTTGGAACCCTCATAAAGAACTAAGGAGGAGGGTTATGAAGGAGGCCTTAGAGGATCTAAGGAAGAAGATGCAAAAGAGTGTTCAGGCCTTTAAAGAAGAACTTTCCCACATTAGAACATCGCGAGCCTCGGTGAGTCTCCTTGAAGGAATTAAGGTGGACTGCTATGGCCAGAAGCTTCCTATCCCGCAGGTTGCCTCGGTCAATGTTGTGGAGGGAAAGGTCCTCGTTGTGCAGCCCTGGGATCCAAATCTCATTAAGGACATAGAAAAGGCCATCCAGAAGTCAGACCTTGGTATTAATCCAACCAGTGATGGAAAGACCATTAAACTGGTTATACCACCTCTAACAGAAGAGAGAAGGAAGGAACTTGTAAAGGTGGTTCATAAGCTTTCAGAGGATACCAAAATTGCCATAAGAAATCTACGCCGGGATATTCTGGATAGATTTAAAGGTGCCAAAAAGAATAAGGAAATCTCTGAGGACGACTATAACAAGCTGGAAAAGGAAGTCCAAAAGATTCACGATGAATACATAAAGACCATTGATAAGCTTACTGAAGAAAAGGAAAAAGAGATCTTAACCCTTTAGAATGCTCCTTAACCCATCCGATGAATATTCCTTGGATCCAGAGCTCTTACCCCGTCATGTAGCCATCATAATGGATGGAAATGGCAGGTGGGCTAAACGCCAGGGGCTTCCCCGGATCCTGGGCCATAAAAGGGGTGTTGAGGTCGCAAGGAAAATTATTGTCAAATCCAGAGAGCTTGGTATCACCTATCTGACCCTCTTTGCCTTTTCCAAGGAGAACTGGCAACGCCCGAGGGAGGAGGTTGAAACCCTACTTGCCCTCTTATCTGAATATCTGGATCAAGAACTGCCCCTTATGCTGGAAAAGGAGATTCGCCTCAAGGTTATCGGAGACAAAAGGGACTTTCCAGAGGCCCTTCAAAAAAAGATTGATATGGTTGAGGATCTTACCAGTAGCCATAGCAAGATGACCCTTGTTCTGGCTCTAAGTTATAGTGGAAGGGCTGAGATTTTAAGAGCCCTTAGAAAAATTGCTGAAAAGATTGAGCAAAAAGAACTCAGCATAGAGGACCTTTCAGAAGAGACCCTGAAAAAATTTTTTTATTTCCCAGAGCTTCCTGATCCGGATCTCTTAATCCGAACCAGTGGTGAGTTAAGGATCTCCAACTTTTTCCTCTATCAGATAGCTTATACGGAGTTTTACTTTTCTCAATTACTCTGGCCAGATTTTACGGAAGAGGAATTTTTAAAGGCCCTTTACTCTTATCAGCAAAGGGAAAGACGCTTTGGCAGGGTTTATGAATTTTAATTTTCTCAAAAGGGTTCTTTCTGCCCTTGTCCTTGCCCCTCTCTTAGTCTTGCTCCTGTTAAAGGGGAGCCCTTCTCTTATCTTCGCAGTTGTTTTATTCTGTGGGCTTCTTGCCTGGTATGAATGGTGCAATCTCTTTAATCTATCTCCCTTTTACCTAATCTGGGGTGGATGCCTTTTGGTCCTCTCTTTATCACTAAGCTTCTTTCTTTCCCCCTTTTTTCAAATAGCTCTCTTTTTTCTCCTTTCCTTTTTCCCCTTTCTATTTGCCTTTGATAAAGAGAGTTTTCCCCATATCTTTTTACCCTTTATAACAGGACTTTTCTATCTATATATGGGTTTTTCTCCCTTTGAAAAGATGGTCAGTCAATATCCCCGGGAGGTCCTTCTTCTCTTTTTTCTTGTTGTCTTTGCCAATGATACAGGTGCCTATCTAACGGGAAAGCTCTTTGGAAGGCATCCTTTTTTTCCTAAGATCTCCCCCAAAAAGACCTGGGAAGGTTTTGGAGGGGGGATTCTTCTCTCTTCATTTTCAGCCCTTCTTTTCAATCACTTTTTTTCCCTGTGGACTTTTGAGAAACTCCTTTTCCTGGTTTTTATTCTAAGTGTAGCTGGGGTTTTAGGAGACCTTTTTGAATCATCTATAAAGAGGGTGGTTGGAAAAAAGGATTCCGGGGTCCTCATTCCCGGGCATGGTGGACTCTTAGATAGAATAGATGGAGTAATCTTTGCATCTCCAGTCTTTCTCTTTTTCCTTGAGGCCTTAGGTTATGGAAATCTCCATAGAATGGGGCTATGAGCTTTTGCACAAAGAGGAGGTTCCTCTCCACATAATTGCCCATTCTGAAAGGGTTGCCCTTATCTCTCTTTTACTGGGATGTCAGTTGAAAGAGGCAGGTGAGCCCCTTGATTTAAAGACCCTAACCCTTGCGGCCCTTTTACACGATGTGAAAAAATTTTCCAGTCTAAAGACAGGGGAAAATCACGCCTTGGCTGGCTATAAGTTAATGCAGACCCTTGGCCTTGAACGGGTAGGGGAGATCATTTATGCCCACATCTTTTTAAAGGCCCCTAGGCCGGGAGCTCCTATCTCTGAAGAGGAGATCGTCTTTTATGCAGACAAAAGGGTGAAACACGATGAGATAGTTCTTTTGAAGGAACGCTTTTCAGATCTCAGGGTTAGATATGGTAGAACCCTCAAGGCCCTCATAAGAATGGCACTCCTTGAGGAAATGACCCTCTTACTTGAAAGAAGACTCTTTAAGAAGATTCCCTTAAAGCCAGAGGATCTGCTTAAGCTTAATGAAATCAGGGAGGTAAAGGATGTCCTTAAAAGATGTCTTGAGAGTTGCTCTCCTTGCTGGGGGGACCTCCTCTGAGAGAGAGGTATCTCTCAAGGGGGCGAAGGCAGTTAGAGAGGCCCTTCTGGAATTGGGTCATGAGGTGGAATTTTTTGATCCAGCTACTGATTTGACCAGGCTTGCTCAGAGGGCCAAGGATTTTGATGTGGCCTTTTTGGTGATGCACGGACCTCAAGGCGAAGACGGGACCCTTCAGGGATTTTTAGACCTGCTTGGGCTTCCCTATCAAGGGTCTGGAGTTCTTGGAAGCGCCTTAGCCATGCATAAGGGCCTTTCCAAAATCCTTTATGAAAGGGCAGGGCTCCCTGTGCCAAAGGGAGAACTCTTCAGAAAAGACGGTTCCTTCTCAGAAATTCAGAATTATGCCCGTACCTTAGGATTTCCCTTAATAGTTAAACCAGCTACTCAGGGTTCAAGTGTAGGTCTTTCTCTGGTTGAAGAGGCCTCTCAGTTAAAAGAGGCCATTGATATGGCCTTTGCGGTTGATGCGGAGATCCTTGTTGAGGAGTATCTTAAAGGCAGGGAAATCACTGTAGGAATTCTCGGAGAAGAGGCCCTCCCGGTGGTTGAGATATTGCCCAAGGCCAAGTTTTTTAATTATGAAACCAAATACACTCCGGGGCTTGCTGAAGAAATCTGTCCAGCAAGAATCTCAAGGGAACTTACCCTTAAAGCCCAGGAATACGCCCTGCGTGCTCACAGGGCTCTGTATCTGAGACACTACAGCAGAACAGATATGATTCTTGTGGAAGATAAGATCTTCCTATTAGAGACCAATACCATCCCTGGTATGACGGAGACAAGTCTTCTTCCCCTGTCAGCACAGGTGGCTGGCTTGAGTTTTAAGGGTTTGATAGAGAAATTATTGAGGCTTGCCCTGGGGCAAGGAGGCTCTTAAAGGTCTTAGCCCTGATAATAACCCTGACGAATCTTTTCAGCCTCAATGCCTATGTAGAGAGCCGATTCCTTGTAAAGGTTTTTTAGGGCCCCCTCAGGGAGGCTTTCGGCAACCTTTTCCATCTCAAAGGCCTGGGTGAGCAAAAAGTCCCCTACTGTGGCTGAGGTGGCAAGATTGAGAGGGATTTTCCCCACTCTATCCAGAAGATCTAAAGAAAAATTGAGCTTCTCTGAGAGAAATTTGATCTTTTCCTTTTCAGCTTCTTTGATTATATCGGAGGTCTCAAGCTCAAGGAGGGCACTTCTCAGATAATCCTCAAAGACCCTGTTGCCCTGCTTGGAAATTGCCTCTGGTGTGATAAAATTAGTATCAGCAAGGATCTTAGGATCTATTTTCATAGGAGGGCCTCCATATGAAATATTTTAATCATCTTATCGGAAAAAGTAAAGGTTTTTTTAAGACCCTTGGAATCCTTTTTATATTCTTCACAGGTCTTTCCTTACATGGCTGTGGATGGGTTTTGGTGGGAGGGGGGGCCTACGAAGGGTATAAGATGGGAACAGATCCACGCAGTGTGGGGACACAGATTGATGATGCAGTAATAACCACCAAGGTTAAGGCAAAATTAATTGAAGACCCCGTTACCAAGGCAAGAAAGATAGATGTGGATACCGTAAATGGTGTGGTTACGCTTACAGGTTTGGTGGATACTGAGGCTGAAATCAAAAGGGCCCTTGAGATTGCTTCCTCTGTTGCTGGAGTCAAGAAGGTGGTTAATAATCTCAGGGTTGGCAAAAGGTCCATAGGAAACTATATCACTGACAAGGAGATTACCGCAAAGATTAAGGCCAAATTTATTGGTGATCCAGAAATCAAGGCCTTTTCCATTGATGTGGATACCCTAAATGGGGTTGTTACCCTGACTGGTATTGTGGATACGGAGAAACAAAGGGAGCGAGCCATAAGTCTTGCCAAGAGTGTGGAAGGGGTAAAACAGGTTGTGGTGAATATTCAGATCAAAGGAAGATAGTTTTTTCCCTGATAGAGAGCCCTCTCGCTCAAGGTTCTATCTATGGCCTGAAGGACCTTATTTTTTTCAAGAAGCCAGAGGGGGGCAAGTAACCCCTCTTTGGGTGGATCTGAAGTTAACCGGTGAATAACAGTCTCAGGGGGAAGCATCCCCAAGCTTTCAGCCACAAGATCTGCATATTCCTCAAGGGTGAGTTCCTTAAGCTTTCCTTCTTGAAAAAGCCTTGCAAGAGTAGTTCCCTTCAGGATGTAGAGGGCATGAAATTTTACCCCATCCACTCTCAGATCAGCCAGGGTTTTAGCTGTCTCAAGCATCATCTCCTTTGTCTCCTCAGGGAGACCAAAGATGATGTGAACCACAACCGGGATTTCAGCCTCTTTAAGCATCTGGTAGGCCTGGAGGAACTCTTCAAAGCTGTGTCCTCTATTTATCAATTCCAGGGTTTGATTGTGTCTGCTCTGAAGGCCAAGTTCAATCCAGAGAAAATAACCAAGTCTCTGAAATTCTTTGAGGACTGCAATAACCTCTTTATTAATACAATCTGGTCTTGTTCCTATAGCCAGTCCAAGGATTTCAGGATAATTTAGGATCACACCATAGGTCTTCCTTAAGAAATCAGGCTCAGCATAGGTATTGGAAAAGGACTGAAAGTAGGCAATAAACCTACTAAATCCTCTTTTTTTAAAGCCCTCCGTAAAGAATTCAATCTGTTCTTTTAGGGAGATTTGGGGATGTAAGCCTGTACCAGACCCCTTAGCATCGCAATAAATGCAACCCCCCTTACCTCTGGAACCATCCCTGTTGGGACAGCTGAACCCTGCATCTAAGGGTATTTTCTTTATCTTTTCGCCAAAGGTCTCCTTAAGAAATCTGCTCAGGCTGTAATATCTAATCCTCTGCATACATTTAAAATATAAGTCTTTTTGAGCTCTTTGCAAAAGTTCCCTATCTTTTTAGAAAAATTCTATTATTTTGCAAAAACCTACGCGAGTTAAAGGTCCTGCGGCTACCTGATATATGACCCTTGATTTTTGGCT
This sequence comes from uncultured Caldimicrobium sp., assembly GCA_964436655.1. Taxonomy (GTDB): domain Bacteria; phylum Desulfobacterota; class Thermodesulfobacteria; order Thermodesulfobacteriales; family Thermodesulfobacteriaceae; genus Caldimicrobium. The sequence goes on from CAYTDX010000001.1 coordinate 8,599, forward strand.
TTCTGGTAGCCACAAGCTTCAGCTTGCGTGGGGTTTTGGTTTTTTATTTTTGAAAACCTCAGCAGGCTAAAGCCTGCGACTACCCCAAAAAGACAATTTTGCAAAGAACTTGTTTGGTCAAAGAGCATAAGAGGTAGTGATGGTAATATGGTGAAGGTAGAAAGGAGATATACAAATGGGAATCTGTCATCAATAAGTTATACTTTTTATGATAAAAATGAAAAGCAGATAGGGACCGTGAATTACAATGCCAATTATCGTTCCGTGAAAGGGGAAAGGAAATAAGGGTTGGAAGAGGCGAAATGGTCTTTTTCTTCTCCTATCAAAAATCTCGCGCAAGCTGAAGCGCGCGGTTATCAAAAAACCAGAGATCAAGAATTTCAAAAATTGGTGGCACTAAGAGCCTTACAATCCCTTGAGCAGGATGGCAGGGTCAATCTGGCTGGCCTTATAGGCTGGATAAACCCCGGAGATCAAACCAAAAAATAGGGTAAGAAAGGTTGAGGTGAGAATAGGTTTGAGAGGCATGACCAGAGGATATTTCAAAAGGGGAAGAAAGAGGAGTGATAAAATCAGTCCTATAATGAGACCAATAAGGCCTCCTGATAGGCTTATAAATACACTTTCAAGGAGAAACTGCACAAGGATTCTCTTTTTTGAGGCCCCGAGAGCCAGCCTAAGTCCGATTTCCTTTCTTCTTTCATTTACCGCCAAAAGCATAATGGCTGTTACACCGAGGCTTCCAACAAGAAGGCAAAGAATGGAGATGCTCTGGACAAGGGAGGTAAAAAGAGAGGAGGCCTCAGTTCTAAATTTAAGGATATCTTCAGCCTTGACTATGTTAAAATCTCTGTTCTTAGGGGTCACTCTATGTCTTTTCAAAAGGATCTCTTCTACCTGTTTTTCTAAGCGAGGAACCATCCCTTCTGTTCTAACAGATATATAGATTCCCGACAGGTAGTCTACATTAAAGAGGGATGACATAGCTGTTGTTACAGGTAGCAGGATTTGATCATCCTGATCCTGATTGCTGGCATCAATTCCAATAGGCTCAAGGACACCTATGACCCGAAAGGGTAGCTTATTAATCAGGATTATCTTATTTTCTGCTGGCTCAACCCCAAAAAGCTCCTTTTTTATCTTTTGTCCCAGGATAGCCACCTTTTTATAGCCAGAGACCTCGGTTTTTAAAAAATTTCTACCTTCAGAAAGGTTAAACTTCCGAATCTTCAGGTATTCTTCATTTACTCCATTAATAGCGGAAGACAGATTCTTCCCCTGAAAGCGAATGATGGCTGTCCCTGTAAAGAGGGGTGATATGAATCTTATTTCAGAAAGCTTCCTCAGGGCCTCAGCATCCTCAAATTTAAGGGTAACGGTTTGCTCGGTTTGTATGGCCCTTCCAGCACTGACTCTTACCTGCCCTGGAATGACCATCAGGATCTCCGGGCCAAAGGTTTCAATCTCCTGGAGGGTCTTTTTTTTGGCTGCCTCTCCAAAGGTATTCATAAGAAAGAGGGCCGAGACCCCTATGATGATTCCAAGGATGGATAGAAAAAGTCTGAGTTTTTTGTGAAAGATACCCCCAAAGGTCAGTCTAAAGCTCAGACCCATCATAGGCCCTTTAACAGGATAGCTGGATCTATTCTTGATGCCCTTATGGCTGGAAAGAGGCTAAAGCTTATACAGGTTAGGCTGGAAAAGGCAAGGCTCAAGAGAAAGGTCCCCCAGGAAAAAAGGGGCTTTAGCGGGGTTATCAGGGTAAGGATCTTCATAATAATAAGGCTGGCAATCCATCCGATAATTCCGCTTAAGATGGCGATGATCAGGGCTGTGTATAAGTAATGGTAGATTATCTGTCTGGGAGTAGCCCCAACAGCAATTCTCAGGGCTATGATACCGGCCTTTTCCTCAACGCTTGCCGTCATGAGATTCATAATTATAACACCACTTATAACTAAGCTAATAAGGGCAATGGATAAGAGAAAGAGACTCAGGGTCCTGGAGGTTGCTGTAAAACGGGCAACAGCCATATCCGGGGTGATGATTCTAAAGTCATCAGGGGCTATTCCGTAAAGCCTATGTCTGAATCTAAGTATGCTCCTTACCTCCTCCACAGCAGTTTTTAGATCCCCTCCCTCAAATAAAAGGACCTTGACCCCTCGGATAAAGTCCTGGTTGAAGATTCTTCTCTGAGCTGTTTTAAGAGGGACAAAGATTCTCTCATCAAAGGGATAATGGCCAAGGGAGCCCTTTTTTTCAAGGACCCCAAGGATGGTGTAGTACTGATCCTGAATCCTGATCTTTTCCCCTACGGGATTTTTCATCCCCAATTTTTTGATTAGATCAAATCCAAGGACAGCCACTTTTTCTAAATGTTCAGCCTCGGCCTCAGTGAAAAATCTTCCCCTCTCAACCTTCCAGTTATTGGCCTCTAAATAGATGGGCAAAACCCCATCTACCCTTAACTTTTCGGCCTTACCCCTGTAAGAGACCTCCACAACTCCACCTGTAAAAGGAGAGACCATCTTTACCTGAGAAAGCCTCTCTATTGCAGATACATCCTCTAACTTCAGGGTATCACTACGGGTAATGCTTAACCCCATCACTCTTGAGCCCCCTGCTAAGATGAGCAGGGCGTCTTTGCCAAAATTCAGATTGGCCAGGGTATCAAGGACCTGTTTTTCAGCAGATTTTCCAAGGGCATAAATGGTGTTCAGGGCCGTCAAACTAAAGGTCAGTGCAAGTAGCATAAAGATCAGATTAACTTTGTTTGAGAGGAGTTCTTTGAGAATTTCCTTAAAGAGGAATCTATTCATGATTCAATAAAAGTTCCATCCCGGAGGATTTTTCTCTTTTTTGCCCTATCTGCTATATCCATCTCATGGGTCACCATAATAATAGTTAGACCTTCCTTATTTAACTCCTCTAAGATATCCATGACCTCTTTACTGCTTTCAGAGTCAAGGTTCCCTGTTGGTTCATCCGCAAGGAGCAATAGGGGTTGATTGATAAGGGCCCTGGCTATGGCTACTCTCTGCTGTTGACCTCCGGAGAGTTCAGCCGGCTTAAGGTTCATTTTATCTTTGAGTCCCAGTCTTTCAAGTAAGGCCTGGGCTTTTCTTACATCCCTCTCTGCAAGATTACCCCTGTAAAGGGCTGGTAAAAGCACATTCTCCAGAGCAGAAGCCCAGGGGACCAGATGAAAGGCCTGAAAGATAAATCCGATCTTTTGGTTACGAAATCTTGATAGCTCCTCAGCATTAAGGGTGGTTACATCTCTCTCTTCAAAGATGTAGCTACCTGAGGTGGGTTTATCAAGAAGTCCAAGGATATTTAAAAGGGTGGACTTACCTCCCCCTGAGGGGCCCATTATAGCCAAAAAGTCTCCCCTTTCTACCTCAAGATTGATACCTTTCAGGACTTCGTAGGTGATTTTACCGATCTGATAGGTCTTGCGAATATCCTTGAGCTGAATGAGAGCGGTTCCCACAAGCCTTTACCACACCCCAACCACTTCGCCTTCAGAAAGCCCCTCTTTGATCTCCGTTTTACCCCTTGCCTCCCAGCCTACCTTAATTAACCTCTTTTCCCATTTATCCCCTCTTTTTAACATTACATAGTAATTCCCCTGGGGATCAATTTTTACTGCACCAGAAGGCACAAGGAGGACTCCCTCTTTTTTATCTGCAATAATGGTTACCTGAGCAGTCATCTCAGGTCTAAGATAGTCTTCGTAAGGGGTTAGAATATCCAGGACAGTATCGTAAAAGACCACATTATTTTTGATGATAGCACCGGGATAGATGGCCCTGACCTTTGCCTGAAAGAGCTTTTCAGGATAGCTATCTACCCTGAATACAGCAGGTAGTCCGGGTTTGATCTTTCCAATATCCGTCTCGTCAATGTAGCAATGGACCTCCAAGCGTGAAAGATCAATGACTGTTATAAAAGTCGGGGCATTAAGTCCTGCTACCACTGTCTCACCCTGCTGGGTGGTAACCTCAGAGACAAATCCATTAATGGGGGAATAGACATAGGCATAGTTAAGCCTGACCTTGGCCTCTTCAACCTGTCTCCGGGCTGATTCCACCTGGGCCCTTGTTCGTTCAAGCTCTTTGGCATATTCCTCCTCTAAGGCCTTAAGTTCGGCCCTGGCAGATTCAATCTGATTGATTTTAACGGTCCTATCTCTCTCCATACGCTCAAGATCCGTTTTGGAAAGGAGACCCTCTTTAAAGAGGTTTTCAAGCCTTTTTAGTTCCCGCTCAATCTGGGAAAGCTCTGTCTCAAGGGCTTGAATTGACTTAATCTTGGCTTTTATCCGTTCAGGGTAGGTGCTTTTCACTTTCTCCATCTGGCTTAAGGCCTGTTTGTAATCGTATTGATAGCGTTCAAGTTGTCTTTTTAGATCTTCGTGTTCAATGATTGCAATGAGTTGACCAGATTTAACAAAGTCCCCTTGTCTAACAAAGAGTTTTTCAACTCTACCTGAGATCCTGGCACCTACTTTTACACTTGCCCCAACCTGGGGCTTTACGGCACCCGTTCCAGAAACCTCAAAATAGATGGTTCCCCTCTCAACCTTGGCTACTTTTTTGGGGACCTGGGGCCCTTCCTCTTTTTTGGACTTCCCTTTACAGCCATAAAGCATTAAAAGCATAAAAAAAGGAAGGATCAAAAAAACAAGCCTTCTCATTTCTTAAAGTCCTGGGATTTCACCGGAACTTTTGAGTAAATTGTAGTAATTAAAGAGCAGATTGGTGCGAGATACACTCACCTGAGACCTTGCCTGAGATAGCCTTGCCATAACCGTTGTCAGGTCTACTATACTGGCAAGACCATTTTCATATTTTTTCTGCACCAAGCGATAGTCCTCTTCAAGCTTGACAAGAAGGGCCTTTGAGGCCTCAAGATTGTCCCTTGCTGTCTGAAAGAGTTTATAATTACTGAAGACCTCTTGTTGAATATTGAGCTCAAGCTCTCTTTTTTCAAAATTTTTCCTCTCAAGGGTTGCCCTTTCCTTCTGGAGTTTTGAGACCGTTGAAAAACCGGTGAAAAGAGGGAAGGTAATTTTAAAACCGGCCTGAAACTGGTAATCGGAATCAGGGAAGAATTTTTTATCCTCCCGATAGTAGTTTGCAAAGAGGTCAACCGAGGGGAAGTATTCGCCTCTTACACTTTTTATTCTGGATTCCTGGGCAAGGATCTCTCTTTCTTTAGCCATAAGTTCTGGTCGCAGCTTTAAGGCCTTATTTAGGTATGCTGAAAGGGTATCCAAGGTAAGCTCCCCCTCTCTTAGGGGCATTAATTCATAGTCTTCAATCTGGGTGAGGTCCTGATTCATAAGAATCAAAAGCCTTGCCTTGGCAATCTCTGCAGAATATTTATAATTGGTAACCTTAAACTCAGCCTCTTTGAGTCTTGCCTCGGCATCAAGGACATCGGCATAAGGAGAAAGGCCGACCTCAAAGCGCTTTTTGGCAAGTTTTAAAATGCTCTGGGCATCTTCAAGGTCTGCCAAGGCCGCATCAAGCAAGGCCTTTTCATTAAAATAATCCAGGTAGGCCTTAATGGTAGAGAGGGCTACCTCAAGGATCTTTGTCCTGATGAGTTCATCCTGAGCTGAAAGATAATACAAGGCCTCCTTGAAGGCATAATAGGAGGAAAAACCTGAGAAGACATTCCAGGAGAGGGTAGGGCCAAAGAGATGGGTGTTTATGGCAGGCTGGTATTTTCCAAGATCTGTTCTTTGATAGGTATAACCGAGATAAAGCTTGGGAAAGAAATCCGCCCTTACAATATTTTTCTGAAAGAAAAATTCTTCCTTTTGTTTAAGAGCGGAAGAGATCTGAGGATTGGCCTTAATGGCTAAGCTCACAGCCTCATTAAGGGTCAAAATTTTTTTAGCCTGGATACTTCCTGAAAAGATCAGTTGAAGGAGGATCAAAAGACTTAGAAGTCTTAAGGCTCTGGTCATTGCAGGCAACCACATATCCTGATTAAAGTGTTAGTGATTACTTACATTACCCCTAAAAAATTTTTTGTCAAGCCCTGAGTATAAGTCCACTGGATTTTAGACTTCGTGAGGTTTTCACAAAATTAGTCTTTTTCGGTAGCCGCAAGACCTTTAAACTAAAACCACACGCAAGCTAAAGCTTGCGGC
>CAYTDX010000001.1:14774-79164 GCA_964436655.1 uncultured Caldimicrobium sp.
GGCTACCACAAATCCAAAAATTAAGAGACATAGATTAGGTAGCCGCAAGACCTTTAGCCCTTGTTTACACAGGCTTGTCATAAAAGGGATTGGGGGTTATATTTTATCTATGTCCATCCTCTTTGGACCTGTTAAATCAAGGCGACTGGGTTTATCCCTTGGGGTGGAACTTGTTCCTAAAAAAATCTGTTCTATGGACTGTCTTTATTGTGAGGTAGGAAAAACCAGCACCTTAACCCTTCAAAGGGCAGATTATATCCCCTGGGATGAGATTGAGGATTCTATTCATCTGGCAAAGAAAAGGGAAGGAGAATACGATTGTTTAACCTTCACAGGAAGTGGGGAACCAACCCTTAATATTCACTTTGAAAGGGCTATTTATCTGGCTAAAGAGCTTATAAAAAAGCCTATTGCAGTCTTAACCAATAGTAGCACCCTGCACCTTGAAAGTGTAAGAAGGGCCCTTTCTGAGGTCAATCTGGTGCTGGCTTCCTTAGATTGCGCTACTGAGAGGTCCTTTAGGCTTTTAAATCGTCCGGTAGAGGCACTAAAACTTGATACCATCTTAGAAGGGTTAAAGGTCCTCCGGGAGGAGATGCAGGGTGAGCTCTGGCTTGAGATCTTGCTTGTAAAGGGAATCAATGATCAACCTGAGGATATAATAGCTCTGAAAGAGGCTATTTCCATAATCAGGCCCCACAGGGTCCAATTGAATACAGTGGTCAGACCCCCGGCTTATAAGATTGCCCAGCCTCTTTCTCTTGAAGAACTTGAAAGAACTTGTGCCATCCTTGGAGAATCTGCAGAGGTTATCACTCCAAAGGAAAGGATCTTCCAGTCTCAAGAGATCAAAGAGGGTCTCACTGAAAAAATTCTTGATTATCTTGCAAGAAGACCGGCTCCAATTTCAGAGCTGAAGGCCCTTTTTGGTGAAAACACTGAGCTTTCCAAGCTTTTAGAAGAATTGGTGGTTTCTGGAAGGCTGAAAAGGGTTCTGCATCAAAAAGAGATCTTTTATTCCACTTAAGGGTTCAGTGAGTTCCTTGGCCTTAGCTCCCGAAAAAAGGGCTTTCTATAAAAAGGTCATTGAGGCCCTGCTTTTCTGCGCAGGAAAACCTCTTAAAATCAAAGATCTTCAATGCATAATTGAAGACTTATCTACCTCTGAGATAAAGGAGATCCTTGAGGAACTGATGATGGAATATGGCCAGAGGGGTTTAAGAATTGTGGAGGTTGCCTCAGGATACAGGGTTGAATCCGCCTCTGAGGTTGCTGATTATCTGAAAAAATTCTTTCAGCCCCAGGGCATTAAATGGACAAGGGCTCTTCTTGAAACCCTTGCTGTGATTGCCTATTTTCAACCCATTACCAGAGCAGAAATTTCCGCTAAAAGAGGTGGAGTGGAGGTTGGGCCTCTCATAAAGAGTCTTCTTGAAAGGGGATTCATCAAAATAGTGGGTAGGAAGTCTGTGCCGGGAAGACCGGCCCTTTATGGCACCACATCTTTTTTTCTTGAATATTTCGGATTAAAATCCCTCCAGGATTTACCACCTCTTGCAGAGATTGAAAAACTTCTTCAAAGGGAGGAAGAATGATAGGAATTGTTGATTACCGGGCTGGCAATTTAACCAGTGTGGCAAGGGCCCTTGACTATCTTGGAATTCCCTGGATTATAAGTTCCGATCCTGAGAGACTCAGGGTCTGTGAAAGGATTATTTTTCCGGGAGTAGGGGCCGCCCGTTCTGCCATGGAGAGTCTGAGCAAATTCGGATTGGACGATCTCTTAAAGGAGGCCTTTGCCAGAGGGGTCCCTATAATGGGGATCTGTCTTGGCACACAGATCATCATGGAAGAAAGTGAAGAGGACGGAGGCACAAAGACCCTTGGGCTTATCCCAGGTAAAGTCCGCCGGTTTCCCTATCCACTCACCTTTAATGGTGAAAAACTGAAGGTGCCTCACATGGGCTGGAATAGCGTATCCTGGCTAAAGGAACATCCTATTTTAAAGGAGATAGAGCCTGATTATGAATATTACTTTGTGCATAGTTATTATCCGCAACCTGAAAGTCCTGATGTCCTGCTGGGTGTAACCACCTATGGAATAACCTTTCCCTCAGGACTTGTCTACAAAAATTTGGTGGCCTTCCAGTTTCATCCTGAAAAAAGTGGAAGACCTGGTTTAAAGTTGATAAAGAATTTCTGGGAGTGGAAAATATAGTCTTATTTTTTCAGCGGGGCTAAAACTGTGATCATCTGTCTGCCCTCAAGCTTGGGAGGAGATTCCACCTGCCCCATTCCTTCAATGGCCTGAAAGATAGTTGCAAAGACCCTATCAGCCATTTCAGGGTGGCTTAGCTCCCTTCCCTTAAAGACAACCCTCACTTTTACCTTATTTTTCTCTTCAAGGAACCTCAAGATGTGTTTGATTTTTACTTCTAAGTCATGTTTATCTGTCTTAGGGCTTAGTTTGATCTCCTTTACCTCAACCACGGCCTGTTTCTTTTTGGCCTCTTTGGCCTTCTTGGCCTCCTGATACAGGAATTCGCCAAAGTCCATTATTTTACAGACAGGTGGAGTAGCGGTAGGGGCAATCTCCACCAGGTCTAAACCATAATCTTCAGCCATCCTGAGGGCCTCTCTGAGGGGCACAATCCCAATTTGTTTACCCTCTGGCCCGATTAAGCGAACCTCCTGAGCCCTGATTTTTTCATTGATCCTGTACTTGTGCTTTAAATCCTTTTGCATCTCTTCCTCCTACGATTTATTTTATCACCCCCTTTTAAAGGTAGCCTTTGACCCTTTAATGGATTGCTTTTTCTTGGTATGGTGAGAAAAAAGGGAAGTTTCATCAAGAGGATAAGGGTTGATTTTCAGCTTTGAGGGTTTCTATGAATTCAGAGAGGCTAACGCCCTGCCTAACCTCACCGGTTCGTTTCCTGATGCTCAAGCACTGGGCTTCCTCTTCTTTGTCCCCAAGGATAATCATATAAGGCACCTTTTCAAGCTGAGCAGCTCTGATCTTGTAGTTTATCTTTTCGCTTCTGAAATCAGTCTCAACGCGGAAGCCTGCTTTTTTAAGCTCCTGGGTTATCTTTTGGGCATAAGGTGTGTTTCTGTCTGTGAGGGTAAGGACCTTGATCTGCACCGGAGCAAGCCAGAGGGGGAAGGCCCCGGCGTAATGCTCAATGAGGACACCGAAAAATCTCTCCAAAGAACCAAGAAGGGCCCTATGGATCATAATGGGGCGGTGAAACTGATTGTCCTCTCCAACATAAACGAGATCAAATCTTTCCGGAAGATTAAAGTCCACCTGAATGGTGGAACATTGCCAGAAACGTCCAAGGACATCTTTGATCTTTAGATCAATCTTTGGTCCGTAAAAGACCCCCTCTCCAGGATCTACTTCATAGGCAAGGCCCTTGTGCTCTAAGGCCATCTTCAGGGCCCCTTCGGCCTTATCCCAGATGGCAGGTTCACCCACAAATTTATCCGGTCTTGTGGAAAGATAGATCTGATATTCTTCAAAACCAAAAAGCCTGAGAAAATAGATGACAAGATCCAGAACCTGAATTAATTCCTCTTCCAACTGGTCTTCTCTACAAAAGATGTGGGCATCATCCTGGGTGAATCCCCTGACCCTGAGAAGTCCATGTAAAACCCCACTTCTCTCAAAGCGATAGACTGTTCCCAGCTCACAGAGTCTTATTGGAAAGTCCCGATAACTTCTTCTCCTTTGATTGTAAATGTAGATGTGGAAGGGACAATTCATGGGCTTTACTTGATAGGTCCTATTCTCAAACTCCATGGGAGGGAACATGTTTTCTGCGTAAAAATCAAGATGTCCTGAGGTCTTCCAGAGGTCCCTTAAGGCAAGATGAGGGGTATAAACAAGCTGGTAATCCCTCTTCAGATGCTCCTCTTTCCAGAAGTCCTCAATTATTTTCCTGATGAGGGCCCCTTTGGGAAGCCAGATGACCAGCCCGGGCCCGATGTCTTCCTCTATAGTGAAGAGCTCAAGGTCTTTACCGAGCTTGCGATGGTCTCGCCTTTTTACCTCCTCTAACCAGTTGAGATAGCCCTTAAGATCCTCTTCACTGAAAAAAGCTGTGCCATAAATTCGCCAGAGCATGGGATTCCTCTCATCTCCTCTCCAGTAAGCCCCAGCAACCGATAGAAGCTTGAGGGCCTTAACCTGGCCTGTGGAGAGAAGATGAGGCCCTCTGCAAAGATCAACAAAATCTCCCTGTGTGTAAATACTTACCCTGTCTTCAGGAAACTCGGCAATCAATTCAAGCTTAAAGTCTTCATGAATCCTGGAAAAAAGCTCTTTGGCCTCCTCCTTGGAGAGTTCTTTTCGTTCAAGGGGAAGATTTTTTTTGATGAGCTCCCTTATTTTTTTCTCAAGGTTCTTAAGATCATCTTCGGTAAAGGGTCTTTCATAGGCAATATCGTAGTAAAAGCCTTCATCTATGGCAGGGCCTATACCGAGCTTGGCCCCTGGAAAGAGCTCCTTTACCGCCTGGGCAAGGATATGAGAGGCGGTATGTCTCAAAACCTCTAAGGCCTCAGGTGAATCCTGATAAATGGGGTCAACATAAATCTTTTCTGCGCTATCAGGAAGGGGGGTATGCCAGTCGTAGATCTCTCCGTTGATTTTAAAGGCCAAGGGAAGCTTTTTGAAATCCTGTAACTTTTTGATTTCAGGAATAAGCCTTTTGAGGGGTTGATGAGGGGGGAGTTGAAATTCTCCCAGATCTTTGATGATGACCTTCAACTTTTGCCTTTTTAACTCCTTTGGGTTTAAGGATTAAATGGTAGGCGCGGGCGGGATCGAACCGCCGACCTCTTGCGCGTCAAGCAAGCGCTCTCCCACTGAGCTACGCGCCTTCGTTAGATGAGTATTTAAGATAACCAAAAAAATCTTCTTGTCAAGAGGGCTGGGGATGTATGTTTTTCAATGCAGGCTAAAGGTCTTGAGGATTACCTTGGTTGTTAATTTGAAAGCTGGGGTTATACTTTATAAAAATCTTACCCTGTGCCAAAATGAAGGTAACCTCGATCTTTAATGAGTTTTCCAAGCAATACGATTTGTGGTATGAAAAAAATAAAGCCCTTTATATCTCCGAAATTTCTGCCATAAAGCCCCACTTAGAGGCTGGTTTATCCCTTGAAGTGGGGGTGGGTTCAGGTAGATTTGCAGGCCCCTTGAAGGTTGATTTTGGAGTTGATCCCTCCTTTGAAATGCTTAAAATGGCTAAAGATCGTGGAATAAAGGTCCTGAGAGGAGTAGCTGAAAATCTACCTTTTAAAAAAGAGATATTTGATTCAGTCTTATTGGTAGTGACCCTTTGCTTTTTGAAGGAACCTGAGGTCTCTCTTCTTGAGATAAAAAGGGTTCTTAAATCTGAGGGAAGAATAATTGTTGCTTTCGTGGATAAAGATAGTTTTCTGGGAAAGATTTATCTTGACAAAAAGGATAAAAGTGTCTTCTATCAGGAGGCACAATTTTACTCCTCCTCTGAGGTTTGCGAACTCCTTGAGAAAGCAGGTTTTAAGCCCTTGCTTTTCACACAGACCCTTTTTAGGCCCCCTGAGGAGATTACCCAGCCTGAACCTGTAAAAGAAGGTTATGGTGAAGGTGGCTTTGTGGTTATTTCAGCTAAAAAGACCTCATGAGGCCAGGCTTATCTGTCATTATCCCAACTCTTAACGAGGAAAAGGCTCTTCCCTTAACCTTAAAATCCCTTGAACTTCTTGACCCCGATGAGGTGCTGGTTGTTGATGGTGGAAGTGAGGATAATACCCGAGAAATCGCAGAATCCTATGATGCAAAGGTAATACCCAGTAAAAAGGGTAGGGGACTTCAGTTAAGAAAAGGGGCAGAATTGGCTCAAGGGGACCTTCTTTTTTTCATGCACGCAGATTGTATAATCTTAGATAAAATTAATCTCAGAGACTTATATGGCTCTGGCCTAAGGGCTGGTTTTTTGAAATTAGTGTATAACGACAACAGGTTTTCTATCAAAGTCCTTGAAAGCTTAATCAATCTCAGGGCAAGATTACTGCATCTACCCTACGGGGATCAGGGGCTTTTCATTGAGAAAACCCTTTATGAAAAGATAGGTGGTTTCAAGGATTATCCCTTTCTTGAAGACTTTGACCTTGTTTTGCGTTTAAGGAAAGTCTTTCCCCCTAAAGAACTTCCGGGAAGGATCCTTGTCTCTCCCAGAAAGTTTAATAGTTCCAATCCCCTTTATCCCTTTTGGGTTAGCCTTAGAAATAATTTTATACTCCTAAGCTTTTTACTTGGAAAATCTCCTGAATATTTAAGAAAATTTTATAAATAACAGAGAACTTCTTTATATTTTTCTATTTGACAGGGTAACCATTAAAGTTTATAATATTAAAATCTTTTATATCCCTAAAGGACAAATAAAAAAACTTCAGGAGGTGTGAGATGAGAGGAGTTGTTTTAAGGGTTTGGGGGGTTATGTTTTTAGGGCTCTTGGCAATTCTTTTTATGGCCAAAGCCTCTCTTGCCACTAATTTTCTTGAGCCAGAGGAGTTTAAAAAGTGGCTCCAAACAGGTAAGAAGGTTATCATTGTTGATATCCAGCCACATGAGGATTTTGTGAAGCATCACTTCAAGGGGTCTATTGAGACCAATGCCTTTCCTGCCAATAATGACGCTTTGAGAAAAAGGATTGACAAGGCTCTTCCGATAATTAACAAATCCAATGACCCTGTGGTTGTTATCTGCCCCAGGGGTAAGAGTGGGGCTCAAAATACCTATGATTATCTGAAATCTAAGGGTGTTCCTGAATCAAGGCTTTACATCCTTAAGGGTGGTATAGCAGGCTGGCCCTATCCAGAACTTTTTGAGAAAGGCAACTAATGCAAGTAGAATCAGCTGTTCTTGATACCTACAAAAGGGCAGCAAAGTCAAAGGAGGTCCGTCTTTGCTGCCCTGTGAGCTACACCCGTCCTGAGCTTTTAAAGGTCATTCCAGAAGAGATCCTTGAAAGAGATTATGGCTGTGGTGATCCCACCCAGTTTGTTAGAGAAGGAGAAATAGTTCTTGATCTCGGATCGGGTTCAGGCAAGCACTGCTACATGATAGCCCAAATCGTAGGCCCAAAGGGCAAGGTCATTGGGGTGGATTTCAATGACGAGATGCTTGCCTTAGCGAGAAAGTATCAAAGGGAAATTGCCGGCAGACTGGGTTATTTTAACACAGAGTTTCGCAAGGCCCATATTCAAAATCTGAGACTTGATCTTGAAAAAGTTGATAGGTATCTCAGAGATAATCCTCTGAGGAGTTCAGAAGACCTCATCAAGTTCAAAGAGTTTACTAAGGCTCTTATGGAGAGGGAACCACTTATTCCCGACAACTCAATTGATACCGTAGTTTCAAACTGTGTGCTGAACCTTGTGAGGGAGGACGAAAAGGAAAGGCTTTTTAACGAGATCTTTCGGGTGCTGAAATCAGGAGGAAGGGCGGTCATAAGTGATATTGTTTCGGATGAAGATGTGCCTGAACACCTCAAAGAGGATCCCGAGCTCTGGTCTGGTTGTATATCCGGTGCCCTGAGGGAGGATAGATTCCTTTCTGCCTTTTTGAAGGCGGGTTTTGGCAGTGTAAGGATTCTCAAATACGAAGAAAAGCCCTGGCAGGTAGTTGAGGGCATTGAATTCAGATCCATAACAATTGAGGCTGTGAAAGGGAAAAAGGGAGCCTGCATAGACAGGGGACACGCGGTAATTTATCTTGGGCCCTTCTTAAGGGTGGAAGATCCAGAGGGTCACATCTATGAAGTGGGCAAGAGAGTTGCGGTTTGTGAGAGGACCTTTGAGAATTTAAAGAAATTCGCCAAAGATCAGTTCGTTTTCATTGAGCCTGCTAAAAAATTACCTCCCAAGCCTTTCCCATGCGGGGAAAAGATTATCTATCGTTCACCAAAGGAGACCAAAGGTGGCAAATGGGAAAGTCTCGCTTTAGATGGCCCTTCTTGCTGTGCACCAGGTGAGTTCATATCCTTTTCAGCGAAAATGAAAAACCTTGGGGTCAAACTTAAAAAGAGGACCATTGAGACCATTCAAATTAACTTGGGGACACGATGTAACCTTCAATGCCGGCACTGCCATCTTCAGGCTGGACCAAAGGGTACGCTTATGGAGGATAAGGTCCTTTGGGCCTGTGTTGAGCTTTTAAAGAAAAATCCCGGAAGAATCCTTGATATTACTGGGGGAGCACCTGAACTTCATCCAAGGATTAGAGACTTCATTGCCGAGGCCAAACCCTATGTTAAAGATATCTATTTTCGCACCAATCTTGTGGCCCTTTTAGAGAAGGAAACCCTCATGGATTTTCTGGCAAAAGTTGGGGTGAAGATCATCGGGTCCTTCCCTGACTTAGTGGAAAAGAAGGCCGACTTTTTCAGGGGGAACGGCTTTTACAAAGGAGCTTTCCTGGCCTTAAGGAGGTTAAATCAATTCGGCTTTGGGAAAAATTTACCCCTCTATCTCATGGTTAATCCCACTGAATTAACCTTAGCCCCTGAAGAAAAGACGGTGAAAAGGGAATATCAGGAATTTTTTGAAAAGGAGGGGCTACACTTTACAGACCTCTTTGTGCTCAATAATTTACCCATCGGACGCTTTAAGACCTATCTCTCTAAAAAAGGTAAACTCAAGGCCTATTATCAGCTTCTTTATGCCAATTTTAATCAAGAAACCCTCAGTAAGCTAATGTGTCTAAGTCTTCTCAATATAAGAGCAGATGGTACCCTTTATGATTGCGATTTTAATCAGGCCTTAAGGTTAAAAATAAAGACCCCTGGAAATATCTTTGAACTTCTGGAAACAGGGCTTAAAGTTTTAGAAGGTAGGCCCATTCTTTTAGGAGACCATTGCTATGGATGTACAGCCCTCTTTGGAACAGGCTGTTTCGGAGCTCTTACATAGATGTACTGAATGTGGAGTATGTCAAAAAGCCTGCCCCTTCCTTGAAAAATTTGGGCTCCCTAAGGAGATCCTTACCCATAGAAAAGAAGAGGTCTTCTATTGCACAAACTGTTCGGCCTGTAGCCTTCTTTGCCCGGAAAAGCTTGATCCTGCAGGTGCCCTTTATTCCCTTAAAATCTCTCTCTTGGAAGAAGGATCCGCTCTTGGGACAAAACTTAAAAAAAGCTCCTCAGCCTTTACCAGGAGGATACACTCCTTTCCCTTTGCACACTGGGAGAAAGCCGAAAAGGTTTTCTGGCCCGGTTGTAGTTTTTGGGGAACTTATCCTCGTTTAATCAATAAGATTTTAGACATTTTAAATAAAAATTCTGAAAAAAGGATAGGTTTAATCCTTGATTGTTGTCTTGACCCCCTTTTTCAGATCGGGGATTTAAGGGAAACTGAAAAGTATTGGCAGGAATTAAATCAGAGATTTTTTCACTTTGGTATAAAGGAGATTATAGTTGGGTGCACCAATTGTTATAAAATTTTTAAGAGATTTAGTAAGGGGGTAGAGGTTTCTCATATCCTTGAGGTTATTCCAGAAGAGGAATTTTCGGGTATTCCAGAGAAATCCTTCTTGCACCTTCCCTGCCCCGCCTTTAAAGAGCAAACCTTTAGAGAGAGAATATCAGCAAAATTTGGTCAGAAAGTCTCAAAACTTATGAAATATCCTTCCTGTTGTGGAGCAGGCGGGGGAGCCCATATCAATCAGGAGCTCTCTGAAGGGTTTCTTGAGAGAACCATTCAAAGGGCCGGAGGCAGGCCAATCCTTACCTTTTGCTTTGGATGTAAAAATCGTTTTATGAAAAAAGGGCAGAGGGCCCTGCATCTTCTTGAAACTTTAAGAGAGGTTAAACCCCTTGAAGATAGCCTCTCCTCAGGGGAAAAGTGGTTAAACCGTCTGAGATTCTCCGTAGCAAGAAAATTTTTGAGGCCAAAAGTCATAACCCTTTTCATTTTCTTAATCCTTCTATTTTTGAGTTTTTATCTCCAATGGAGAGGACTTTTAAAAACAGAGTTGCTTGCCGAAGGCCTTAAAAGGTTTTCTGGGCATCCCCTTTCAATCCCTTTATATCTGCTTATATATTTAATAGCCCCGAGTCTATTCATTTCAAGTCTTGCCCTGACCATGCTTGCAGGTTTTTTATGGGGCCCACTTTATGGGGGACTCATTGCCCTTACAGGAGCAACTCTCGGGGCAACTCTTTCCTTTCAACTGGCAAGATACCTGTTTAGAGACCCCCTTAAGGCCCGTTTGGGATATGAAAAGTGGAAGTATCTGGAAGGGATCACTAAAAAACACGGCTGGAAGGCCGTTGCCTTTGCCAGACTTTTCCCTCTATTCCCTTATCCAGTGATAAATTACCTTTTTGGTTTAACCTCACTGGATTTGAAAACTTATATTCTTTGCACCTTTATCTTCATGGCACCAGCAGGTTTTGCCTATACAGGTCTTGGCTACTCCCTTAAAGGCCTACTTTTGGAGGGTAATTTTGGGCCCTTGCTCCTTGTGCTTGCCCTTTTATTGGTCTTAACCCTTCTTTTGAGATATCTTTCCAGAAGATGGAAACTTTAGAGGCACTGGCAGTTTTTTTTAAACTTCCCGAGAAAGGACGTGTTAAGACAAGGCTTGCCAAAAAAATTGGAGATGATAAGGCCTTAGAGGTCTATAAAAGTCTCCTTTCCAGAACTATAGACCTTGCAGAAACCCTTACTTCCATTAGACAGGTTAAACTGTTTGCTTTTTTTGACGGGAAGAGTCTTCCAGGAAATATTGAGTTTTTCAACTTAGAGCGGGCCTGGAGATTTATCCCTCAGGAAGGAGAGGGTCTAGGTGAGAGGCTCAAAGGGGCAGGGGAGTTACTTTTAGGCCTGAGTTTTGAAAAGGTGGTTATTATCGGCTCTGACTGCCCGGTTATCTACAGGGAATATCTCAAGGAGGCCTATGAAAAACTTGAAAAATATCCTGTTGTGATAGGCCCTGCTAAAGATGGAGGCTATGTCTTAGTTGGCTTCAATCACCTTTTTAAAGAAAGACTTTTTCTCTTATTTGATAATTTACCATTTGAAACAACGCAACTTTTAGATAAAACTCTTGAGAGATTGTCCCCTGGAGATTATTATCTACTGCCAGAGCTTTTTGACATAGATACCCTTGAGGATTATCTGAATCACCTTTATTAAGGCCCTTTTTTCAAGGTACTAAATTTTATGAAAGTGACTTGACAAATTTAAGTTTTAGATTAAATTTTAACAAAAAATAATTCAAAGGAGGTGGACCTATGTGCTGCAAGGTAGGTGCTTTAGCCCCGGATTTTGAGACGGATGCCTATTATCCCAATGGTGAGATCAAGAAGGTCAAGCTCTCTGATCTCAAGGGGAAGTGGGTTGTGCTTGTCTTTTATCCAGCGGACTTTACCTTCGTATGTCCAACGGAGCTTGTGGATGTAGCGGAAAAATATGAGGAGCTTAAGGGTATGAATGTGGAGGTTCTTGGTATCAGTATTGATACGGTTTTTGTACACAAGGTCTGGCAAGAAGTAGAGCTTTCAAAGATGTTTAAGGGAGGAGTGCCCTATCCCTTAGCCTCAGACCTTGGTGGAAAGATTGGACAGCTCTATGGGGTCTATGATGAGGCCCTGGGTCTTGATCTGAGAGGCACCTTCATTATTGATCCAGATGGAGTCCTTCAGTCTGTGGAGATAAACAATGCTCCTGTAGGCAGGAATGCCGATGAACTTGTGAGAAAGATTAAGGCCTTCCAGTATGTAAGGGCTGCTGGCGGAAAAGAGGTATGCCCTGCCAAGTGGGAGCCTGGAAAAACCACTCTTAAACCTGGCATTGAGCTTGCTGGAAAGGTTTACGAGGTCTATAGTAAATAAATACAAATTCTGGGGGGGCTTGCCCCCTTTTTTCTTTCTGGTTAGAATTATCTTGTGGATCTTTATTATTTCTCCTTCACTGGAACCTCTAAAAGCCTTGCCTTTGCCCTTGCAAGTAAACTTAAGATAACTCCAAAGGAAATAAAGAGCTTCTCCTTTCCTTACCCAATCTGGCTTTTACTCTCTTTCATACCTCCTTTGTGCTTAAAAGCCAAATTTGAGCCACCTGAAAGCTCCTCTGGAATTCTTGTTTTCCCTAAGTGGACCTTTAATTGTCCTCCTGTGACATATTTTTTAAAAGGTGTCTCCTTTGAAAAACTTCTTTTGATTATCCTTTATGGAGGCTGGAGAGAAAAACCCTATGGGGAGTATTACAGAAAGCTTGCTTTGAAAAAATGCAAAAGAGTTGATATTATATACATAAAGAGAAAAAAATGGCTCGGTGAAGGAGAGCTAATATTAAAAAAAATTTCAGCAAAAGCTGAGGAATTTTTTAGTGAGACACACACACTGAGAAAAGAGACTTAATAGAGTCCCTGCAAAGAGAGCTTAAAAAAGAAAAAGACATCCTTTTTGCCTATCTCTTTGGTAGTCAGGCAACTGGAAAAACCCATGGAGAGAGTGATCTTGATATAGCTATATACTTAGAACCCCCCCAGAAGATACCCTGGAAAGAAAATTAGAATTAATTGATAAAATTAGCGAAATAACACATTTTAACCATATTGACCTTATAATTTTAAATCAGGCTCCCCCTCTTTTGATACACTCGGTTATGAGGACAGGAAAACTTCTTTTTTCTAAAGATGAGGAGAGACGGGTTTTATTTTTGGCTAAAAAACTCTCTGAGGCCCTTGATTTTGAGATTCATCTACGAAAATATAAAGAGGCTTTGAGGAAGAGACTTGAGGAGGGTAAATAAGGTCTTGTAGTTGGCAAGAAATTAAACTTTTCTATTTTACATAATATATCTTATCAGAAGTAAGTAGATGGAACCCTTTGGGTGCGATTTTTTAGACTATTTTTATTCTCGCGCAGGCTAAAGGTCTTGCGGCTACCAAAAAAACCTTTTTTGCGAAGAACTCAGATACAATAAAATCAGGCACCAAATTTATTCAATCTCTCAGCGTGGGCAAGAAGAAGGGGCATCAGTTTATAGCTTGGAAAAATACCCAGTTCTCCCTTGAAACACTCTCTTTCTGTAAACCTCTGAGAGAGGCCTCCCAGACAATAGGGCGAATGTAAAAGCACTGGCACAGGATGCCAGGAATGAGCCTTCAGTATGCAAGGCGTGGAATGATCCCCGGTGATAGCTATGACTTGAGGATTTAATGAGAGAATTTCTAATAAATTTCTGTCAAACTCTTCAATTACCGAAATTTTTCCTTCATAATTTCCATCTTCTCCATAGGAATCGGTTTTTTTAATGTGCATAAAGAAAAAGTCATATTCTTCCCAGAAAGTTTTTAGAGCCTTGACCTCTGCCTCAATGGACTCCCCCTCAAAAGTAACCAGATCCATTCCAACAAGGCTTGCCAGTCCTTTATACATGGGATAAACGGCAATACAGGCACTTTTTATCCCAAATCTATCAGGAAAGGCCTCAAGGTCTGGTTTTACCGAAAATCCCCGCAATAGCACATAGTTGGCCTTAGGTTCGTTCTTCAGTAATTCTGAGGCCTTATCAATAAATTTTCTGGCAACTAAAGCCACCCTTTCAGCCTCTGGATTTTCACCCACAGGAAGCAGTGGAGACCTCTCTGTTGCCTGTGGGTCTGTGTCATTTATCTTTTCAAAGAAGTGGGAGAGTCTGTAAGGAAATCGTAAGATAAGGGAGAAGCGATGCTCTTTCCCGGAACAGAGTATCACCTCAGCTTCATCAATTTTTTTAATATTTTCCGATAAATATTTTATTAATCTCTTATTTTCTTCCGTGGGAATTCGTCCGGCCCTTCGGTCAATAACTACAGGCTTTCTATCGGTGTATCTCACTGTGGCAAAATTGCCTCTTATGGCCACATCTGTTTCTCTTACCTCCAGCCCAACTCCCACGGCCTCAAGTATACCTCTTCCAATCTCAATTTTCAGAGGATCATATCCAAAGATTCCCAGATGTCCTGGCCCGGAACCAGGGGTTATTCCATAATCCACAGGAATGTGGAGACCCGTTGCAGACCTGCGGGCAAGATTATCTAAATTGGGAGTTTTTGAAAGCTCTAAGGGGGTCTTCCCCTCCTTTATAGGTAAGTCCCCTACCCCATCCAGGACTAATAATATAATTTTAGACTTAGAATCCCTTTTTAATAGTTTCTTTAATCCTTCCATCTTCATCCTCCAGAGGCATCTTTTCTTTCAATTGTTCAATGTCTTCTTGATATTCCTTAGCAGGCCTTTCCATGCCACAGGTAAGACACCTTACCCGGGCCTTGGCTCATTTACCACAAAGAATGGCCCTTCCACCGCAGTAATGACAGGTTAGTCCATCCATTTCTATGCTCTCTGGCTTAAAAGGGTATTTATTAGATTATCCGGATTAGCTTCCTTTTCTTCGGTTAATAATACTCTTATGCCCTGACTGGAAAGCTCATCAGCTAAAGAACTGGATGAAGAATGAAGTAGGATGTGTGTGGCTACTTGTTCTTGTAAAAAGTCAGTGAGACTTTGATTTTGGGGCTTTTTGGCCACATCTTTGACCAGAATTTTGTTATTTTCAATGTCATAAAGGGCAAAAAGTTCAAATCTCTCTGGACTTTCCTCAAATTTTTGAGGGTTTGAAATAGGAACAGCAATACGCATGAATTTTTCTTCCAAAAGCTCTTTTTGCATCTCTTCAGTAGCTGAAACAATGTTTCTTATTACTTCCTCAAAGGCTTGAGCAGTAAGGCTTTCAGGATAAGCCCCTACAATGGGTTTCCCCCTATCTCCTGTATCCACCACTCTTGGATCAACAGGAATCTTTCCCAGAAATCTGATTCCCATCTCTTCGGCAAGTTTTTGTCCTCCTCCCCTCTTGAAGAGATCAAGGGGTTTTCCGCAGTGGGGACAGACAAAACCACTCATGTTCTCCACAAGGCCAAGGATACGCATCTTTACTTTCTGACAAAACTTTATAGACTTTTTAACATCAATTAGAGACACCTCCTGGGGAGTTGTAACTATAAGGGCATAGGCATCAGGAATAGTTTTGGCAACTGTAAGAGGTTCATCCCCGGTGCCAGGAGGTGCATCTATTACAAGATAGTCAAGTTCTCCCCAGTCAATATCACCAATAAATTGCCGGATAGCTGAGATTTTTATGGGGCCTCTCCAGATAATGGCTGAGTCCTCGGCTGGAAGAAGGGGCTCAATGGAGAGAAATTTCAAATTGGGAGAGTATTTTATGGCCCCAAGCCTTCCATCCGGGCGTCTTGTCAGTTTCAGATCCCTTGCTCCGAGCATTTTCGGAATACTCGGGCCGTGCAGATCCACATCCAGAAGTCCTACCATAAAATCCTGAAGAGAAAGACCAACGGCCACATTAACTGCAACTGTGCTTTTGCCAACTCCTCCCTTACCAGACATGACCATGATTTTATGTTTGATCTTAGAAAGCTGTTCTTTGAGTTTTTTATCCTGCTGATCCAGTATGGCACTCTTTTCTTTTTTGACGGGCATTTAAAGACCTCCTAATAATTAGAAATTTTTAGCTTAGAGTCCTGTCTTGCAAGGGTCTCATCATAATCCTTTTTTGTTTTCTGGTAGCTACATTTTTTAGTTTGCTTTTTTTAGTTCTTACGCAGACTAAAGGTCTTGCGCCTACCTCAAAAATTCTATTTTTCTTCGCGGGCTAAAGGTCTTTCAGCTACCTTTCCCTTGTTTCCCCCTCACCCCGGCCCTCTCCCTCCGAGGGAGAGGAAGTATAATCCATTTTTATCACAGGTCAAAGGTCTTCAAGCTACCTTAAAAAACAATTTGGCAAAGAATTCTATAAATTTTAACTCTTTAAGGGCTTTTGTCAATTTTTAATTCAACATTTCCTGGCAGAGTCAAATGGGACCGGGGATTAAAGTTTTTTTAGTTTTATCCGATAAAAATTTTTTGAAAAAGTATCAAAGGGGGCTACCATGAAGGTAGAACTTTACAAAAATATAGTTCTTGACCAGATTAATCTGGGCATAGAGACCAAACCTCAAAAGGTTAATCCCCCTGAAAAACAGGCTCAAGCAGAAAGTGCTCCTTCTCAAAAAAGGGTTAACCAGGAAAGACTCAAGGAGTTGACTGAGCATTTCCAGAAATTTTTAAATCAGTTCAATCTTGAGGCCAAGCTTGTCTATGAAAGGGACTATAATACTATCGTGGTTCAGGTATTAAGAAAGGATACAGGAGACCTGATCAGGCAAATTCCCCCTCAGGAGCTTTTGGAGTTATCCAAAAGACTTCAGGAACTTGTGGGCATTCTTTTTAAAGAAAAGGTCTAAGTTCTTGTAATCTCCTCATTTTGTGCTAACTTTATCCATTCAAAAGCCAGGGAGGATTGAATATGAGAGAGTATTCTGTAGCTGTTGTGGGCGCAACTGGTGCAGTGGGACGGATGATGATCAGTGTTCTTGAAGAGAGAAATTTTCCAGTCGGTGAACTGAGGTTGTTTGCCTCTCCCAAATCAAAGGGGCTGAAGATTCCTTTTAAAGGGGAAGAGGTTGAGGTTGAGGTCCTTGAAGAGACCCAGAGCTTTAAAGGTATAGAGATTGCTTTATTTTCTGCTGGGGGCTCAAGGAGCCTTGAGTATGCCCCAAGGTTTGCAGGGGATGGAGCGGTTGTAATAGATAATTCCAGTGCCTGGAGAATGGACCCAGAGGTGCCCCTTGTTGTTCCAGAGGTGAATCCCCATGCCATAGCCCAGTATAAAAATAAGGGCATCATTGCCAATCCCAATTGTTCAACCATTCAAATGGTGGTTGCCCTAAAACCCCTGCACGATGTAGCTAAGATTAAAAGGATTGTTGTTTCAACCTATCAATCTGTTTCAGGGGCTGGGCAAAAGGCTATTGAGGAGCTCATGGCTCAGGTAAGGGCCTGGTGTTCTGGAGAACCCCTTCCACCAGCCAAAAATCTTCCCAAAACCATTGCCTTTAATTGTGTGCCCCAGATAGATGTGTTTTTACCCAACAGATACACTAAAGAAGAGATAAAGATGGTTGAAGAGACCAAAAAAATCATGGAAGATCCAGATATCAAGGTCACCGCTACTACTGTCAGGGTGCCTGTCTTTTATGGACACGCCGAGGCCGTAAACATTGAGACGGAAAAAAAATTAACCCCCGAGAAGGCCATTGAAATTTTAAGAGGGGCTCCAGGGGTTATTGTCCTTGATGATCCCGAAAATAAGGTTTATCCCCTTCAAATAGAGGTAGCTGGAAGGGATGAGGTCTTTGTGGGAAGAATAAGGGAAGATTTTTCTATTGAAAAGGGGCTTAACCTCTGGATTGTTGCCGATAATCTCAGAAAGGGTGCAGCAACCAATGCGGTGCAGATTGCCGAAGTTTTAATAGAAAAGTATCTCTAAGCCTTGCAAATCTTTGTAGAAAAAACTGCCCTACCCTATCAATTAACGCAGGATATTCTGGCTAAGGTCTCCTCCTATCAGGTCATTTCCTCTTATGAAGATTTTCCCTGGGAATTCAGGGCTGATGAGGAGCTTATTTCCCCTGGGAAAAAAAGGCTTTTTATTCTGAATTACAAAGGGGACTTTGTTAAGCCCTGCCCGGGAACGAAAAATTACCTCTGTTGCGGATATAAGATCTTCCACATTGGAGAGGGATGTCCCCTTGACTGCTCCTATTGCATCTTGCAGATGTATCTTAACAGGCCGGGTCTAAAGGTCTGGGGAAACCTTATAGAGGAAGGGTTCAAGAGTCTTGAAGAATTTCTCTATACTCAGGCCGGTAAGAGAAGGGTAATAAGGATAGGGACAGGTGAATTTACAGATAGCCTTGCCCTTGAGGGAATTACTCACATCTCTGAAAGGCTCATTCACCTCTGGAAGGTTAAAAAACCCTGGGCTATCCTTGAATTAAAAACCAAGGTGGCCCTATCGCGGGAATTTTTTAACAAATTTGAGGGGGATCCACGGGTGGTCTTTGCCTGGTCTGTAAATACAGAGAGGGTTATTCAATCTGAGGAGAGGAAAACAGCTCACCTTTCTGCAAGGCTTGAAAGTGCAAGAGAGGCAGTGGAGAGCGGTTTTTCTGTTGCCTTTCACTTTGACCCCATCATAAATTACCCTGGGGCAGAGCATGAATACCCCCGGGTGTTGGAAAGAATTCTGCAAAGGATACCCCTTGAAAAAATAGCCTGGATAAGCCTTGGAACTCTCAGATACCCAAAGCTCTTGAAAAAAATTGCCCAGATGAGATTCCCTGAAACCAGGATTTACTCCGAGGAATTCATAGAGGGGCTTGATCAAAAAAAGAGGTATTTTGTTGAGGTCAGAAAAAGGCTCTATAGGTCTCTATACAATCTCATTAAAGAAACTTCCGATAAGGTGACCTATTATTTCTGTATGGAAAGCGAAAGGATATGGGAGGAAGTCCTGGGATTGAAGATCAATACTAATGAGGCCCTGGTTTTGCGTCTGGATAAGGTAGCAGAAAGATTATGCTCCCTTTGATCCTTGTTTTTTTACTGGTTCTGATTAGTTGTAAGCCCTCCTCCAGGGGGCCTCAAGCATTTACCTGTGAGGCCTGCCATAAAGTATCTCCTTTAAATCTTTCCCATTCTCAGCTCACCTGTAAAGATTGTCATTCAGGAAGTTCTCCGGCTCCATCTAAAGAAAGGGCCCATCAAGGTTTGAAAAGGACTCCATCTCATGAAGAAGTAGAGGCGATCTGTAGGGGATGCCATCCCGGGGAGGTTCTGGCCTTTAAAGGCACGGCTCACTCTACCTATGCAGGGGAGTTAAAGGATATCTTTAAAGGGTTTAATCTCAAGATAAAGGTTGATGATATCAAAGGCCTTTTGCCCTTAGAGGGCTCTACGCATACTGAGGAAGGCCTTCTTATAGATTTCTTAAAGAGAAGGTGTCTTAGCTGTCACATCCTGAGTGAGGGAGAAAGGTATCCCAGCACCTACAGAGCCAAGGGTTGTTTTAGTTGCCACAGGCCCCATCAACTCGGAAAACCCGGAGATGAGGAATGTCTGAGCTGTCATTACGGGACCAAAATTGGCTGGGATTACTATGGATATTCCCCCCATCCCTGGTTTGTGGATTATCGCTCTCCCTTTATTAAGGGTAAACAGCCAGAAAGACCCTATGGAATTGAGGCCTATAATCTGAAAGAGGATATCCATAAAGAGAAAGGTCTTGCCTGTAAGGATTGCCATACCAAGCAGGAAATCATGTATGGCAAAGAGAAAATAGAGTGTCTTGGCTGTCACAAAGGCTTTAAAGAAAAGAGGTTCCATCAAAAAAAGATCCTCCAAA
Organism: uncultured Caldimicrobium sp.; assembly: GCA_964436655.1. Lineage (GTDB taxonomy): Bacteria > Desulfobacterota > Thermodesulfobacteria > Thermodesulfobacteriales > Thermodesulfobacteriaceae > Caldimicrobium. The sequence goes on from CAYTDX010000001.1 coordinate 34,122, forward strand.
AGGTCAGATGTGAGGTCTGCCATGCCAGCTTCCTGAGTATGGATAAGGTGAAAAGGTGCTATCTTGAAGATAAACCCGATCTAAAGGAGTGGATTGACCTTTCTGTTCAGGAATCTGCAGAGATTGAAGAGATTATGCGTGCTTTTGGGGAGGGGAAAAGCTTTGAGATAAAGATGCGGGATAAGTTTACGGGTAAAGAAAAAGAGGGGCTCTGGCTCTGCACCCTTGAAGGGCGAAGATTTGATGAGTTAATCCTGGGTAAAGATAGAGGTGGAAGGTTTTGTCTTTTGAGAAAAGAACGCCTCACCCTGGTCTACGGGGAAAGGGAGATCAGCGCTACCTTTGAGAACTGCAAAACCCCTCATTCCATTGGAAAGGCCGATCTTAACAGGTCTTTGAAGATATTAAAAGAACTGCCATGAGATACCCTCCAGTCAAGTTGAATCCTCAGGGATTAAAAAACTTTATTCAAGGAAGAATCTGGTTTACTCTCGGGGAAATAGAATCCTATGATAAAGTTAAAGATTCTATTGAACCAGGAAGTCTTGTCTCAATCTATTCTCGGGATGGACATTTTCTCGGACAGGGATACTTTAATCCTCACTCCTTTTATAATCTGAAAATTCTTACCCGAAGAGAATGCCCCATTGACACACCCTTTTTTAGAGAAAGATTCAGGATGGCCCTTAGCTTAAGGGAAAAAACTCTTCCCGGTGAGTCCTCTTTCAGGCTTGTGCATGCCGAGGGAGATCATCTTCCTGGCCTTGTCATTGATATCTTTGATAAGGTGGGGGTAATTCAAATTCACACCCTGGGTATGGAGAAGCTGAAACTTCATATCTTAGAGGCCCTTCTTCAGCTTATCCCCCTTGATAGCATAGTTTTTAAAAATGACCTTGAAAAGAGGAAAGAGGAAGGGCTACCACTTTATGTGGATATTTATTTAAGGGAGCCTCAGGACCCCTATCCTGTTTTAATGGATGGGATAAAGTTTCTTCTTCCCCTTACAAAAGGGCAAAAGACCGGTTTTTTCTTGGATCAAAGAGAAAACCGGAGATTTCTTCAAAGTATTGCTAAGGGTTCAGTAGTCATGGATGGCTTTGCCTACTTAGGGGGATTTTCCTTTTATGCCCTAAAAGGTGGGGCCAGAAGGGCCTATCTCCTTGAAAGATCAGGTTATGCCCTTGAAATTGCCCTGGAAATTGCAAAATTAAATGGATTCAAAGATAAAATTGTGCCTGTTGAAGGAGATGTCTTTCAACTTCTCAAAAATCCTGTGGCTTATTCTGACCTGTTAATCCTTGATCCCCCTGCCTTTATAAAATCCAGAAAAGATTTTTCTCAGGGATACAAAAAGTATAAATCCCTCATGGACCTTGCTCTCAATTTTTTCAGGGAAAGGGAAGGCTTACTTTTTTTCTTTTCTTGCTCTCATTTTTTTAAACTTCAAGACCTGCAAGAGCTCTTAAAAGAACTACTTCCTAAGAAGGGTTTCTCTTCAGGGATAATAAAATTTTTTCATCAGGGCCTGGACCATCCCGTCAATCCACTTGTTGAGGAAACGGAGTATCTGAAGGGAGTAGCCCTTAAACTAAGCAGAGGTAGCTAAATCTCAGCTATCCCTTCCTTTGCAAGGGGAATCTCTTCCTCATTCCTTTCTATGGTCTCTTTCTGTAAGATTTCCAGATATTCAAGCTGAGTAATTTCTTCCAGTTTAAGCACCAGTCCTTCAAGATAAACCTTTGATGGCTCTAAGGGGTTATAAAAAAATAAGTAGGTATTGACCTTTATTTCTGGCGATAGAAACATTATAACCTCTCGCAAAAAGGCTTCCTTGGACATAAAATCCTTTAGGTAGAATCTTTCCTCTCTTAGAGTTCGCTCCATTAATACCCAGGGCTCAATGTATTCTCTTTTAACAGCTCCGAGAAATTTGTAATTTCTGAGAAGCAAAAATTTCGGATTTATTCCTCCCCTTTTAAGGATGAACTCTGGTGAAAAAATCATCTCCTTGAAAAGTTGCTTTTTCTTCTTAAAGCCCAGATAATCGGAATAGTTGATGTGAGAAACCACATCAAGAAGTCTCACCTTTAAGACAAAACCTTTCCGATAAAGTTCTTTAAGATATAAAAAGTTTTTTTCAAGAAATTGCCAGAATCTTTCCTTTAAGAGCTCCTGCTGAAAGGTCAGTTTTCTTAAACTTTGCTCTAAGGAGGTTAGCTCAGTTTTTAGTGTTTTTCGTGAGAGCCTTTGAAGATAGCTCTTTTTATAGTTTATAAAGGCCTGGGGATTTTTATCATAATTGATAGCCTCAAAAGCAAGATTGAGCTCAAGGGCCTTTCGGGGGTCCCCTCCCCTATCTGGATGATAGTGCATTTGAAGGGTTCTATAAATCCCTTTTATGATCTTAAAAAGAGTTTCATCGTTAATCTCCTTCACTAACTGAGGAGTAACCCCAAAAATCTCAAAGGGATTTTTTTTAATTTTTTTCATTGTAAAAAGTTGTTATGTTTCATTTAAAAGATATTTTCTTAAAAAAATCAAAAGTTCCTCTCTACGGGGGTTTAACTTCTTTTCCGGCCTTAGGGTTGTCATTTTTCCTAATTCGTCGGTTATAAAATGCAGGGCCATGGCTTTAATTCCATAGTAAGATGCAAGTGCGTAAAGGGCTGATGTTTCCATATCCATGGCCTGGGCTTTCATTAGAGGTAATTTAAAATCCTTTAGATTCTGTTCCACAACCCAAGGGGCATCAACACTCAAGATGGTTCCAGATTCAAAACTAAGATAGTCTTTCCTTAGTCGATTAATCAACTCTTTGAAAAAATCCTTTTCTGGTGTAAAGACCCTCTTTTTTTTGAAATATAGCTTGCTTGTTCCTTCAAGGGATATAGCCCTTTCTGCGATAAAGAGATCTCCCATTTCAATTGAAGCAAAGGGACTTTTTCCTGCCCAGCCAAGAAAAAGGATCTCCTCTACGCCTTTTTCCCTCAATAATTCCATTAAAAGGGCGAGGGCTGGAGAGGAGAGAACAGGGCCTGCAAGAAGGCCCCCTCCCTTAAGGAGCTTAAAATTTACATTTAACCAGCTAAAATTCTTAGCTTCCTCAAATCTCTTAGAGTAGTATCTCCACTCTGGAAGAGGAGAGAAAATAAGGGCCCTTTTTACAGAGGGAATCTTAACTCTGGGTAGGAACACTTAATTATTATAAGCTTAATCCTCCTCTTCTTCAACCAGGTCCTCAAAAACCTCAAAACACTCCTTTACTAAGCATTTTTTATCGGGAAAGTGACATCCTCCCTCTTTCCGCTGGGGAATAGGTTTTTCTGGAAGCTTGAGCTGGTTTAAGATGTCCTCTATATCCTTGAGTTTACTTTTAAAAATCTCAGGTATAGAGTCGAAATTGGTGTATTCCTTAAATTTTTTAAATCCCTCCATAACCTCTTCGGCTACCTCTTTACGGGATTTACAAACGGAACATCTCGGATCAGTCTGCTGAAGTTTGAGGAGACCAGACATAAAATAAAAGGCCCTGATCTGGTTGATTATGTGCTTCTCTTTTTCCATGATGCTCCCCCCTTTTTTTTGTAGTAAATTGAGATTTTAGCAAAAGTATTTTTGGTAGCCGCAAGACCTTGAACCTGAGAAAAAATCAAAAAAAGCAACCTACGGGCCACGGCTATCATAACCCTAAAAAGATCCATAATTTTGCAAAGGTCTCCAATTAAAATAAGCTTTTTTAAAGAAATCTTTTAGGTTTTGTGAAAAAATTCATCTAAGGTAAACCAAAAAGGCATTGTCATATGCAAAGGACAATTTAAAATTATCCTTAGTTAAAACACTCAGGAGGTGGCCATGGTTACCTTTAAAGTTGGAGATTGTCTTTTAGAAATCGTAAAGGGAGATATTACAGAACAAGAGGTTGAGGCCATTGTCAATGCTGCCAATGAGAGGTTAATTCCTGGAGGAGGAGTGGATGGGGCAATTCACCGAAAAGGCGGCTCAGCAATTGTAGAAGAATTACGGGCAAAATACACTCATTGCCCAACAGGGGATGCTGTTGTGACAGGTGGAGGAAATCTTAAAGCCAGATATGTCATCCATGCCGTTGGGCCAATCTATAAGGATGGAAAAAGTGGGGAGTCAGAACTTCTTGCCAAGGCTTACTTGAGTGCCTTAAAAAGGGCCCTTGAATTAAATCTGAATTCAGTAGCCTTTCCTGCGCTTTCAACGGGTGCCTATGGCTATCCCATTGAAGAGGCTACCCAAATTGCTTTAAAAACCATAATTGAGTTTTTAAAGGAACACCAAAGACCAAAACTCGTGAGAATGGTTCTTTTTCTAGAAGAGCATTATAATACCTTTATGAAAGTGCTTGAAAAATTAAATCTTTCCTAACGATAATGAGTTATTTGCAAATTTGTTTTTTGGTGGTTGCTGCAAGACCTTTAGCCTGCGAAAAAAAAATCAATAAAACTTCAAAAAAACGCGCAACCCACGGGTTGCGGCTGCCAGAAATCCCAAAAAGCCCCATAATCTTACAAAGGTCCCAATGATAAAATAGTTTGTTTGCTGCAAGACTTTTAGGTCTTCCGAAAAAATCAAAAAACCCGAAAAATTTTTTATCTCGTCTCTATCCCGGAAGGGCTGAAAGTAATTTGATGAGCATAAGGATAATTCCAGGGATGTCAACTCCCCTATAAGGTATATTTTAATATGGTAGCTGAGGGATTTGGCCTGCTGAGGAAATCTAAAATTCCCGCAATCTAAGGCTTGAACTATATGAAGCTGTAAGCCAAATTTTCAATTTTCTGAGCAGGTTTTTCTAAGCGATAGTAATTCACAATTTTCAAAAAATCTTCCCTTTTAAAGGGGCTCTCAGAAAAGTAATAAAGATGAGAGGGACACCTGCAATCACTGGATCCAAAGCGAGGAACATAGCCCTGGGAGATACCCATTAAATCCTTAGCAAGCACACACTCTAAAACCTCAGGGCTAAGGATAAGAATGGTCTTATAAATATGGGCTTTTTCTAAGAGATAATCAATATGCCATCTTTTCTTTTTGCCTTTGCGAAGATGCCTTTTTACTCTTTCTCTTAGATTTTTTCTTCCTGAGCCCACATAAACATAAAATCCCTCTTTGAAGTTAATTTTCCCAAGCTCTCCAATCTCAAGAGAGGCCTCCTCTTTTAACGAAAGTATCAACAGATAGGCCCCGCTATTCTTGAATTCCTGCTTTAGAAAGTCGGTGGGAATGGTCAAGTTTTTAATTTCGTTGATCCTTTGAAGGTCTGAAGAAAAACGCACAGAGATGGCCTCAAAACGCACTTTTTGGTAGGTTTCAAGAAAGGCCTCAGTAAACTCAAAATCAATGTGGTAGGCTGGAAGAAAATACCTAACCTCTGGACTCATTACCACAAAGAGACACCCGGCCTGATAGCCCTCTTCTGTAAGCTTCAAAAGTTCATAGAGATGCCTCGTTCCCCTCTTAGTTTCTGCATCAGGAAAAAGGGCAAGTTTTTCTCCAAAGAGGGTGCAGGTCTTAATCTCAAGAAAAAGTTTTTCCCCCTTTATCGGATTCTCAAGAAGAAGATCAAGTCTTCCCGAGGAAACCTTTGGTTCTCTCTTTAAAACCCTATAATCCTTAAAAAGGGGAATTCTTCCCTCTTCAATTATATTAGCGACATAGTGATTGGTAAGGTGGGTGTGAAGAAGAACTGGGTAATCTTTATGCAGGCAGGCTATCACTGTAAAGGGGTATTTTTCTCCTCTGTTCTTGCTTAAAAGCAAAGGCCTTCCAGGAAGAAGAAGCTCCCAGAGCCTTCCAGGATTAGGAAGATAGGCAAGTACTTGTCTTCCCTTGATTTCAACTCTTACTACGAATCTATTTAATCTCTCCAGAAAAAGGGCTTTAATGAGCTCCATAACAAATACTTTAGAAAAGCCTTTGAAGAATCTCTATGGCTTCCTCTTTGGTAAGAGGGAGTTTTTTGAAAAATCTTTCAAAGGGCTTAAAAATCTCTGTTGGAAGAGGGGCTCTGAGGCTTAATGCTTCAGGATTAAAGGTATTTGCAAAGAATTCATAAGGGCTACCGTAAAAGACCATTTTACCCTCTTTAAGAACAACCACTTTATCTGCAAAGTAGGGCACAAGGTCCACATTATGAGTAGCCATAACAAAAGAAAAACCCCTATTTTTTAAGTGGATAAGCAATTCTAAAAAATTTTTTTCAAGGATAGGGTCAAGGCCAAGGGTTGGCTCATCAAGCAATAAGATTTCATGCCCCATGGCAATTAGCCCAGCCAGAGCCACCCTTTTCTTTTCTCCAAAACTTAGCTGTTGTAAGGATCTTTTTTCATACCCAGAAAGGGAAACAAGTTCAAGGGCCCTTTTAACCGCCTCCTGGGTTCTTTCCTCCTCAAAGCCCATATTTCTTGGCCCAAAGGCCACATCCTCAAAAACAGTCTCTGCAAAAAGCTGTTCCTCTGGATTCTGAAAAAGGAGCCCCATTTTGGAATAAATTTCCCGTGGACTTAAGCCTTTTAGCTCTTTTCCATCTAAGAGAATTTTCCCTCTATAATTTTTGTAAAGGCCGTCAAGGAGCTTGAGTAAAGTGGTTTTACCTGCTCCACTTGCCCCAAGAAGGGCAATTCCCTCTCCCCGGTAAACCTCAAAAAAGATTTCCCTGAGAGTGAACCCTTGGCTGAAACTGAAATCTCTAAGCTCAACCTTTAGTCTTAGGTAATTATCCACAGCAGGGTCCATAAAGAGAGGGCAAATAAAAGGTAGAATAACTCAGAGGCCTTGAGTGGATCTATGGTTCTGGCAAGATTTTTAAAGTCAAAACCCCTTTGTTGCATGCTCTGAAGGGTCTCTTCTGTATGTCTCAGGGCCTTAAAAAAAGAGGCCTGAACAAGATATTTGAGAGAGTTTAGAGATTTTCTAAAACCCCCATAGCCGAGTCTATTTTTTTGAGTAAGGTAAACCAAGGATAAATCCCCTCTCAAAAGGTGGATAAATTTGTAGCTTAAGAAAAAGAGCTCCTGAAAAAAGGGGGAAATTCTCAGCCAGTGCATAAGTTTTATGATCTCAAAAAAGCCAAGGGAGGCATAGAAAAACAGGAAAAGGGTGCAGGCCGAAAGCACACGGAGCCCTAAAAAGAGATTTTCTTTGATATTATAAAGGGTGTTATGAAAGGATGAAAAGTCAAGGCCCTTAAGAATCACCAAGATAAGAGCTATAAAGAGCGGTTCAAGATAAAAGTGGATAAGCCCTCTAAGATTTTCTTTATCCCTCAAGAAAAAAACTAAGTGAAAAAGGAAAATAAGGAGCAAAAAAAGGGAGTTTTTAGAAAGAAGGATTAATAAAAGAAGTCCACAAAAATAGAGAAACCTTATTTTTATGTTAAGCCTTACGATAAAGACTGGAAGACTTCTCAGGGGAGGCTGCATTTTTCTCGTCGCTTAAAAGTTTTCTCCAGTAATAGCCTGTGATAAATCCTGCAAGGCCTGAAAAAAGGGAAAAAACAAAAAGCTCGGTATCCCCCTCAAGATTAAAAATACTTTTAGGGGCCCTACCCTTTTCTTCGGCAATCTTTTCAATCACCGCTTCATCAATACCCTTCCATTTTTCCTCTTTCTCCTCGGCTTGAGCTTGGCCCGAGACAAAGAAGATTACACAGAGTATTAATAACACAATTTTTTTCATTTGACCACCTCTTTGGCAGTTTTTAGACTTTCAAAGGCAAAAAGGTCTTTTCTTCTCTTATATATAGCCCTAACCAGGGCTCCGGTGATAACCCCTTCAAGGATGCCAAGAGGTGCCTGAGTGGGAATAAAGGCTATCAGGACCTTAAGAAAAAGGAAAGAAAAGGGCTCTTTATCTTTTAAGGCTATGGCCAGTTGAAAGGCTGTGGTAAGATAGGTCATCCAGTCAGCAAGGAGTCCTGCCAAAAGGCCCTTCAGAAAAAGGGAGAAATTATTCTTTTGGGTGATCTTAATAACCAAGTAGGCTGAAAGGCTTCCCATAATGGCCATAGAAAAGGCATTGGCCCCAAGGGTGGAAAGCCCTCCGTGGGCAAGAAAAAGGGCCTGAAGAAGAAGAACAATAAAACCTGAGACAATGCTTCCCGAAAGACCAAGCACAAATACAGCCACAGCTACTCCTACGGGGTGAGAACAGGTGCCTGCAAAAGGAACAGGAATGGGCACCATGGAAAAGAGAAAAACCAAAGCTGTGATAAAGGCAAAAATTGCCTTTTTTTCGGGCTGAGGCTCCATTTCTTTTTTAAGTTTTTTAAAACTAAAAACAAGGGCAGATGCAGTTGCCCCCCACCAGGCAATAGCCCAGTTTAATGGCAAAATCCCCTCAGAGATATGCATCCCTTTCCTCCTGATATGGTAATTCAAATTACCATATCAGTTTTTCAAAATTTGTCAAGTGAGTTCTTTGACGCAAACTAAAGGGTCCTGCGGCTACCTAATCTATGTCTCTTAATTTTTGGATTTGTAATAGCCGCAAGCTTTAGCTTGCGTGTGGTATTGATTTGTATTTTTGAAAACCTTCGCAGGCTAAAGGTCTTGCGCCTACAAAATTAATGATTTTTGGTTCTGGAGGTAATCGCAACCGGTAGGTTGCGCCAGATTTTTTGATTTTTTATTTTACGAACCTTAGCAGGCTAAAGGTCCTGAGGCTACCGAAAAAGATTAATTTTGTGAAAAACTCACAAAGTCTAAAATCCTTTTGCCTCATACACTCAGTTTACAAATAGAAAAATCGGGTTAAATTATGGTAAATCACTTTACCATAATATCCAGAAAAGGAGGGCCTTAGGCTATGCCAAAGGAATGGCCTTATCAGTTAAGAATTGAACCCCTAAAAGAAGAGTGGTTGAAGCAGGCCTGGGCAAGGCTGGATAATCTTACCAAGCCAAAGGGAAGCCTCGGACGGCTTGAAGAACTTGCAGCCCAGCTTGTAGCCATCTTTGAGAACCCCTCCCCTCGTATTAACAGAAAATTAAGCTTTGTCTTTGCGGGAGATCACGGGGTTACCGAAGAAGGGGTCTCAGCCTTTCCCAAGGAAGTTACAGCGCAAATGGTCTTTAATTTTCTTAGAGGTGGAGCTGGCATAAATGTCCTGGCCAGATTTGCAGGGGCAGATGTTAAGGTCATTGATGTAGGGGTGGATTATGAATTTAAAAACCTTTCAGAACTAATCTCTAAAAAGGTCTGTCCCGGAACCAGAAATTTTGCCAAGGAGCCTGCTATGACAAGAGAGGAAGCCTTGAGGTGCTTAGTAACAGGCTATGAACTTGCTAAGGAGGCTATCTCAACGGGCTATAATCTCATAGGAATTGGGGATATGGGCATAGGAAACACCACCCCCTCCTCTGCTATAACGGCAGTCATTACTGGAAAATCCGTTGAAGAGGTCACAGGCCGTGGAACTGGGATCAATGATTACTTCTATCTAAAGAAGATTGAGGTCATAAAGAGGGCTATAGAACTCCACAGGCCAGATCCTGAAGATGCCCTTGATGTTCTCTCTAAGGTGGGGGGGACAGAGATTGGGGCCTGTGCAGGGGTAGTTCTTGCCTGTGCTGAAAGTAGAGTGCCTGTTGTGATGGATGGGTTTATCACAGGGGCAGGGGTTCTCCTTGCTTACAAGATCAATCCTCTGGTCAAAAACTATGTCATTGCCTCTCATAGATCCATGGAAAAGGGCCATCAGGCCCAGCTTGAATACATGAGTCTTTCACCCCTTCTTGACCTCAACCTGAGATTGGGAGAGGGGACAGGGGCTGCCCTTGCCATGCTCCTAATAGAGGCAGCCTTGAGGATTTATCATGAAATGGCAACCTTTGAATCCGCAGGGGTTTCCAAAAATCTTCAGTAATTATGCTTAAAGGTCTACTCCTTGCAACTTCCTTTCTCTGGAGAATCCCTATAAAAATAAGTGGGATCACCGAGAGAGACTTTCAGAGGGCCCTTATTTTTTTCCCCCTCGTGGGGGCCCTTGAGGGCTTAATAATCCTTTCTTTGGCCAGGGGGCTTAGCGCTAAAATTTCTGCTGAAGTTCTCTCCCTTTTACTCCTTTTCACCATATTTTTTATACGAGGTATCTTTCATCTTGATGGACTTGCAGATACCTTTGATGCCCTTTCCTACAAAGGGGGAGGAAGTCCGGAAGAGGATAAGAAAAAAAGACTTTCCATTATGAAAGATAGCACAACTGGTGTAGCTGGGGTGTCTGCGGTAGTAATTGATATTCTCTCAAAATTTCTTTTTCTGCGAGAAATTCTCTTGCAGGGCAATTTTAACCTCCTCTTTTTACCTTATTTCCTCTCAAGAACCCTTCTTCTTCCTGTAATTTTCTTTTCAAAACCTGCCCGAAAAGAGGGCCTCGGTTTTCTGATGAAAAAAAACCTGAAATCTTCAGGCATTCTGCAGGGACTTGTTCTTAGTCTGATTATTCTTGGATTTGATTTTTATTTAGAATCCTTCTTTAAAATCTATCATATCACATTGATTTTCTGTATTAATTTTGCCATTATAATATACTTCAAAAGGAAATTTGAAAGGGCCTTTGGAGGACTTACAGGAGACAATTTTGGGGCTTTCGTTGAGATTATTGAGGGACTCACCCTCTTTTACGGTGGAGTTATATGGCCAAGGCTTTAATGATAACAGGCACCAATTCCTCGGCAGGAAAATCCTTTCTGGTCACCGCTCTTTGCAGACACTTTGCCAAGAAGGGAATAAGGGTTGCCCCCTTTAAGGCACAGAATATGAGTCTTCAGAGTTTTGTCTGCAGAGATGGAAGTGAGATCGGGCTTGCCCAGGCTTTACAGGCCAGGGCCTGCAGAATTGAGCCTGAAAAATATTTTAACCCCATTCTTCTAAAACCCGAAGGGAATCAAAAAAGCCAGGTTCTTGTCCTGGGCAGGCTCTATAAAACCCTTCCGGCAGAGGCCTACTATCAGGAAAAAGAGCTGTTGTGGAAGACTGTTAGGGAAGCCCTTGAACACCTGATCGCTCACTATGATCTCATCCTTTTAGAGGGGGCGGGAAGTCCCGCTGAGATAAATCTGCTTGATGTGGATATTGTAAACATAAGACCTGCGCTTTATCTTAAGTGCCCCGTTCTACTTGTGGGGGATATTGACAAAGGTGGGGTCTTTGCCTCAATCTTTGGAACCCTGGAACTCTTGAAAAGATTTAAGCCCGATTATGCAAGGCTTTTTGAAGGTTTTATAATAAATAAATTCAGAGGAAAGGAAAGCCTTCTCCATTCGGGAATTAAAAAAATCAAGTCTTTAACCGGGCTCAAGAGCTTAGGTATTTTACCTCTAAAGGAGGAGCTAAAGATATCCGATGAAGATGGCTTTTCCTTTTTCAGCAAAAAAAGATTCCAGAAAAAGGGGGAGGTCAAAATAGTGATTCTCCCTCTAAAGCACCTTTCCAACTTTTCAGATTTTGACCCCTTTTACCTTGAAGAGGATGTGGAGATACTTTACTCCCTCAGGGAAGAAGATCTCCTTACTGCGGATGTTATTATTGTCCCTGGAAGCAAAAACACCCTAAGTGACCTTTTATGGCTCAGAGAGATGGGGCTTAAGAGGGTCTTAGAGAAGGCCCTTGAGAGGGGGGCTGAGATTATTGGAATCTGCGGAGGCTTTCAGATGCTTGGAAAGATACTGCGAAACCCCTTTAAGGTTGAAGGGGAGCTTGTAGAAGTGGAGGGGCTCGGTTTTCTTGATGTGGAGACAACCTTCTATCCGGAAAAGATTACAAGTCAGTGTTATGCCACTCTCCTAAAAAATGAGGCAATCAAAGGAGAACTCTGGGGGTTTGAGATTCATAAGGGATTGTCAGAGGGGGAGTTAAACCTCTTTGAGATCAGGCGACTTGCAACGGGTGAAAGGACTAAGGATGGCTCTCAAAAGGATAATGTCTGGGGAAGCTATCTCCACGGGATATTTACCAACGATCCCTTTAGAAGGGACCTTATTAATCGGCATCGCCTCAAAAAAGGTCTGAAGGCCCTCCCTATCAAAATTTCCTACTGGGAGACCCTTGAAGAGAATCTGGATGAGCTTTCTGCTTTTGTGGAAGAACACTTAGAGATGAAAAAACTCTATGAGATTCTCGGGCTTTAAGGATGAATCCTATAGAAATTAAGGGTTACCAGATCCTGCTTGCCTTTCTACTGGATTTAATCCTTGGAGATCCAAGGATTGTCCCCCATCCTGTTAGAGGCATGGGAAGATTGATCCTTTTTTATGAAAGGATTTTTAGAAAAATAAAGGGGCCCTCAGAAAAAATCCGAGGGGTCCTGTTTTTTATAGCTGTAAATCTTACCACCCTCTTGCTGGCTATATTGTTTTTGAGTGGGCTTCAAAAGCTCAGGAGCTGCTGTTTTTTTATAGCTGAGGGTATTTTTGTCCTCAGCCTTTCCCTTTTCCTGGCCTTAAGAGGGCTTATCTTTGAGGGCTCTAAAGTGGAAAAACTGCTTTCTCTTGAAAAAATAGAGACTGCCAGGGAGGCCCTTAAGGCCCTTGTGGGAAGAGATACAGAGCCCCTTGGAAAGAGAGAAATCCAGAAGGCCGTCCTTGAAAGCTACGCTGAGAACCTGAACGATGGAGTAATTGCCCCGCTTTTCTGGCTAACCCTCCTTGGTCTTCCAGGGATAGTATTTTATAAAACTGTCAATACCCTTGATTCCATGGTAGGCTATAAAAATGAGAGATATTATCACTTTGGATGGTTTTCTGCAAAGATGGACGATCTCTTAAATCTTATTCCTGCAAGGATTACAGCGCTCTTGATTGCCCTATCCAGTGCCCTCTATCTGGGTTTAAAAAGCGGATTCAGGGCCCTGAGAGGGACTATAAAATATGCCAGATTGCATCCCTCACCAAATAGTGGATATCCAGAGGCAGCTCTGGCTGGGGCGTTGGGAATCAAGCTCCTTGGCCCAGCCTATTATGGCGGGAAACTTGTCCATAAACCCTATCTGGGGGAGGATTTACTTTTAAATCTTGATCAGGCCATACCTGTAGCGAAGAGGCTTTTATGGATCAGTTCGGCTCTCATGCTAAGCTTGATCTTACTTCTAAAGGGGATTAAGTGAAAATTTTAAGTCTTCCTGAACATGGTGGAAATGTCTATTTTTATGCCAGACTACTGGGGGTCTCCCCTTTTGATCTCATTGATCTGAGTTCTTCCGTAAACCCGTTAATCAAAGACTTCTTACCCCTAAAAGAGGAAGAACTCTTTCACTTACTTCAGCTTTATCCTGATCCTGAGGCCTCTGAGATAAAAGGCCTTATTGCTGAAAGGTACGGACTAAAAGCGGAGAACCTTCTGCCTGGAAATGGGTCTTATGAACTTCTTCAGCTGTTAATCCTGAATTTACCCAGGTCTTGTAAGATCTTTCTGCCAGAACCCACCTTTGTCGGGTATAGGAAAATAGCCGCTCTGCGTAAAGATTTGAGCATTAAGCAAAATTTTTCATTAAATCCTGAGGATCAAATTCAGTCCATAGAAGATTTCTTAAAAAACTTGCAAGCCCCAGGGGCTGTCATCATCTGCAACCCCAATAATCCCACCGGGAAAGTTTTTAAGAAAAATTCTTTAAAATATCTTATATCTCGTTATGATAACGCACTTTTTATTATTGATGAAGCCTTTATTGATTTTTCTGAGGATAACTCACTGTTAAGGGAAACCGCAAATTTTCCTAACCTCTTTGTTTGCAGGTCCTTAACCAAATTTTACGGGCTTGCAGGGATGCGGGTAGGTTATCTTGCCTCCTCAAGTCACCTTCTTTCAAAAATAAGGGCCTTAAGACCGGAATGGAGTGTAAACACCTTATCCCAATACTTAGCCCGGAAGCTGCTTTTGAACTCAGCCTTCAAAAAAGAAAGCCTGAGACATTTTCATAAACTCAAAAATCTGTTTGAAAGGTCCCTTCAGGAAATGGGCCTTAGCTTTATTCCAAGTGAGACTAACTTCTACCTTTTAAGGCACCTTCCCAAGGGAAGGGACTTTTTCGCCTGGCTTCTTAAGGAGCGACTTATTCTTATCAGACCCTGTGAGAATTTTTATGGATTGAAGGAAGATGATTTCAGGGTATCCCTGAAGGATGAAAAAGGTTTAACACTCTTTATTGAGGCCTTGAGAGAATGGTTAGGGGCTTTGTGATTTCTGCACCGAGAAGCGGTGAAGGAAAGACCCTCTTGACCCTCGGGATATTGAGATTGTTAACCCAGAGGGGCCTCAAGGTTCAGCCCTTTAAGGTGGGGCCAGACTATATTGACACCAAATGGCAGGCTGTGGCTGCTGGAAGGCCCTCTTATAATCTTGATCTCTTCTCCATGGGAGAAGGCAGGATTAAGGCCCTCTTTTACCACAAAAGTAAGGATTGTGATTATTCTGTTGTTGAAGGTGTGATGGGACTATTTGACGGAAGATATTCCACCTTTAAGCTGGCAGGTCTCCTTGGACTCCCTATTATTCTTGTCCTTGATACCTCTGGCGTTGCAGAGACTATTTTTTATATCCTCAAGGGATTGGCAGAAAGAATCAAAAAGGCCGGGCTTGATCTTCTTTTATTTCTCAATAGGGTTTCCTCTCATAGGCATCTTTTGAGACTTGAGAGGACCCTTAAGGGATATCAAATCATTGGTCATCTCTTCAGGAAGAGGGAGTTAGAACTTCCTTCAAGGCATCTCGGCCTTTATTTGCCAGAACACATGAAGGAGGCCGAAGACCTTATCTCAAAGATTGCCTATGAGCTTGAAAAATCCATTGACCTATCTGTCTTTAAGCCCATACCGAAACCCCCGGAGGAAGCTCCCCTACCCCGCTTTTTTCCGGATTTGCCCTTTCAAAGGATCGCCATAGCCTTAGACCCTGCCTTTAACTTTTACTATCAACATATCCTTGAGGAAATCTCCCAGAAGCTTGAGCCTCTCTTTTTTAGCCCCCTTGAAGATTCAGGGCTTCCAACCTCTGCTCAGGGCCTCTATCTTGGAGGGGGTTACCCTGAGTTATTTGCCCGGAGATTAAGTGAAAATAAAGGTATGCTTAAAGAAATCAGGGCCTTTGCTGAAGCGGACTTACCAATCTATGCCGAATGCGGTGGCCTTGTATATCTTTCAAAGGGGCTTTTCTGGGAAGATAATTTTTATCCCTTAGCTGGCATTTTTCCCTTTGAGGTTTCTAAGAAAGGACTTGCCCTTGGTTACAGAAGGGTTAAACTCTTAGCCAGGCACCCCTTCTTTCAAGGATTAAAGGAATTTTATGCCCACGAATTTCATTACACTCAAATTGAGAATACCGCAAATTTAGAAAAAATATATAAAGTATATACCCCTGAACATGGAAATTTTTACGAGGGTTTTTGTTATAAAAATGTGCTGGCCTCATATCTACACTTTATTGCAGTTAAAGAAAATTGAGGGCCCGAGACCTTTGCAAAAGCATGGTCCTACGCGGGCTTAAGCCCGCGGCTACCGGGGAAAAATTTTGCAACGAACCAGCCCTTTAATGGGGCCTCAGTTACATTTTTGCTTTCGGTAGCCTCAAGCTTTGGCTTGCGCTGGATTTTTTGGATTTGAGAGAACCTTGAGGAGTCTATTAAAAATAGAGGGGGGAGTTTATGGAAAAGATCTTGATTATTTTACACGGAAGCCCCAAGAGGGAGGCCAATTACTGGGATAACTTTCTGAATCTTCTGGCTAAAGTTTTCAAAAGACCCCTGACTGATTTTTCCCTTGCCTTCCTTCAATTTGGAGAACCTGATATAGGCTCAGCCCTTGAGGATTCAATAAAAGAGGGTGCCAAAAGGATCGTTGTGCACCCTTTCTTTTTAAGTTCAGGGCTTCATGTAACCAAGGATATTCCAGAAATCCTTGAATCTACCAGGAAAAAATACCCGGAGGTAGAGATAATTTATACCAGACCCCTGGGAATACATGAAAAACTGGCTGAAATCGTCAAGGAAAGGATTGAGGAAGCAGGGATTAGAAGTGGAGAAGAGATTGAAAAAAAGAGTTTTGAAATCATTGAAAGGGAGGTGGATTTAAGTCCCTTTTCAGAGGAAGAGAGGGTGATAATTAAAAGGGTTATCCACGCAACGGCTGACCTTGAGTTTAAGGATACCTTGGTCTTTCACAAAGAGGCTGTAAGTAAGGCCCTGGAAAATTTGAGACAGGGTAAGGATATTTTGGTGGATGTAAACATGGTAAAGGCAGGGATTTCAGATAGGCTTCTTCAAAAGAACAGGGTTGTATGTTATCTATCAGAGGTTGAAGAAAACCCTGAGGATGGCACGCGTACTGAAAGGGCCATTGAGCTTGCTCTTGAGAGGGAGCCCAATATTGGAATCATAGCCATTGGAAACTCTCCCACGGCTCTCTTGAAAGCCATTGAAATACTCGGCCATTATGAAAATTCCCATTCTATCGTAGTTGTGGGTATGCCCGTTGGTTTTGTTAAGGCCCTTGAGGCAAAGATACTTCTATCAACCCAGAGCTTTCCCTTTATTACCAATCTGAGCCAAAAGGGGGGGAGTCCAGCCTGCTGTGCGGTAATTAATGCCTTACTCAGGCTTGCAAACAAACCGGAAGGTGGTTTCAAATGATTAAAAAGCTCTATCTCATTGGGATTGGACCAGGGGATCCCAGATATTTAACCCTTGAAGCCAAGGGTCTCCTGGAAAGGCTTGAGCTTTTCTTGATTCCTGAAAAAAAGGGCCCAAAAGAAGGGCTTACTCAGAAAAGGCTTGAAATCATAAAATTTGTAAGGGGTGATAGGCCCTTTCAATGCCTTTTTCTTCCCTTCCCTGAGAGAGAAAAAGGGATAAATTATAGGGATAAGGTAAAGGAATGGAGAAAGACCAAGGCTGAGATTTTAAAAAAAGCCCTTCTCAGAGGGGATGCCGAGGAGGCAGGGTTTCTTATCTGGGGGGATCCAACCCTGTATGATGGACATATTGACATACTAAGGGAGATAGAGAAGGAGATAAATCTTTCCTGGGAGGTGGTTCCAGGGCTCTCTTCCTTTCAGGTGCTTGGGGCAAGGCTCAAGGTTTCCCTGACGGATCTGGCTACCCCCCTTACCTTTCACACACCTCGCACCCTGAGAAAATTGAAAGAACTTGATCACCCAGTCATAGTTTTCTTAGATAATTATGAAACCTTTTCTCTCTTTAAAGGACATCCCTACGAAATCCACTGGGGGGCCTATGTGGGACAGGAGGGTGAGGTCTATATTGAAGGTCCTTTAGAGGAGGTGGCCAGTGATATAAAGGAAACAAGGAGGCACCTCAAGGCTCAAAAGGGCTATCTTATGGAAATCTACTTAGTTAGACCCAGAGAGGAAAAGGATGCCTGAGCTTTTGCATCTTATTGGAATTGGCTACAAAATTTTAACTCCAGAGGAAGAAGCCCTCCTTCAAAGGGTTGGAAGGATCTTTTGTTTTAAGGGGACGCTAAAGGTCCTTGAAAGATATCCCCAGCTGAAAAAAATTCAAGCAAAGATTAAGACCCTTTCCTCAAGCAGAGAGCTTATTTCATTAATCAAAAACTCCGCTGAAGAAATAGCTGTCCTTGCTGGAGGAGATCCCCTATTCTATGGCATAGGGGAGAGATTGATCAGAGAGTTTCCCCTTGAAAAAATTAAGATCTATCCGGATTTCACCACCCTGCAGGTCCTCTGCAGTCGCTTGAAGATCCCCTTCTATAAGGTCAAGACCCTATCTGTGCACGGACGGTCTTTTTCTTTAGAAGATTTCTTAAGGGCCGTAGATCAAAATCTCTATCTTTTTATCTACACTGATCCAGAGAAAAATCCCGCCTTTTTAGCTGACCTTCTGGATAAAAAGGGCTTAAAGGGGCTCATCCTTCATGTCGGTGAAAGACTGGGATATCCTGAGGAAAGAATTATTACCGATAAGCCTCAAGCTATAGCCAGAGCCACTTTTTCAGAACCCCATTGTCTATTAATTGAAAATCCCGATTGGGGGAAACTTCCCCTTTTTGGTCTTACCGAGGGAGAAATCCTTCATGCAAGGGGCATGATTACCAAAGATGAGGTTAGAGCTGTAATTGTTCACAAACTCAATCCCCCTCTGAGAGGAGTAGTCTGGGATATCGGTGCAGGCTCTGGTTCTGTAAGCATAGAGCTGGCAGGACTCTCCCCCCATCTTGAAATTTACGCCATAGAAAAAAGTCAAGAATCCTGCAGACTTATTGAGGAGAATTGTAAGAAGTTTTTGTTATCCAATGTAAAGGTTATTTATGGTGAGGCCCCAGAGGGTCTTTTTGATTTGCCGAAACCTCAGAGGGTCTTTGTAGGGGGGACCTCTGGCAAACTAAAGGAAATTTTGAATTTTCTTGAGGACTTAAAGGACTTAAAGATTATGGTATTTTCCTTTGTAACCTATGAAAATCTGAAAGAGGCCTTAGAGTTTTTTAAAGAAAAATCCCATCAAATAGATTTAATTCAACTGCAAATCAATAAGTTTTCCTCTCTCAAGGACTATCATTACTTCAAACCAGAAAATCCCCTCTTCATCTTAAAGGTCGTTAAATAGTAACCTTCTCATGAATCTTTAACCCCGGGACTCTTAGGCTGTGTGAAATAATCAAACCTGACTTTGTCAGTTCAATTTCGGAAAGCCTTGAAAATAGACACATTTTAGCGTTTTTAAAAAACAAAGTTGCACTACAACCGCCTTCTATCCCTTGACTGTCAAGGCTTTGATTGAGATTGAGACCTTTGCAAAATTATGGTTCTTTTTAGGTTCTTGGTAGCTGTAGACTTTTGGTTGTGAAAAGTTTCTTAATTTTTTGGGTTCTGGTAGCCGCAAGCTTCAGCTTGTGATCATTTTTGTTTTTTGAAAAATCTACGCAGACTAAAGGTCTTGCGCTACCTCCAAATGATGAGAAGTTAAAGGATAGATAAATCTGAAGATAATTCTCTTTTGAGGGTAATTGAGAGGCCTGCCACTATAAAGTAAGCCTCATCTGAAATCTCAGCAATCCTCTGATTAAGATAGCCAACATGTTCGCGATAACCCCTGGCAAGTTTATTTTCAGGAACTATACCCAGGCCCACTTCATTGGAGATTATTAATACCCAGGAGCTCTCTCTCCTTTGATAATTCCTTAAGACCTTTAAAAAACTTTCATATTCCCTATCAAGGTCTTTTTTGAGATGTAAAAGATTGGAAATCCAGAGGGTTATACAATCAAGAAGGATGATAGAATCTGAATTAGAGAACCTTTCAAGGTGATCAGAAATATAGAGGGGCTCTTCAAGGAGTTTCCAGAAAGAGGGTCTCTCCTTTTTATGTTTTTCAATTTTTTCTCTCATCTCTTCATCCAAGGCCTGGGCTGTAGCTAAGTAATAATAGTTTTTAAAACCCTTTAGACCTTCGGCATATCTTAAGGCCCAGTTTGTTTTACCTGATTTTGCTCCACCAAGCACAAAGGTTATCACCGGTAAGCCTCTCTCCAGAGCCTGACAAGAACTCTCTCCAGAAGGTTAATAAGGTTTTTGTAAAGGCCGCCATAGCTCTTTTTATTGTTTCCGAAGACCTCCTCTAAGAGAGAGTCAAAATCCTTCCCCTTTATACCTCTATATCTCAAATAATCGTATTTTAAGGCAAGCAGAACCTTTTGAACCATTGTCTCTGCAGAGACACAGGTTTCAGAAAAAAAGTCCAGGGTTTCCTTACCAAGTTCCATGTGATGAAGAAGATAGACGATTTCTTCAAATAGATAGACCAGATTCAGAAGTTCAAGGCCCCTTATCCCCCTCTTCCACTGATAAAAAAAGGGAAATCTCTTATGAAAGAGAAAATTTCTCATACCAAAATTCAGGACCTCAAGGGCATTGTTATAACAGGTAGAGAGCTTTTTTTTAAATTTCCTCTGAAGCTGGGTCTTGCGGGTAATCATTTTTAAGGTACTGGGATTAAGAGAAAGTTCGTAATATTCAAGAAGATTCTTAAGAAATCTCTGACCGTTTTTACAATTGGGGGTATCAAAGTGGATGAGAGAGAGAAGGACCCGGCCTTTTCCTGAGGCCTCCTCCAGGATCAGGGGTTTTTTCTTCATATGATCAGGATTCAAACGAATTCCATAGAAGTCCTCAAAGAAATCCAGGTGCTCCCTGTGATCGTCCAGAGAAAGGTCAGAGACATAGGCCCCCTTTTCAGGCCCTTTAAAAGAGGCAAGGATGGAAACATTTTTGGATAAAACCTCAAGTTCAGGAGGAAACCAGAGATAGAAACTGGGTTTTACCTTAAGAAAAAGGGGATGCCCTCTATCAAACTCCACTCTACAGGGTCCACTATAACTTGGAACCCGCTCTGGAGTTCTTTGAACACCTGCAATTCCCAAACCATCAACTCCAGCCAGACTGGCTCCACCACAGATTCCAATATAAAGGCCTCCCTTCTTAACAAAGTCCTGCAAAATCTCCTTTTGTCTCTCCGTCAGGCCCTCCAGTTTGTTTTTTGACCAGCCGCCTGGAACAAAAAGGGCCTTGTATTTCAAAGAAAAGGTCTCATCAATCTCCTCAGAAAGAAGGGGTTCAAAATCAAGATTTGCTCTTTTCAAGGCCTGGTAGGTCCAAAGTCCCCAGAGATGAGAATCAGACATGAGAAGAGCTGATTTCATAGGCCTCTCCATATTTTTTCTCATACCCTCTTTTAGCAATCAAAAAATTGCCCAAGCACTGGGTATCTTTGCTCCCAACAATTATAAGGCTATTCATACCCACTTTCTCCACTGGTAAATCAGAAAGGGTGCCAAGGATTATCTCCTCCTCCTCTCTTGAGGCAGAATTGATGATGGCAACAGGTGTCTCAGGAGGCCTTTTTTCTTTTAGAATCCCCAAGGCCTTTTCAAATTGAGCTTGCCTTCCCCTACTGCGAGGATTATATATCACTAAAGGTAAAAGAGTATTCAAAAGTTGTCTTAGGCGGTCTTCAATGACCTCCCAGGGGGTCAATCTATCCGAAAGGCTTATTACTGCAAAGTCATTTCCAAGGGGGGCTCCAAGGAGGGCATTTCCCATATTAAGGGCCGAGACCCCTGGAATAATCTCAACCTCAAGTTTGATTCTGTTTTTCTGAATTATCTCAAGAACAAGTCCAGCCATTCCGTAAATACCTGGGTCTCCCCCACTCACAAGGGCTGTGTCCTTTCCTGATAGGGCAAGCTCTATGGCCTTTTTAACCCGGTCAATCTCCTGGGTCATGGAAAACTGGTAGACCTCTTTGTTTTTAATGAGCGGTAGAATCTGTCTGATATAGGTCTTATAACCCACTACTGCCTTAACCTCACTCAAAACCCTTAGGGCCCTCAGGGTAAGATAATCCTTTGAGCCAGGCCCAAGTCCAACCACATATAATTTCCCAAGCCTTTTATAGGGCTCAAGGGCAAGGGCTATGGTAAAGTCTTTGTAAACCCTTTTGGGATAAATCAAGACCCCCTGACTTGCAAGAAGGGCAGAGGCCTCAGAGACACTCTCAATACCCAAGGTCCTTTTAGCCGCAGAAGAGGGCGTTGAGATCTCAGCTCTTAAGAGCTCATCCTTGCTATAACCAAATAATCTTAATCCCTCTTTCAGAGCAAAATTCTTAAGGGGCAGATACTCCGCCTTTCTATCAAGGGTCCCTATTCCTTTTAGAGCTTTAAACTCAAGGTTTAGCTCGTCAAAGACTTTTCTGAAAAGCTCCTCAAAATCAGCCTCGGTCAAGACCTCATGAAAGCCAACCCCTGCAAAAAGACATCTGGGAATAAGAATCAACTTATCCTTAAAGACCTGTCTTTTATAGGAAACCACAACCTCTGCCTCTTCTGGATCCGAAGCTCTTCTGAACCCCTGGGGTAAGGGATAATGCAGTTCAGGCTCAAAATAGACCCTGAGCTCCCTTTTTTCATTAAATTTTGACATTGTTGCATAAATTTGTTCTCGGTTTTGAATAAAAAATTTATGTTCCTTTATCCAGAGATCCAAAGGTGGTAGTCCTTTGTTGTCTGATGCGGTAGTAATCACAGGATGAGCCCCAAGATAGGTGGCTATCTCAAGGGTAATTTTATTGATCTCGGCATAATGGCCTCCGAGATAGCTAATCACATTATTCCCTGATTCATCAATCACTATTATACCTGGATCCCTGTCCTTGCCTTTGAGGAATTTTGCCGTGACTCGGGCTACAATTCCAAGGGCCATGATAAAGATAAGAACCTTTCCAGGCTGGAAACATCCTGTAAAGTCCCTTTGTCTTTTGGCTTCAAATCTAAGGACTTCAGCCCTCCCTAAGAAAGAGCTCAGGCCCTCAGCTAATCCCCTACCCTCTTCTGATAGATAAAAGATGATAAATTCTTTATTTCTTTCCATAAAGATCTGATCTTTTGTAAAAATTTTCATTTATTAGTCTTAGGACATCCCCTACTACGATGAGGGCAGTTTTAGTGATTTTCTCCTTTTGCATAGTCTCTTCCAGTTTGGAAAGGGAGGTAAGGAAGATTTTCTCATCCCTTCGGGACAGCCTGTGAAGAAGAGCAACCTGGGTCTCTGGAGGGTAAACCCTTTGTAAAAGGGAAGATAGCCTGTCCACAAGTCCGGAACTCAAAAAAAATACCAAGGTAGATCTGGTTTCTGCAAATTTAAGGATCTCCTCTTCCTTTGCCCCTCCGGTTTTTCCGCTCAATCTGGTAAAGATTACTGAGTTTGATAGCTCAGGATAGGTAAATTCTATCCCTAAGCGGGCAGAGGCCATAAAACCGGAAGAGACACCTGGAATAATCTCGTAGGTAAAACCCGCCTCCCTCAGGGCCTCAATGTGCTCCATAATGGAACTATAAAGGGCTGGATCCCCGCTAACCAGTCTTACCACAATCCTCTTTTGTTTAGTAACCTCTTTAATCTTCTGAAGGATCTCTTCAAGGCTTCTTCCAAAGGCATCGTAAAATTCGGCCTTCCCATTTTCCCCCTTTAAAAAGGCGTACATTTCTTCACTGATTAGACTTCCGGGATAGATAACGAGATCAGCCTCTTTTATTATCCTTAGAGCCTTAAGGGTTAAAAGCTCAGGATCCCCTGGTCCAATTCCAATAAAATATACCTTTTTCATAGTTTTTTCAAAATCACAAGGGTAAAATAATCCAATTCATCCTCATCCACTTCACTCAGATTATACCATATTTTTTCAAAGTCCTGCCCTATTCTTTTTCCAGTAAAACCGGTATATCCGTAAGTTCTGGCAAAGTCTCTGATTTCTTTTGTAAACCGATGGGTTTTCATTAAGACGATGGTATCAAAGGAGAGATATTTTTGAGGGCTCTTTAGAAAGGAGCCTGCATTAGTAATCACAACCTCTTCTCTATGAAGTGCCAAGGGAATTTTGAGACTGGCAGAAAAGCCGGAAAAAGAGCCTATACCGGGAATAATCTCTATTTCAATCCCCCTTTTTTCTATAAAACTCTGGAGATAAAAAAAGGTAGAATAAAAGGCCGGATCCCCGAGGGTAATAAAGGCCCCAGTTCTTGTGTCCGAGAGGTATGCACTTATCCTTTCGGTTAAATCCTCCCAATGCGGGGAGAGTTCTTCAACCCTCTGCATAGGGAAGTAAAGTTCCACAAGCCTTTTCTCTTCCAGAGGGATCACCTTTTTTATAATAGATAAGGCTAAGGTCTCCTTACCTCCAGTGGGATAAAAGATAAGGGGGGTATCCTTTAAGATTTTAAGACCCTTGAGAGTAATTAATTCAGGATCACCGGGGCCAACCCCTACTACATAGAGCCTCATCTCTTTGATAGATAACCCTCTAAGATTTCAAAGACCTCTTTGACCGTAGAATAATAATCCCTCTTTTTTTCTGAGATCTTATCCAAGGACTCCTCAAGTCTTGCGGTAAATTCGTAATCCATAAAAAGGGGCGTTTTTCTTTCCAGAAACTCACAGACCCTTCTCCCAAGCTCTGTGGGTCTAAGATATCTCCCTTCCTTTTCCACATAACCCCTTGTGAAAAGAATATCAAGCATGGTGGCATAGGTGGAGGGTCTGCCGATCCCTAAGGCCTCCAATTTTTTTATCAAAGATTGGGGAGTAAATCTCTCAGGTGGCCTGGTAATGTGCTCTCTGATTTTATAATCCTTAACCTTAAAAACGGCACCCTCTTTCAAATTAGGGACTTCCCCAGTATCCTTTTTCTCTTCTCCAAGAAGAATTAAGAATCCATCAAAGAGAAGTTTAGTTCTTTTCATTAAAAGCCTTAAGTCCTTTGGCAAGACCTCATTTCTAAACTCGTAGGTTCGCTCAAGATATTCTGCCTCTTTCATCTGGGAAGCTAAAAAGATCCTTCTGATTAGCTCATATAGGGCCTTTTCGGTTTTTCCAAGGGGAGGTGATTCTAAATTAACCTTGGTTGGCCTTACGGCTTCATGAGCATCCTGGGCAAAGGCAGATAACCTGCCCTTCCTTTCCCCACCCACATAATGCTCTCCAAAGTGTCTGGCAATAAAATCCTTAGCCTCCCTTTTGGCTAAGGGACTTATCCTCGTGGAATCAGTTCTCATATAGGTGATGTAGCCCTCTTCATAGAGTCTCTGGGCAATTTTCATGGTGTCCTTTGGGGAGAGACCGAGAAATTTGCCTGAAAATTCTATCAGGGTACTTGTTTTTAGGGGTTGGGGAGGATATTTCTTCTGAATTTTTTCCCGCAGGTGCGAAAGTTTAATCTCCTCTCCCTTCAGATAATCTTCATAAATTTTTAAGAATTCTTCTTGATTTTGCTTTTTAAGTAATTCATTTTTTGTGAAAAGTTCAAGTTCATAAAGATTTCCGAATTCATCTTCAGCCACAACTACCAAGGAATAGCTTTTTTCAGGAATAAAGCCTTCAATCTCTCTTTCTCTCTCTACAATAAGCCTTAAGGCCGGACTTTGCACCCTTCCAGCAGAGAGGGCCTTTTTAAAATTTCTGGATAGAAAGGGGGAGATTCTATAACCAATGAGTCTGTCAAGGACTCTTCTGGCTTTCCAGGCAGTATAGAGATTTTCATTAATTTCTCTTGGATTTTTTAAGGCCTCTTTAATGCCAATTTCGGTGATTTCAAGGAGTTCAAGGCGTCTAATCTCTAAATAATGAGATTTACTCTTCTGAATGTATTCAAAGAGGTGAAATCCTATGGCCTCTCCTTCCCGGTCTGGGTCTGTAGCAATATATACCTTTTTTACAGAGGGCAGAAGTTTTTTCAATCTGGATAAAAGGACCCTTTTCTTGGAGATAACCTCAAGATGGGGTTCAAAGGTCTGGAGATCGATTCCGAGGTTTTTGGCTGGAAGGTCCCTGATATGTCCAAGGGTGGCCATAAAAAGACAGGACTTTCCAAAATTATTGAGAATCTTATTCAGGGTTTTGATCTTACTGGGTGATTCAACGATAAATAGGGCTTGGGTGTTATTTAAAACCTTCTTGGGCATTGATGTATAAAATTAATAGGAATTCTCAAATCGTCAACCAGGATGGATGCTCCCATACAAAACACGCAACCTACGCGTTGAGGCTACCAGAAAAATCAAAAATTGTGGGTTTGGTAGCCGAGTGCACCACTTGTCTTTGGTTAAAGATGGGCTAAAATAATTTGTCAGACTTGGCAGGGCTGGAGGTTTTGACTTTATGAATGATGCGGAGCGGTACAAAGAGGCAGGGGTTGACCTTGAAAAGGCCAATCTTTTAGTTGAAATAGTCAAAAAAAAGACCCAGAGACTTACTCAAAAGGGAGTTATACAGGACATCGGGGGCTATGCAGGTCTTTATTCCTTGGATGTCTCCTGCTGCAAAAATCCCGTTCTGGTATCCTCAACAGATGGGGTAGGCACAAAGATAAAGCTTGCTATCCTTGCTGATAGGCATGTAGGGATTGGGATAGACCTTGTGGCTATGTGTGTGAACGATATTATCACCACAGGAGCTAAGCCCCTTTTCTTTCTGGACTATATTGCCATGGGGAAATTCAATGAAAAGGTCTTTAATGAACTTATAGAGGGAATCACCCGGGGGTGTGAGACCTCACAATGTGCCCTTCTTGGTGGGGAGACCGCGGAAATGCCAGGTATGTATGCTGAAGGGGATTATGATCTTGCGGGATTTGTGGTGGGAATGGTTGAAAGAGATAAGATTATAGATGGTTCAGAGATCTCCATCGGAGATGCGGTCATTGGACTTGCTTCAAGTGGATTACACAGCAATGGTTTTTCTTTAGTAAGAAAGATCATCCTTGAGGAGCACAAATTACCCCTTGACCACATTCCTTCTGACCTTGGGAAAACTTTGGCTGAAGAACTTCTTACCCCGACAAGGATCTATGTCCCCACCATATTAACCCTGATAAGTAAGGGCCAGAGGATCAAAGGTATCGCCCATATTACAGGAGGGGGCTTTTACGATAACATTCCCCGGATTTTACCCAGAAATTGTAAGGTAGTGCTTGAAAAAAAGGCCTGGGAATGGCCGCCTGTATTTAAATATCTGCAAAATCTTGGCAGGATAAGTGATGAGGAAATGTATCATGTTTTCAACTGCGGGATAGGAATGGTTCTTATTGTGGATAAATCCTCCTTAGATGAGGTATTTGCCTTTTTGAACGCCCTGGGAGAGACCTCTTATATCCTTGGACAGGTTGAAAAACTTCAGGAAGGGGAACCTCAGGTTCAGTTGGTGTAGAGATGTTTTTCCAGGATGTTATAGCCAGACTCAATACCTTTTGGGCTAAAGAGGGATGTCTAATCCTTCAGCCTTATGATGTTGAAGCGGGAGCAGGGACCTTTCACCCGGCCACTTTTTTAAGGGCCCTTGGACCTGATCCCTGGGCCTGTGCTTATGTTGCCCCTTCACGCCGACCAACAGATGGAAGATATGGTGAAAACCCCAATCGCCTTCAGCATTATTATCAATATCAGGTTATCCTCAAACCTTCACCCCTTGATATTCAGGAAAAATATCTGGATAGCCTGAAATTTCTCGGCATAGACCCCACAGAACACGACATACGCTTTGTTGAAGATGACTGGGAGTCTCCCACTCTTGGGGCCTGGGGGCTTGGCTGGGAGGTCTGGCTTGATGGTATGGAGATTACCCAATTCACCTATTTTCAACAGGTGGGTGGCTTTGAATGTAAACCTGTTACAGTTGAGATTACCTATGGTCTTGAAAGACTTACCATGTACCTTCAGGGAATTGACAATGTCTTTGAGCTTAAGTGGAACGAAAAGATAACCTATGGGGAGGTTCACTTAAGAGGAGAGGTTGAATTTTCCATTTTTAACTTTGAGGTTGCTGACATAGCCTTATTAAAGGAACTCTTTGACAGATTTGAAGGAGAGGCCAAAAGGCTCTTTGAGCTTGGGCTTGCCCTTCCTGGCTATGATTATGTGCTTAAATGTTCCCATACCTTTAATCTTCTTGATGCCAGAGGGGCTTTATCCCCCGTTGAAAGGGCCAATTTTATAGCCCGGGTTAGGGCCTTAGCCAAAGGGGCGGCGGAAACCTATCTTGAGAGGACGGCATGAGAAGAAACCTTCTCTTTGAAATCGGGACAGAAGAGCTTCCCGCCCGTTTTATTGAACCGGCCCTTGAAAGTATTTTGGACTTTACTCAAAAAAGATTAGGAGAACTTGAATTAACCTATGAGGACATCAAAGTTGGGGGAACCTGCCGGAGATTAAGTCTTTTTGTTAAGGGCCTTTGGGAAAAACAACGCGACAGGGAGGAAGAGGTCCTTGGCCCATCCCTTAAGGTGGGAAAGGATGAAAAGGGAAATTTTACTCCTGCCCTCCTTGGATTCCTGAAGAAACACTCTGCAGAACCGGAACAGGTATTTATCAAGGAAACTCCCAAGGGGTCCTACTTTTGTCTTAAGAAATCTATCCCCGGTCAAAAGACCCTGGACCTTTTGCCAGGGTTTTTGCTGGAACTCTTACATAATATCTCTTTTCCGAAAAGGATGCGCTGGGGTGATTTTGACTTTGCCTTTGCCAGGCCCCTGAAATGGCTTCTTGCCCTCTATGGGGAAGAAATCATCCCCCTTGAGATCACCCGAATTCAGAGTCAGAATCTGACCTATGGACATCGTTTTCTCTCTCCTGAGGCTATGGCCATCAACTCTGCAGACTGGGAACAATACAAGGAGCTACTTTTTAAAAAATATGTGATCCTTGAGGTAGAGGAAAGACGAAAGCTTACCCTCGAAAGCATTAAGGAGGTCTCGCTTCCTGCAGGAAATCCGGTAATAGTGGAGGACCTATTAAAGGAGAATGCCAACCTCCTTGAATTCCCCTTTCCAGTTCTGGGGCGATTTCCCGAGAGGTTTCTAAAATTGCCTGAAAAACTTGTCATTACCGCCCTTCAGGAACATCAACGCTACTTTTTCCTGAGAGATGCCAAGGGCTCGCTTCTGCCCTATTTTATTGCTGTAAACAATAATAAACCGAAGGACCCCGTGATCGTTATCAAGGGACACGAAAGGGTGGCCAAGGCAAGACTGGAGGATGCCCTTTTTTACTACGAAAGAGACATAAAAAAACCCCTTAAAAGCTATGTGGATAAACTCAAGGGTATTGTCTATCACATAAGGTGCGGGACCCTCTATGAGAAGACCGAAAGGCTTATAGCCATAGGCAAATATCTTGGAGTGGCCCTTTTCCCAGATCTACCAGAAAGGGACATAGAAAAGACCTGTCTTTATGCCAAGGCAGATCTTGCAACTGAGGTTGTTAAAGAATTCCCGAGTCTTCAGGGTTATATGGGGAGTCACTACCTTTTCCTGGAGGGGGAACGGGAGATCGCTCCTGCCCTTTATGAGCAATATCTCCCCTCACCCAAAGAGGAGGCCTACCCTGAAACTAAATTGGGAATAATTCTGTCTCTCTCTGACAAGTTAGACCATCTTACAGCCCTTATTGGAGCAGGTGAAAAGTTAAGTGGGGAGGGGGATCCCTATGCCCTTCGCCGGTCTGCCTACGGGATCATTAAAATCCTGCTGGTTAAAGAAATAGACCTGAAACTTGAACCCCTTCTGAATTTCTCCCTTTTACAGGTTGAAAGACAGGGATATTTAAAAAATAAAAAGGCCTTAGAAGATCTTTTGGGATTTCTAAGAAAGCGTCTTGAAGGTGAATTTTTATCCCTTGATTTTACGAAAAATTTTATTCAGGTAGTCATGGAACAACCCTTAAACCCCCATCTTCAACATCTAAAATTAAAGGCCCTAAGGAAGATTTATCCAAGAAAAGATTTTCAGGATCTTACTACCCTTTTTAAACGGGTAACTCAAATACTTAAAAATATCGACCTCTCAAAACTTCCTGCTGTAAATCCTCAGCTTTTTGAGTATGCCGTGGAGCGAGACCTTTTTGAAAAAGTAAACCTTCTTGGGCCTGATTTACTTCAACTGGAAAGAGAGAAAAGATACTTAGAATATCTGGAGAAACTCCTACAATTTAAACCCCTTATTGATCTCTTCTTTGACAATGTATTTGTCATGGTAGAGGAGGAAACTCTTCGTATGAATAGACTCTCCCTTTTAAAGGGGCTTTCAGATTATTTTTATCGCTTTGGAGATCTCTCCTTTTTAGCCTGATATGAACGAGGTAAAGCGAAGTCTGGTTATAGGCACAGCCGGTCATATAGATCATGGAAAGACTGCCCTTGTTAAGGCCTTAACAGGTATAGATACTGATCGTTTGAGAGAAGAAAAGGAAAGAGGTATCACCATTGACATTGGCTTTGCCAGGCTGATGCTTCCCTCAGGGGTTCAGGCAAGCATCGTTGATGTCCCCGGGCACGAGAGATTTATTCGCAACATGGTGGCAGGCGCATCAGGTATTGACCTTGTCATGCTTGTTATAGCGGCTGATGAAGGAATCATGCCTCAGACAAGAGAACATCTGGATATATGTGAACTTCTCGGAATAAAAGATGGTCTTGTGGTCTTAACGAAGACTGATCTTGTGGATGAGGAATGGCTGGAGCTTGTAAAGGCGGAGGTAGAAGAGTATCTGAAAGGGACCTTTTTGAAAGATGCCCCTATTGTGCCCTTTTCTGCCGTTACCCTGCAGGGTAAGGAAGAGCTTATTAAGATTCTGGATGCCAAGGCCCAAACCCTTAGAGTCAGGGAGAGAGCCTTGCCCTTTAGACTGCCTATAGATGGCGTTTTTCTAATCAAGGGATTTGGGCTGGTGGTTAGGGGGACAGCCCTTTCAGGGGAGGTCTCCATCAATCAGGAGCTTATGCTCTATCCCCATATCAAAAGGGTCAAGGTGAGAAATTTACAGGTCCATGGGGAGCCTGTGGAAAAGGCCTTTGCAGGTATGAGGGTGGCCATAAATCTCCTTGGTGCTGAAAAGGAGGAGATCAGCCGAGGAGATGTGATAGCAGAGCCGGATGTCCTTGAACCCTCTCAGTGGTTAGATGTAAAAATAAGGGTATTAAAGGGAATAGATCCACCTCTTAGAATCTTTGAACCCCTTTTGTTCTATTCGGGGACCTCAGAGGTCCTGGGAAAGTTAATCCTCTTCAATAGGGATACCCTTCAGGCTGAAGAGGACATTGCCCAGATTCTTTTACAGAAACCTCTTTGTCTCTGGCGAGGAGATAGATTTATTTTAAGAAGACCCGGGACTAATGAAACTGTTGGGGGAGGTGTGATTCTAAATCCTCTTGCCAGAAGAAGAAAAAGAACAAAGCCCTGGGAAAGGAAAGAGCTTGAATTTTTAGCCTCCTCTAAAGAGAATGAACTCCTTTTGCACTATATTGAAAAAAATGGAGTTAAGGGTATATCTCAGAGGGAACTATCATTATATACCAGTCTTTTCGGAGACAGGCTAAAAAGACACCTCACAGAGCTAAAATCTGATATAATTGACATTAAAGCAGGAGATAATCTCTATCTATTTTCGGTCAAGGCCCTTAAAGAATTAAAAGAAGAAATCGTAGAAAAATTGAGAAAATTTCACCAGAATAACCCCTTTTCACCTGGATTAACCAAGGAATTTATTAAAAGTAGATTATCTCTTGAGCCTCGTGAAGTCCTCTTTGAAAGGGCCTTAGAGGAGTTAACTTCAGGTGGAGTTCTCCATAGAGAAAAGGAACTTTACTTTATTCCTGAATTTCGCAAAGAGTCCTCAGCCATGGAGACCTTAAGGAGAGAACTTGAAGAGAAATTTTTGCAAGAGGGACTGACTCCGAGAGATGCCGAGGAGATCCTTTTAGAATTCGGCAAGGAAGTCAAGGCAGCTGAAGAGGTATTGAAGTTATTGCTAAGAGAAGGGGTGCTTGTTAAGCTCACGGATAAACTAATTTTTCATAGCCGGGTGCTAAAAAAAATTGAAGAGGATGTAAGGGCCTTTTTCAAAAGTCATTCTGAGCTTACCATCGGGGATTTTAAAAAGATCGTCGGAGAAGGGGTTTCAAGAAAATATCTCATTCCCATAATGGAGTACCTTGATAAACAAAAAATAACCCTTAGAGTTGGGGATAAAAGAGTGCTTAGAAAGATATAAATCACCTCTTTTTGGGGGTCTTCTTTCTTTTTGTTTTTTTGGCCGAGGTCTCTTTGGAAAGCTCATAGAATTTCTTCAGTCTTTCATAGACCCTTTTATGAAATCTTTCCGCCTTCAAACCGGTAAGAAGCTCTATGACATCATCAACTGTTTCTGCGGTAAAAAGATAAAACCTACCTCTTTTGACATCTTCCAGAATCTCCTCTTCACAGAGGAGATTATCCAGGTTTTGCACAGGGACTATCACTCCCTGTTTACCAGTGAAATTTAATATTTTACATACCCTGTAGAATCCCTCTACCTTTTCTTTAATTCCACCAACAGGTTGAAGGTTCCCAAACTGATCTATAGAGCCAGTAACAGCAAGGTCCTGTCGAATGGGGACCTGAGCAATAGCTGAAAGAATAGCTATCAATTCTGCACAGGAAGCACTATCTCCCTCAACGGGTTCATAGGCCTGTTCAAAGGTGAGGGTACAGGAGAGCTGGAGTGGGAAGTCCTCCCCGTATTTATGAAAGATGTATGAAGAGAGGGTAAGGACACCTTTGGTATGAATGGGGCCACTCATCTCAATTTCTCTTTCTATATTGATGACCCCTTTGGAACCGGGATAAACTGAAGCGGTAATTCTTGAAGGCCTGCCAAAGGCGTAATCCCCAAGGCTTATGACACTTAATCCATTAATCTGTCCAATCCTTTTCCCTTCAACAGAAATAAGAATCTTGCCCTCTTTTATGTATTCTCTTATCTTTTCTTCAATTAAGTTCATACGCTTGATCTTTTCTTTTAAGGCCCTTTGAATATCCTCTGCCCTAATCTCCCCATCCCTTGCAAGCACATTGGCTTCTCTTAAGACATTTTTTATATCCTCAAGGATAAATTTCACCTTTTTTCTGTGGCCTGATTCCATTATGGAATATTTCAGGAGTTCACTTAACCCCTGGGCTGAAACCTCCTTGAGCCCCTCATCGTGAACCATTTTCTTTATAATTCCTGGAAAGGTTTTAAGCGTTAGCTCATCTAAGGGTAAAACAGGGTCAAATTCTGCTTTGATCTTAAAGAGCTCTCCGAATTCTTCGTCATAAGTGGAGAGTAGATAATAGAGATAGGGGTCCCCAATTAGAAAGACCTTGGTAGAAAAAGGGGCAGGTTCAGGCAAAAGCCCTACATGAGGGACCGGGATTTCCTCCATCATTCCTCCCATAAGGTGAAGCTTTTTATGCAGCAGGGCTCGTTTTAAGATAATCCACATATAGGGATTTTTCAGGATCTCCCAGAGGTCAATAACCAGGAAACCACCATTGGCTTTATGGAGACTGCCAGCGGTAAGACTGAGGTGATCAGCATAGAGGATTCCCATCTCAGCCCTGTAATTAATCTGGCCAAAGAGACCTTTTAGAGTGGGAACCCTTTCATACACGAGAGGTGCACCCTGAGTCTGGGAATTATCAACTAAAAGATTGATTCTGAAGATATTTAAGGCCTTGTTAATTCCACTCTGGACCATAATATTTCCACGGGCCTTTTCCCACTCTATAAAAAGATGAATATTTTTGATGATTTCCCTTTTGAGGCCCTGAAAATAAGATTTCACTTCAGGTAGATCTTTAAAGGTCTCTTCAAGCCTTTGAAAGGCTTTATTGACGAGATTTTCAGCTATTTTGTCCCTTAATTTAAAAAGGGCCTCTCCAAAGGCAGTATCAAGGTCCCGGAGCCTTCGCATATAATCTCTAAAGGTGGGTTCAAATTCCATCAAACTCTTTTGATATTCCTCACGAATTCTGGGATCTTTAAAGAGTTCCTCCTCAGAGATAGGGGCCTGGATCTTAAATAAGGGCAAAAGTTTTACCCCCTGAGGCCCAAAAAGAACCATTAGATTGTGTTTTTTAGCCTCCTCGGTAAGCTCTGCAAAGACCTTTTCTTTCTCGGCATCTATTTCTTTAGTGAGCTTAGCAAGTTCCTCTTCGTAATCCTTTCCTTCAAAGGATTTAAAGGTCTCCCTTTTTAAGAAATTTAAGACCTCTTCAAGCCCCTCCTCAAGCTTTTTCCCGTAACCTGCTGGTAATTGAAGACATTTAGGCCTTGCGGGATCCTCAAAGTTGTTGATGTAACACAGATCAGGAGGAGTTGGGAATTCCTTGGCCACCTCTTCGATGCGCTTAAGGGTATATCTCGTCCTGCCTATACCTCTTGGGCCACAGACATAAACATTATAGCCCTCATCCCTTATTTTTAAGGCAAGGTCAAAGGCCTTTTCTAGTCGCTCTTGATGAGGAAAGATCTCTTCTGGCTGTAAATCACTGGTCCCCCTTAAAAATTGACTCTCAACTTGAAGGTCTTTAAACTCAACCCTTTTCCAGGCCATTTTGTTCTCCTCTTATCCTGAGATTATGGCATTATTTTAGAGAAAAAATTTCAAAAAACAAGTAAAAAGAGCTCCTTGCCAAAATAAATAGAATTCTTTACAAAATTGAGTTCTTTGCAAAATTGTTTTTTAGAGGTAGCCGCAAGACCTTTAGCCTGCGCAGGTTTTTTTAAAACAAAAAATCAAAAAAATCTAACGCAAGCTGAAGCTTGCGGCTACCAGAACCCAGAAAAGATTTTGAATTGAAAAATCAAAAAAAATCTCACACAACTTACGGGGTTCCGCTACCAGAAACCTAAAAAGAACCATAATTTTGCAAAGGTCTCTATTAAAAATTCAAAAAACACGCGTACCTAAAGTTTCAAGGAAAGAAGGCAAACTAAAGCTTGATATTTAAAGGGAATTCAGTAAAATAATCAACAAAATCCTCAGAAAGGGAGGGAGCATGCTTCGTGGAAAGGTGGCCCTGGTTACAGGTGCTTCAAGAGGAATTGGGAGGGCAATCGCTATAGAGCTTGCCAGAGCTGGTGCAGAAGTAGTTGTAAACTATCTTGGCTCGGAAGAAAGGGCAAAGGATGTAAAGCACACCATTGAATCCTTAGGGGGAAAAGCTCATCTGTTACGCTTTGATGTATCAAAGTCAGAGGAGGTAAAAAAGGCAGTGGCTGAAGTTGAAGAGGCCCTGGGAACCATCCATATTCTCGTTAACAATGCTGGGATTACTAAGGATACCCTCTTTGTTCGCATGAAAGAAGAAGATTGGGAAACAGTGCTTAGAACCAATCTTTTTTCTGCCTTTTATGTAACCCAAGCGGTACTACCTATGATGCTAAAGGCCCGTTGGGGAAGGATCATCAATATCTCCTCTGTGGTTGCCTTTACAGGAAATCCTGGCCAGGTCAACTACGCAACTGCTAAGGCCGGTCTTATTGGATTTACCAAGGCCCTTTCTTTAGAGGTTGCCGGAAGAAATATAACTGTTAATGCCATTGCTCCAGGCTATATTGAAACAGATATGACGGAGAAATTACCTGAGAAGGTGAAAGAGACCTTTTTACAGGAGATACCCCTTAAGAGGGCCGGCCTTCCTGAAGAGGTAGCTTATTTAACCCTCTTTTTAGCCAGTGAACAGGCAAGTTACATCACAGGCACAGTTTTTCACATAAATGGAGGTCTCTTTCGGGGCTAATCCTTGCTCGTTATAGACGGCTCTTTTGGTGAAGGCGGGGGTCAGATTCTTCGCACAGCCCTTTCCCTCTCCCTTATCCTACTTAAGCCCTTTAAGATAGTAAAAATCCGGGCTAACAGACCAAGGCCAGGGCTCCAGCCTCAGCATCTTTCATGCGTAAAAGCCTCTTTGCTACTATCTTCTGCCATAACCGAGGGAGATCATCTGCACTCTCAGGAGTTAAGCTTTATCCCCCGGAAAAGACCGCAGAGAGAGACCTATACCTTTGACATCGGGACCGCTGGTTCTACCTGCCTTCTTCTTCAAACCCTCTTTTATCCCCTTTCCTTTTCTGAAGGAGCTATCCTCTATCTAAAAGGGGGGACCCATGTCCCACATTCTCCCAACTATCACTATCTTGAAAAGGTATGGCTACCGGTCATCCAGACCTTTGGTTTTAAAGGAGGTCTTCAACTTGCAAGACCGGGCTTTTATCCTCAGGGAGGAGGCTTAATTGTTTCTCAAATAGAGAGAAAGGAGGGACTTAAACTCCCAGATCTCTCAGATGGCTTTAACCCCGAGAAAATAGAAATTTTGAGTCTTATAACCGATAATCTTCCTACCCACATCCTTGAAAGACAGGCCAAATCCGCTCTCAATGTTTTATCTCAAAAAAATTTAAAGGCAGAACCTAAGTATGAAACCCTTAAAAGCCTATCCCCTGGAACCATGCTTCTTATAACAGCTAAGGATGGCGGTAAAAGGGTTGGCTTTTCCACCCTCGGTAAAAAGGGCTTTCCCGCTGAAGAAGTGGGTAAGACCTCGGGCCTTGCCTTTTTAAAGTTTTTGGAAAGCAGGGCCCAGTTTGAAGAATATCTGGGAGACCAGCTTCTATTGCCGGCAAGTTTAGCCCTTCTTGTAAGCCCTTCAAAGAGGTTTTCATATACAGTTGCCTCTGTTACTAAGCATCTTATAACTCAGGCCTGGTTAATTCCACAATTTTTGGATAAAATAAAGATAAAGGTTGAGGGTAAAATAGGAGAAAGAGGAGAGGTGGTTCTTGAGAGAACATGAAGAGATTAAAGGCTATCTAAAGGCCTGCTGGGAGAAAAATTTCTACCTGAAAAAGTTTGCCTGGGAGGAATGGGAAAGGGCCTATGACAAAGGCAAGGTCATCTTTTCCAGCTGGAAAGACCTTTCCTTTTTCAGGATAAACAAGGAATTCAAAAATTTTCCTGTAGGTACCTTCTTTAATGAAACCCTTTTTGTAAAGGGCTATCCCTCTATCCCAAGAATATATGTCCTTAAAACAGGGCTTTTAAGATACTTGACCTATCCCTTTTATGCGGAAGAAAAGATTGAGGGCTACAATGTAAGACTGGTTAGGATCGGAGTAAATATACTTGCCTTCACGCGTAGAGGATATGTCTGCCCCTTTGCCACAGATCGCTGGGAGGACTTTTTACCTGAGCTTCCGGAATTTTTTACTAAATACCCTGAGCTTGTGGTCTGCTGCGAGGTTGCAGGTCCGGAAAATCCCTTTGTCAGTGAATGGCCCCCTTATATCAAAGAGGACATTCATTTTTTCGTCTTTGACTTTGCCCAGAAAGGCTCAGGAGAATTTTTGCCCGGCCATGAAAAGATCCAACTCCTGCAAAGATTTAAACTGAATCATCCCGAAATATCCGGACCCTTCCACCCTGAAAGGGATTATGAGAAGATGAGAGGTCTTATCCGGAGATATCACCGGGAGGGAAGAGAGGGGCTCGTCTTTAAACCGGATGAAGGAGGGACAAGGATAAAATATGTCACCCCCTATTCCAATCTGACGGACCTGAAGGTGGTTTTTCCCTATCTCGGAGAGGTGGATCCCAACTTCATTGCCCTAAGACTCATAAGACTCTTGATGAATATGCATGAATTTGAAGAGTTCAAAGAGGAGATCTATGAAACCATAGGGCCAAACCTCTTTGAAGATGCCCTGAGGCTTATAAGAGAAAAAAAGGTCTTTGATGAGGTCTTTAGGGTGAGATTTAAAAACCTGGAAAATTACCATGCCCTTTTGGCCCACTTTAAACAGACAAGGGTTAACATTGAGGTTATTAGAGAGAGCTGGGAAAAGGGCTATCTTGTTATAGAATTCAAAAAGATTTACCCTAAGGCTACCCAATTCTGGGGACATAAATTAGAGGGGTGGGGAGAAGTTGACTGAGTATTATCCTGTCTTTCTAAACCTTAAAAATAAACTTTGTGTGGTTATAGGTGGGGGTAAGGTTGCAGAAAGAAAGGTCCTCTCTCTTCTCAAGGCAGGTGCAAAGGTCAAGATAGTTTCTCCAGAGGTTACAGAAACCCTGAAGAAACTCATCCAGACCCAGGATATTCAATGGGAAAAAAGGCCCTATCAGGAGGAAGACTTAAAGGGGGCCTTTCTGGTTATCGCAGCAACCAATTCCCCGGAAGCACAAGCTAAGGTCTTTAAAGAAGCTGAAGAAAAGGGAATCCCCTGTAATGTTGTGGATAAACCAGAGTTCTGCTCCTTTATCGTGCCCTCTGTTGTTCAAAGGGGAGATCTCATAATTGCTATCTCCACAGGAGGAGCAAGCCCGGCTGTAGCAAGAAGGATCCGGGAGAAACTTGAATCCCTTTTTGGAGAAGAATATACAATATATCTTAGACTTATGCGTAAAATAAGAGAAAAAGTCTTATCTAAAAACCTCTCTCCTGAAGAAAAAGAAAGGAAGCTTCAGACCTTTGCCCTTGCTCCTCTTCCTGAGTATATAAAAGACAGAGATTATGACCTTTTAGCAACTCTACTTGACAAAGAGGGGCTATCTGAGCTCATTCCTGAGCTAAATATTCTTTGTAAAGTCTCCAGAGATAAATAAAGGCAGGGCTGAAGATCTCTGGATTTTCAGCCAGAAGGCTTTCAAGCTCTGAGAGGGAGAAAAATTTTCCCTCTGAGATCTCGGATGGATTAGGTCGGGGTGTTTTATCAGTGTTCCCCACAAAGAGGGTGGTGCACTCCCAGTTGGTTTCTGCACAGGGTTTCACTCTAAAGGCCTCATCCAGTTTGACCTTGATGTTAAGCTCTTCCTTGAGCTCCCTCTGGGCTGCAAGTAGTGAAGGCTCTCCAGGACTTAAATGTCCTGAGGCAGAAGAACTCCAGAGACCAGGATGCTCCTCTCTATCTGGATTCCTCTTCTGAAGATAGATCTCCCCTTTGGAGTTGAAAAGGAAAATATGAACAGCCTTGTGAGATAGTCCACGGGCATGCACCTCCCCTCTTGCAAGCACCCCAAGGGGTTCACAATTTTCATCCACCACCTCTAAGGGCTCTTTCTTGATCCTGTCTAAGCTCTCTTTGGGTTTTCTCCCTCTCTTTTTACCTTCTGTCATATCCCTTATTTTAACACCAAATTTCTAATTTCATCTAAATGGGAAACCTTTATAAAGGTAATCTGGTCCCTTAAGTCCTGCGGGATTTCCTGAAGGTCCTTCTCATTCTGAGCGGGTATTATAACCCGGGTAATGCCCTTTCTGAGCGCAGCTAAGGCCTTCTCCTTGATTCCACCAACAGGGAGTATCCTTCCCCTTAAAGTTATCTCGCCGGTCATGGCATAGTCCTTGGATATAGATCTTTTGGTAAGAGATGAAATTAAGGCCATAGCTATGGTAACCCCTGCGCTTGGACCATCCTTGGGGATGGCCCCTGCTGGAACATGCACATGAAAGTCATATTTCGTATGAAACTTTGGGTCAAGGCCAAGCTCTTCACTCCGAGAACGGATATAAGAAAGGGCTGCCTGAGCACTCTCCTTCATCACCTCACCTAAGGAGCCCGTGAGAATCAGATTGCCCTTTCCCGGCATAACTACGGCCTCAACATAGAGAACTTCACCCCCGTAGGGTGTCCAGGCTAGTCCTGTGGCCACTCCTATCTCATCCTGCGTAAGTCTTAGATCTTCTATGAACTCGGGAGGGCCTAAAAATTCATGCAGATTTTCGGGATTTATATCAAAGGGTCCTTTTTCCCCTTCAGCGATCTTACGGGCTACCTTTCTGCAAAGAGTTGCAAGTTTCCGTTCAAGCTCCCTAACCCCTGATTCAGAGGTATATTCCTCAATCACCTTTAGGATTACCTCATCCTTTAATCTAAATTCTTTTTTCTTGAGTCCGTGTTCCTTTAATAATTTGGGAAGAAGGTGTCTTTTGGCAATCTCAAGTTTTTCCTTGTAGGTATAGCCCGAAAGATATATAATCTCCATTCTGTCAAGGAGGACCCGGGGGATAGGCTCAACCATATTAGCCGTTGCAATAAAGAGAACCTTAGACAGATCAAAGGGCACATCCAGATAATGATCCACAAATTCTTTGTTTTGCTCAGGGTCAAGGACCTCAAGAAGGGCAGCGGACGGATCCCCCTGAAAGGAGATGCAAAGTTTATCAATCTCATCTAAGAGAAAGACAGGATTGTTCACACCGGCCTGTTTTATACCTTGAATGATCCTTCCGGGCAGGGCCCCCACATAGGTTCTCCTGTGCCCTCTGATCTCTGCTTCATCCCTGACCCCACCAAGTGCAACCCTCACAAACTTCCGACCAAGGGCCCTGGCAATGGACCTGCCAAGGCTTGTCTTGCCAACTCCAGGGGGACCCACAAAGCAGATAATAGCCCCTTTGGCCTTGGGATTTATTTTCTTTACTGCCAGGAATTCAAGGAGCCTTTCTTTAATCTTTTCAAGGTCATAATGATCTTCATCCAGGACCTCTTTGACATGTTTAAGGTCTAAGTTATCAAGAGTAGAGATGCTCCAGGGGAGTTCAATTAACCACTCAAGGTAGTTTCTCAAAACAGCAGCTTCGGCTGATTCAGGATGCATCATCTCTAAGCGTTTTAACTGCCTGAAGGCCTCCTCTTCCACCTTTTTGGGCATCTTGGCCTTTTTAATCTTTTTCCTCAGCTCCAGGATCTCTGATTCTATGTCTTCTTCCTCTCCAAGCTCTCGCTTTATGGCCCTTAGTTGCTGACGCAGAAAATACTCCCTTTGAGATCTCCCCATCTCTTCCTGGGCTTCGCTCTGAATCTTGTTTTGTAAGGTAGTAATCTCAATCTCCTCAAGGAGTATCTTGGAGATCTTCTTTAATCGCTCATAACCATCTAAGGTTTCAAGGAGGTCCTGAGCAGTAGAAACCTTGAGTTTTAGATAGGCGCTAACGAGATCAGAGAGTCTTCCTGGTTCTTCCACCGATTGAATAACATGAGAGATCTCAGGGTTAAGAAGTCCTTTGAGATTAAGTAATTTTTCCGTATTATCCTTTATAGATCGCATGAGGGCTTCAATATCCGGGGTAACAACCTCAGGTTCCCTTTCCTTACAGGGTTCAATTCTTACCTCAAAGAAGGGGTCAGTCTTTAAAAATTCTTTGATCTCTACCCTTGAAAGGACCTGCACAATTACCTTTTTGCGATTTTCTGAAAGATTTATGGTCTTGAGAATAAGGGCT
Source organism: uncultured Caldimicrobium sp. (assembly GCA_964436655.1). GTDB lineage: Bacteria > Desulfobacterota > Thermodesulfobacteria > Thermodesulfobacteriales > Thermodesulfobacteriaceae > Caldimicrobium. The sequence continues at coordinate 74,748 of CAYTDX010000001.1, forward strand.
ATGGTGCCAATTCTGTAAAGATCCTTTTCCTTAGGATTTTCCAGACGAGAATTTTTCTGAGTGATAAGCACAATGAGTTTTTCTCTCTCCTGGGCGGCTGCTACAGCCTGGAGTGACTTTGCTCTCCCCACAAAAAGGGGAACCACCATGGAAGGAAATAACACCATGTCCCTGATAGCCATAAGGGGTAAGACCTCAGGGACATCTATGATCTCACCTTCCTGAACCTCCGCTAAGGTCTCTTCAACTTCCTGATTCATCCTCTCTCCCTTCAAAGTAATTTTTTCTTAGAAAGTTCTTCCATTCTGGTCTAATTTCAAAGTAAATATAATTTTCCTTAGTAAACACCTCTTTTATGATACCCAAATTTTTTAAAAATTTAAGACCCCTCTGGATTTCTTTCAAGTCAAGCCTTCGTCTTCGGGAAATAAATTCTGCGCAATCCGGCTCAAAGTAAAAGAGTTCCTTAAGAATAAGTCTCTCCCTTTCACTGAGAATATTCCAAAAAAGGAGATAGCGTTCAACTGAAGGAGGTTGTCTTAAGGATTTCTCCATCTTTCATCTCCACTACAATCTTAGCCCTTCTGGCTAAACTGAGGTCATGAGTAACCATGAGCACGGTTGTCCCTTCCTGATTAACCTCTTCAAAGATTTCCATAACCCTTTCAGTGTTTTTAGAATCCAGATTTCCCGTTGGCTCATCACAGAGCAGGATCTCCGGAGAATTGGCAAGGGCCCTGGCAATAGCCACCCTTTGCATCTCTCCACCGGATATCTCAAAGATCTGTCTTTTTTCTTTCCCCTTTAGCCCTAATCTCTCTAAGAGATTCTCGGCCCTTTCTCTGGCCTTTTTTTTAGATATTCCCTTTCTGATTTGAGGAGCCATGACATTTTCAAGGAGATTTAACTCCGGAATAAGATAATGGAACTGAAAAACAAATCCCATTTTTTCATTTCTGAGGCGGGAGATTCTGTTTATCTGATCAGGATTAATCCTCTCTCCTCTGTAATAGATACTTCCTGAACTGGGACTATCCAGAAGGCCCATGATGTATAAGAGGGAACTTTTGCCTGACCCAGAGGGCCCGATTATTGCCATAAAGTCTCCCTCTTCAACCTCAAGAGAGAGATCTTTCAAGATCCTTTCCTGTCCTACCCATTTGTTCACCCTTTCAAGTTTGAGAAGGCTCACCCTTAAAGACTCCTGAATATTTCCACAGGATTCAATCTGCTTGCCCTGTAAGCAGGATAAAAACTTGCCAGCAGGGAAAAAAACAGGGAAAGAAGAAACCCTACTAAATAGTATTTCCAGGATCTATCAAGAATAAAGCCCTTACTCCTCAAAAGCCCTTCAATATTCAGCTCAAGATTGGCAAGATACTCAATAATCCCGTAGGCTAAAATAAAACCGAGGACTCCTCCAATGATGCTGATGATCAAGCCGGAGAAAAGAAAAATAATAGTTATATCCCTCGGGGTATAGCCCATGGCCATAAGGATTGCAATTTCCTTTCTCTTCTCCATCACGGTCATCATAATGATATTAAAGATACCAAAGGCAGAGACAGTGATAATAGCAAAGACGATCATATAGGTGATCATGCTCTGAATCTTAAAGATTTTGAGAAAATTCAAATAGGCCTTTTGCCAGGACTCTACCTCGTATCTAATCTCTTGCATAAGTCTCCTTGATAGGGCCTCTGCCTTATTGACATCCTTTATCTTAATCAAAATCACATTAACTTCATCTGTTCTATCCAGGAGTGCCTGAAGGGTCTTGAGAGGAATGTATACCCTTGAAGAATCTATATTGGTTATCCCGGAATTCAGGAAGTCAACGATTTTTAGAATCTTGGTCTCCCCATTGGGAAGTGTCAGAACTACCTTTTTGTTGAGTTCACTAATTCCAAGGTCTCTTGCAACCACCCTGCCCACGATTAAGGAATCCTTATCCATCTCAAAGGCCTTAAGCCTTTTAAATTCAAGAAAACGCTCAATGACAGTGGTTTTGGCCTCAAGCTGGGGAATAATCCCGATGAGGCTTACAGGTTTTTCCTTGGCTCCGTATTTCAAAATCCCCTTGCTTTCAAGATGTGGTGCTGTCCCTGAGACCTCGGGGTAGCTATCAACTAACCTCATAATCTCGCGCCAACCAAGTATCCTATCCTTTTCTCTGGGTTTATTTCCGAAAACCTTTACTAAGCTCCTGTTATCCACCCTTCTGATAAGTCTTTCCTCGGAAGCCTCTTCCTTTGGCTTGATGGTCAAATGGGCCTCAATGTCTATGACCTGCTGGATGAAATACTTTTGAAAGCCAAACATGATAGAGCTCATCACAATAAAGGCTGTGACACTTATACATACGCCAAGGATAGAGACCAGAGTCTGTTTCCGTCGCTTTTTGATAAAGGCTATGACTATAAAAAGGATGTGTCTCATTCAAAAACTCTAACCTCTTCTCCTGTCTTAAGACCAGAGAGGACTTCCAGATAATCCCCAAACCTTTCCCCGGTCCTAATTTGGATTTTGCCCCTACCCTTTACCTCAACCCTTTCTCCATGCTCAAGGGCCTTTAAAGGGATGACAAGGGCCTTTCTTTCCTCAAGAAGGATGTTTGCCTCGGCTGTGGCTTGAGCAGGAAGGTCAAGATATTGAAAGAGTCTGGCCTTAGCAAGAAAACTCCTTTTATTTCGCTCAACCTCTTTTATCACCTGAAAGATCTCTCCCTCAAAAAGGGTATGCGGATAGGCATCAAAGGCCAGATAAACCCTTTGCCCCTCCTTTACCTGTCCAGCATATTCTTCATCTACCTCAAGAACTATCTCAAAATCCTTGGTTCCGAGACTAAAAAGTCGGTTTTCCCCAAAGACAGAATTCACGAAATCTCCAGTGTCTATGTATTTTTTGAGCACAAAACCTGATATGGGGGCTCGCACATAGTATTTAGAGACCTCTTCTTGAAGGGCCTTTTTCTGCTCCAAGAGGGCCTGTTTTTCCGTTCGGAGGCCTCTTATGGTATCGGCATAGGTATTTTTAATCCTTTCAAAGGAGTCCTTAGCATTCTGAAAGCTCCTTTCCGCTTCATCCAGAGACTCTCTGGCCAGAAGGCCTTCTCTATAGAGCTCTTTTCTTCTGAGAAGTTTCTTTTCTTCATTCAAGAGATTGGTTTTTGCAATCTCAATCTCCCTTTTCAGAGCCTTCTGAAATTCAGAATCTCCTCTTAAGCGTTCTTCCACTAAGGCAAGCCTGGCATCAAGTTCTGCAACTCTTGAGGGAAGACTTTTAACCTCAAGCACAGCAAGGATTTGACCTTTCTTTACATAATCTCCCTCTTTCACATAAAGCCTTTTCACATAACCTGAGACCTCGGCTTTAATAAGCACATAGTTAGAGGGCTTCACATAACCTGAGGCATAGATTAATTTTTTAATTGGCCTTTCCTCAACCCTTTGATAGGTCTTGTTAAAGAGTTTCCTGGATGAAAGGACGAAAAAGGTCAACCCCAAAAGGAGCAGTATTAAGATTACAAGGTAGAGCCTTTTCACAGCCTTTAATATACCCAGGGTGTTTGATTTTGCAAGAAATTACAGGTACATGGCCAAATTCTTTGCAAAATTGTTTCTTGTGGTAGCCACTATACCTTTATCCTGCGTTAAATTTGAATTTAATCCTCAGTTTAAAGCCCACGGCTATCGTATAGAATCACTTTGATTTTACAAAGATCTCTACAAAGGCTTGTCTTTTTCTAAAGAGGGATTAAAATTAATCAACCTTTGAGGAGACTGGAGGGGTGCCCGAGTGGCCGAAGGGGTGCGACTGGAAATCGCATGTACGGGGCAAAACCCCGTACCGCGGGTTCGAATCCCGCCCCCTCCGTATGATAGTTCCTCTATCTTATCTCTTATGCACAAAAGCTCCCCCTGTTCAAAAGAAAAAATAAAGTTTTTAAATAAATTTCCCTTAAGTGCTCTGGCAAAAGCTCGGCAGGATAGGTCCCATCCGCTATTTTCTCAAGGTGCCACCACCAGCGTGCTAAATCCTCATAATCCCTCTCATAGGGTTTTTCCGCTTTTAGCTTTATTGCTTTGACAATTGCCTGCTTATCAAGCTCTTTTACCCTTTCATCCTCATCAAGCCCAAGCTTGTGAATCTCATCTCTTACAGGAAGCCAGGATGGAGCATTGTAATAATCATAGATACAATCATCCTCACTCACTGCAAATTCCCAATCTTCAATGAGCTTTTTATAAAATCTTGATGAGTCCATCTCTTCTTTTCTCATTTTAGCAATTGTTCAAAAGAGACTTTTGCAAAATTATAGTTTTTTAAATTTTTGATAGTCCTGCCCGTAGGTTGCGTTTTCGAGGAGATTTCTTACTTTCTCTTCTATAAGGTCTCGCACACTTCTAAAAACCTC
>CAYTDX010000002.1:0-9021 GCA_964436655.1 uncultured Caldimicrobium sp.
GTACCTTTCATTCTCTTCCTTATATTCCTGTAACTTAATTGCAGTCTTTGTGTTTTCGTAGATCAAAATCTTCATTAATTCCTTTACATCCTTGAAAAAATCATCATGCTCCGCTATCTTTTCATTTATCTGATCTATTTTCTCTCCCAGTTTCTCTTCCAATCTTCTCACCTGTGCCTGTAACGACATGGAGCCCTCCTAACTCTGGTTCTTATTTTGATATTAAAATTTAAACATGATTTGTCAAGCTCCTCCCCCCTCACCACAACTCTCTCCCACTAAGGGAGAGGAAGAGTCTCTCTTTATTTTTTGATTGTCTCGGTAGCCCCAACCCGTAGGTTGCATGAGATTTTAAGGTTTTTTTGGTAGCCGAAAGCTTCAGCTTGCGTCAGATTTTTTTTGATTTTTTATTTTAGAAACCAGCGCAGGCTAAAGGTCTTGCGCCTACCAAATCTTTAAAGCCTATCTAAAGCAGGCTGAAGGTCTTACGGTTACCTGAAAAGATGGGTTAAAATTTAGATTTCAACTCCCTCTTCAGTATATTTTGCCACAAGATCCCCCACTTCCTGGGTGGTATATCCCATTTTTCCGGCTGAAAGGCTCTTTAAATGGTCTCTGCAAACCTTAATTACTGCCCTTTCTATAGCTTCAGCTGCCTTCACTAAGGCCTGGTCCTTAGACTTATCCCCTAACCATTCAAGCATCATCATACCAGCACAGATAGCTGCCAGAGGGTTTATCACATTTTTACCTGTATATTTGGGAGCCGAACCTCCTATGGGTTCAAACATGGAGACCCCCTGAGGATTAATATTTCCGCCAGCAGCAATCCCCATGCCTCCCTGAATCATCGCCCCAAGATCAGTAATTATGTCTCCAAACATGTTGTCTGTTACGATCACATCAAACCACTCCGGATTTTTCACAAACCACATACAGGTAGCATCCACATGGGCATAATCTTTCTCAATGTCGGGATATTCTGCTCCAACCTCCTGAAAGGTCCTCCACCAGAGATCCCAGGCAAAGGTCAAGACATTGGTCTTACCCACAAGGGTTACCTTTTTCTTCTTGTTTCTCTTTCTGCAGTATTCAAAGGCAAAGCGGATACACCTCTCAACTCCCATCCGTGTATTGATGGACTCCTGAACGGCAACCTCATGGGGTGTCCCCTTTCTCAAAAAACCTCCTCCTCCGGCATAGAGCCCCTCTGTATTTTCCCTCACCACAACGAAGTCTATATCCTCAGGACCCTTATCCTTTATGGGTGTCCAGACACCGGGATAGAGTTTTACAGGCCTCAAATTCACATACTGATCCAGTTCAAAACGGGTTCTGAGAAGAATTTCCTTTTCAAGGATACCCGGCTTGACATCAGGATGTCCTATAGCCCCGAGATAGATGGCATCATATTTTTTGAGTTCCTCTATACCCCCTTCAGGAATGGTCTCTCCGGTCTTGAGATATCTTTCTCCACCCCAGTCAAAGTGAGTCCAGTTAAATTTGAGATTAAACCTTCTGGCTGAGGCCTCAAGAACCTTGATACCCTCCCGAATAACCTCCGGGCCAGTTCCATCACCAGGTATAACCGCAATCTGATAGGTTCTCTGACTCATAGGGGCTCCTCCTTAACTTAGATTTAAGTCCTATAGTATAACCCATTCTTTGACTTTACCAAGCCCCCGTAAGGAATTTCCGATAAAAACCTCATTCCCTTTAAGGTCTTCAATCCTCAGAGTGGCCTCCTCAGCAAGCCCCTTTTGAATCAGGTCTTCCCTCAAGACCCCGGGCAAAAGACCCAATTCCACGGGTGGAGTAAGATACTTATCCCGGATCTTTACAAAGACATTGGAGATAGTTCCCTCAAGGAGTTCTTCTTTTTCGTTGTAAAAGACAATCTCGGTAAAACCTGAGGCCTTGGCCCTCTCTCTCCAGAGATCATACTCCTGCCTCTGGGTGGTCTTATGAAAGTGGAAGACCCCCTTTGGGGTCTTTCTCTCAACCAGGCCAACGCGTATGTCTTTGTCCCAGCCTATTTGGGTTAAGCTTTCAAGAATAAGTTTTGTATTCCCCTCAGGAGATAGCATTAGCTTGACCCTGAGAGGTTTATCCTCTCCTGGTATTTTTTCTTTCAGAAATCCTCTAAAACTCCCAAAATCTTTGAGCTCTCTGGGAATCTTAAAGGCAAAAAAGGTAGCGGACCTCCTGATCCTCTGGTAATGAAGGTAAAGCCAGGGAGAGCCCTCTTCCCAGAGAAAGGTCTCAAAAAGCTCAAAATAGGGAAGGGCCTTGAAAAAGAAATCCGCCTTAAGTTTGGTCTCCTCAAATTCCGCTTCCGGCTCACTATCCCAGACAATACCTGCCCCTACCCCAAGCTCACCGGTGTAGAGATTTTCAGAAAGGGGCTTAAGAAAAACTGATCTGATAGCTACATTAAAGGTAAAGTCTCCATCAGGGGTAAGAAAGCCCATGGCCCCGGTATAGAGATTGCGAGGCTCCTCCTCAAGCTCCGCAATTATCTCCATGGTGCGAATCTTTGGAGCTCCGGTTACAGAGCCGCTGGGAAAAAGGCCCTGAAAGATCTCAAAAAGGGAGTCTCTTTTAGGTCTTCCTCTTACCTCTGAGATCATCTGATGCAAACTTGGGTAGGTCTTTACCTTAAAGACCCGAGGGGCCCAAACGGAACCTAACTGGGAGACCCTACCCAGATCGTTTCTCAATAAATCCAGGATCATAACATTCTCAGCCTGCGTCTTGGGATCTCCTTTCAGTTTCTGACGCAGGAATCTATCCTCTTCTAATAGATAGCCTCTCTTTATGGTTCCCTTCATAGGGGCGGAAAAAAGGCTCTCCCCCCTTTTTTTCAAAAAGAGTTCCGGGGAGAGAGAAAGAAGGGTATAGGAGGAATGTCTAAAAAAACAGGCATGTTCACATCTCTGAGAAAAGAGAAGGGCCCGAAAGAGCTCAAAGGGATCCCCCTGAAAGGTGAATCTAAACTTGGTTGTAAAGTTCACCTGATAGGTATCTCCTGTAGCAATATAGTGCTTGATCCTGGAAATGGCCTGAAGATAATTCTCAGGTTCTGTAAGGAGTTCTGGAGCAGATATCTTAAATGCTGGGTTCTCCTTAAGGGGGAAAAGGGAAGTCTTTTCTATGTCTTTAAAGAGTATGAAATGAGCCAGGGGGAGCTCAGGCTTACGGAAAAGGGGGTGCAATCTCTTTTCAAAGAGATAGCCAAGTTCGTAGGAGACAAAGCCAAGGGCATAGAGCCCCTCTTTGACCCTCTGCTGAAGGGCCTTGAAAAATTCCCTTATGTCCTGAGGGGATGCCTCAGATAATAATAAAAGCTCATCCACAGGCTCAAGGAAAAGATATCCCTCAAAGGGTATTCCCTTGGCTGAGACCCAGAGGAAGTCAGGAGGACTCATCCTGGAGAAGAGCGATAATCAGAGTGATTATAAAAAGGAAAAATGAAAAAATCAGAAAATAGGGGAATGTTAAAAAGGAGCTTAAAAAGGTCTGGGTCTTTGTAAAGAGGGGTATGAGGTAGACCAGGACAAGACCACCTTCGGCTAGGGAAAAGGTCTTTATAAATTTAAAAAGTTTTTGTCTAAATCTCCATTTCCTCTCAAGCTCAGGTCTCAGCTTGCTCAACTCATCCATAAATTGCTTAAGGGTTGTTAGATCTTTATTGATTGATTTCAATTCCTTAGCTACCTCTGAGCGTTTTAGTCTTCTATCAATTCGCTCAATCAAATCGTGGGCCCTTTTTAGGGTCTGGCCAAAGGAGACCTCTTCGGTTTTATAGGGATATCTTTGCCAGAAATTGAAGAGCACCCTATAGCGGTCCTCCTGCTGGGTAAACTCTTTTTTATATCTCTTAAGCCTGGAAAAAATGTATCCATTTAGTTCCAGCGCAAGCTCCATGGCCCTTTTCCCGGCCCCTTCAACTAAGGCTATTCCTCCTTCATAGGCATCCTTTCGGATCTTCACAAGTTTTTCATTGATTTCACTGACCTCCTCATCCTGCATGATGTCCTTAATCTTGTGAAACTTATCCTCCGCCTCTTTGAGTCTCTCCACAGCCTCTTCTCTGATCCGGTCAAAGGACTTTTCTAAATACTCTTCCAGGGGCTTTTGATACTTTATGAAAGCCGGGTCAAGAAAGGCAAGATAGATAATGTAGGGGTGCTGAAAAAAGGGGAAGACCTTTTCCACCTGCTCCTCCCTCTCAAAGGTGAGGAGATTTAGGTAATAAAAGGAGGGAAAGAAACTTGAGTCCTCTTTAAGGGATAATCTATAATTTTCCTCGGCATTGAAGGGATCACCAAGGTAGTGAGAGATGTATCCTTTGTAGAAATAAATAAAACCCCTTAAAAAAGGAGTTTTAACCAGGCTTAAAGCGCTTTCAAGATAATATAGAGAGCGATTAAAGTCTCCCTTGAGAAACTCTACCTGAGATAATCCAAGTTCCCTCCTAAAATCCTCCTCTTCTATCTCTTTAAAGCGTCTTTCGGCCTGTTCAATGCGCAGGTGAATAAGGTCCTCTAAGGCCAGAGCCAGATCCCCACCCCTCACAGGCAAAGGCAGATTAAGACCTAATAGGGAGAAGTTATCAATTTCATTGAAGAGATAGAAGACAACCTTTAGAAAGGAGGGGAAAAGAAAAAAATTCCGGCTAAAAAAGAGGGAGAGAATCTCCCCTGATGGTTCCTCCAGCAAAAGCTGGGTCTTGAGATGTTCGGATAAGTCCTTTAGAGAATAGGTGAGAAGCCTGGAATAGAAACCATAGACATCTAAAACCTTTAAACCCGGACAATCCGTACTTGCATGCAGATAGGTACGGCAGTAAAAACACTTTTTCTCCTCAGGGCTGAAAAAGAGGTCCTTATAAGGTAAGATCAGATTTGGCTCAGTTGTAGCTGGCAAGACCAATTCAAAGAGACCTTCCCTGACCCTCTCAAGCTTAAAAAAGAGCTTTACCTCGGATAAGACCTTCTGAAGGTCCCCTTTGAGATCCTCTGTAAAATAGATCTTTCCTGGTCTCAGAAGATAAGTGTTGGGTAAAGGTGGGTTCCTCTTGGATAAAAAAAAGACATAGGGGGGAGGAGCTGTCCCTAACTCTTTAACGAAGATCTCTTTAATCTGATAAAGGATATCATTGAGTTGGACAATTTTTTCAGGTTGAGCCTCAAAAAGGAGGCTATCTTTTCTCTCAAAGTTTTTAGAAAGAAGGTCTAAAAGAAAGTCCTGAAAATACTCAGCCCGGGTCTTAAAAAGTAACCGGAAAAGGGGCCTATTTTCTCTTATCCTTAAATACATGGCTCACTACCAGTAATATCAATCCTGCTGTTATTCCCGCATCGGCAACATTAAAAGCCGGCCAGTGAAACTCCCCTAAGTGGAGGTCTATAAAGTCAAGCACCGCTCCAAAGACAATGCGGTCTATCCAGTTTCCCAGACCACCTCCAAGGATCAACCCAAAGGCGATCTTATTTTTTATATCGGCTCTTTTGGACAGGATCAATAAAAGAAGTAAGATTATGGGAGTGGCTATCAAAAGGAGCATGGAGAAAAACTCAGGGGAGCCTCCCATAAAGCCAAAGGCAACCCCTTTATTCCAGACCTTGGTGAGATTGAAAAAGGGTAAGAGCTCCCTGGGCAAATCCCCGGCCTTAAGGACCAGATATTTGGTTATCCTATCCAGGAAGAGAACCAGCAGGGCTGATAAGTAAAAGGCTCTGTTATTCACCAGAACCTACCACCTCAAGGCATCTCCTGCAAAGCTCAGGATTTTCAAGGGTGCCAACCTCCGGGCGTCTCTGCCAGCACCTTTCACACTTCCTATAAGCGGTCTCTTTGATAAAAATCCTCAAACCAGGGATCTCCTCTGACTCGTAGGCTATACCCTCTTTCAAGAGTTCACCTTCTTCCATTCTGGCAACCATCAAGAGATATTCCCAGAAGGGCCTGTCTGAGAGGGTCCCTTTAAATTCAGAAGGGGCTGAATAATAAACCTCAGCCGAAAGGGAGCTCCCGATGACCTTAGCATCCTTCCTGGCGATCTCGAGGGCCTTTAAAAACTCCTCTCTCAGGAGCAAAACCTCCTTCCAGTGCCTTAACTCCTCCTCAGGAATCTCAAAATTATAATCCGGAAAGTCTGTCAAAAAGACTGATTCCGCTTCCTTAGCATAGGGCAAAAACTGCCAGATCTCTTCAGCGGTAAAAGAAAGAATGGGGGCCATAACCTTTACTAAGGTATCTAAGGCAATGTAAAGGACACTTTGAGTTGCCTTCCTCTTGAAACTATTCTTTGCCTCACAGTAAAGATAATCCCGATTAATATCAATAAAAAGGGAGGAGAGCTCCACAGTGCAAAAACGATGAATCTCATAGGTTACTAAGTGGAATTCAAAGGTTTCATAGGCCCTTTTTATCTTCCTCAGAGTCTCGGTTAGCCTGTGCAGGATATACCTTTCAAAAGAGGGAAGCTTATCAAAGGGGATGAGGTCCTCAGCAGGATTGAAGTCAAAGAGATTTCCCAGAAGGAACCTGCAGGTATTTCTTATCTTGCGATAGGTCTCAACTAGACGCTCCAGAATCTCCTGAGAGATCTTAATATCATCCCGGTAGTCTTCAGCTGAAACCCATAGCCGAAGGATCTCTGCCCCATACTTCTTTATTATATCCTGAGGATGGATGACATTTCCAAGGCTTTTAGACATCTTCCTGCCCTTGCCATCTACTACAAAACCATGCGTCAGGATGGCTTCATAGGGAGGAACATTCCTTGTCCCCACAGAACAAAGGAGAGAGCTCTGAAACCATCCCCGGTGCTGATCAGAACCCTCAAGATAAAGTTGGGCCGGAAATCTGAGCTCCTTCCTCTTTTCAAGAACTCCTGCAAAGGAGACCCCTGAGTCAAACCACACATCAAGGATATCCCTTTCCTTTTCAAAGGAGGAACCTCCACAGGCCGGACAGGTTGCGCCCTCGGGCAAGAGGTTTTCTACGGGCTCTTCAAACCAGGGATCGCATCCTCTCTCCTCAAAGAGGGCTATGGTCTTTTCATAATACCTGTAATCCCTGAGATATTCCCCGCAATCTTTGCATTTGAAAACCGTTATGGGCACACCCCAGACCCTCTGTCTGGAAACACACCAATCTGGTCTTCTTTCAAGCATACTCTCAAGGCGGTTTCTCCCCCAGGCAGGTATAAATTTCACCTTATCCAGGCTTTCTAAGGCCTTTTTTCTCAAATCCTTAGCGGTCATGGAGATAAACCACTGATCTTCGGCCCGGAAAATAATCGGTTTTTTACACCTCCAGCAATGGGGATAGCTATGGGAAATATGGCTGGAAAAAAGGAGGTGTCCCTGATTCTTTAACTCCTCCAGAATGACCTGATTGGCCTCATCAAGTTTAAGCCCTCCAACCAGGGGCAGATCCCTATAAAATTTCCCCTCAATATCAACAGGTGTATAGACCTCAAGGCCGTATTTCAGGCCCACCTGGTAGTCCTCTTCACCGTGCCCGGGTGCTATGTGAACGATACCTGTTCCTGTCTCAAGGGTAACGAAATCCGCAAGGACAAGAAGAGACTCCCTCGGGTAAAAGGGGTGCTTTGCCTTTTTACCTTCAAGGAAATCCGGTTTAAAGCGGGCTAAAAGGGGAGGCAGATCAAGGTTTAGCTCTGCACAGAGGGCTGTAAGCCTCCCTTCAGCAAGGATAAGATATTCCTCTCCGAGATTAACGATAAGATAGTCAAATTCAGGATTAAAGGCCAGGGCCAGATTGGCAGGCAAGGTCCAGGGGGTAGTTGTCCAGATCAGGATGGAAAGAGGTTTATCAATCTTTATGGCAAGATGGTTTTCAAGGAAGGACCTGGTCTCCTCAGGGAGTGGAAATTTAACATAAATGGAGGGAGAGGTATGCGGTTCATATTCCACTTCAGCCTCAGCCAAAGCGGTAACACAGGTAGGGCACCAGAAAACGGGTTTTTTTCTGCGATAGACCTGTCCCGTCTCAAGAAACCTCAGAAACTCCCGGGCAATCACAGCCTCATATTCCGGACTCATCGTCAGATAAGGGGCATCCCATCTACCCAGGACACCCAGCCTTTTGAATTCCTCCCTCTGGATATGGATGAATCTCTCGGCATACCTTCGGCAGGCCTCCCGGATGGTTAAAGGTGGAAGCTCCCCTCTCTTGACCTTTAGCTCCTTTTCCACATTCAACTCAATGGGTAGTCCATGACAATCCCAGCCAGGGATATAGGGGGCATAAAAACCAAGAAGGGTCTTGCTTTTGATAATTATATCCTTAAGGATCTTATTTAAGGCTGTCCCTAAGTGGATATGTCCGTTGGCATAGGGAGGTCCATCATGCAGGATAAAGGAGGGGCTATTTTTTCTCTTTTCAAGCATGGCTTCATAGATAGAGTTTTCCTCCCAGAACCGCAAAAACTCAGGCTCTCTCTCGGTAAGATTGGCCTTCATGGGAAACTCAGTCCTCGGTAGATTTAAGGTCTCCTTCCAGTCCATTTTCTATTCCTCCCCAGACCTCAAAGATATGGAAAACTATATTTTAACACATCTCCAGGTTTTAAAAACTCATCCTCTCCTCCCCATTTACCTGATTTTGAGAAACCCGAAACGCTCTTGGTCAAGGAGAACGCAAAACCTAAGACCTGCGGTAACCAGTATCTCCTTTTTAAGTGTATGATAGATGCGGACTTTAGACCGCAGAGGAAAACCAAATTTCACGCAAGCTAACGCATATGCCCACCAAAACCCCTATAAAAGTATTTTAGAACAGTCCTTATAGAAGAAAAAAATGCATAAGTTCCCTTTCTTTTTAGAAAAAATTTTTATTATTCTGCAAAGACCTACGCGGTCTAAAGGTCCTGCGGCTACCTAATCTATGACCCTTGATTTTTGGATTTGTGGTAGCCGCAAGCTTTAGCTTGCGCCAGATTTTTTGATTGTTTGTTTTAAAAAACCATCGCAGGCGAAAGGGCTT
>CAYTDX010000002.1:9031-10135 GCA_964436655.1 uncultured Caldimicrobium sp.
AAGCTTTAGCTTGCGTTTTTTTAGTCTTCTTTTTAATTTTTTTCGCAGGCTGAAGCCTGCAGCTACCGAAAAAGACTAATTTTGCAAAGAACTCACAAAGTCTAAAATCTAATGGACTTATACAGAAGATTGACAAAAGGGGGAGATGATTTAAATTAAGGTAAAAAACCCTTCTCAAAGGCCTTCAAGGAGAGTTTCTATGAAGAAAGAGATCATGTCTCCTGCTATGCAAACCGAAGGTAAGGGGGTAAAGGTTTTCTACGGCGAATATGTTAATGAAGACTATGTCTTTGGTTACATAAGTCGCATTATCTATGGGGAATCTGGCCTTCAAAACATCTACATCCTTGAGCATAAATTCTGGGGAAGACTCCTTTTCATAAATAATAATCTCCAGTTCACCTCAAAGGATGAATTTGTCTATCACGAGGCCTTAGTGCACATACCTATTCAGAGTGCTCCTGAGGGATTTGTAAAAAAGGTCCTCATTTGCGGAGGAGGTGATTTTGGAGCAGCCAGAGAGGTTCTGAAATATCCCTTTGTAGAAGAGGTAATCATCGTTGACATTGACCCGAAGATTCCCAAACTTGTCAGGGAATACTTTCCGGAATTGCTCCCTGAGGACCCTGAGGACAAGAGACTTAAACTAATTACAGAAGATGCCTATGTAATAGTTGACCAGTATCTTAAAGAGGGAAGGACCTTTGATCTTATAATCATTGACTCCACGGACCCGGACATTGGAGAGACCACCCAGGAGCTCTCCCATGCCCTTTTTGGGATTGACTTTCATGAAAAACTAAAAAAAATATGCCCCAAAGGGCTAATTGTCCAGCAATGCGGAACACCCTTTACTATGAAAAACATCCTTGTCGGGGTTTACAAAATCTACAAAGAGGTCTATCCCGAGGAAGAGATTTATGTTTATCGGGCCAATGTGCCCTCCTTTGGGAGTGACAATGCCTTTATCCTGCGATGCCCCTTTAAAAACCCTCAATATCCCAAGGGAATTGAATTAAATAACACTAAGTATTACACCTTTGAAATCCATCAAGCCTCTTTTGCCCTGCCCAGATTCTGGAAGGAGGCCTTAGGACTATGAAG
>CAYTDX010000002.1:10235-58322 GCA_964436655.1 uncultured Caldimicrobium sp.
ATCAAGCCTCTTTTGCCCTGCCCAGATTCTGGAAGGAGGCCTTAGGACTATGAAGATTCTCGGAATATTAGGGAGCCCACATAAAAAAGGAGGCACGGCTCAACTTCTCTTTGCAGCCCTCAAAGCCAGCGAACGATTAAAGGCTCACACCGAATGGTATTCCCTTTACGACGGTGATATCAGACCCTGTGTAGGCTGTATCCAGAGTGAAGGGCCAGAATGTAAATTCCCCTGTATCTTTGAAGACTATGGAAAATTGCTTCTTCAGAAGATCTATGAAGCAGATGGAATCATCTTTGCCACCCCCATTTACTGGTTTGCACCCTCAGGGGTTATGAAAAATCTCATTGACCGCATGACCTCTCTTGAAAACATGGTAGCCTTTGGAGAACCCAGTTATTTAGAGGGAAAGGTAGTAGGAGCGGTTGTCGTCGGAGCTGATACCGGAGCTATTATGACCGGTGGATATCTTATCACAACCCTTAACTCCATGGGAGCAATTATCCCACCCTGGGCCATTGCCTATTCTTACAAGAGTAAGACCTCTCTCTGGGATGATAAGGACCTTATGAACGCCATTAATGTGGGGCTACTTGTGGCCAAGACTATAAAATTGTTAAAAGGGGAAAGGGGTAAACTTACCTACGAAGAGGATATGGGTCTCCTTGAGGAAATCCGGAATGAGGTCCTTAGAGAACTTAAAATTGAAGGAGAGCCGAAAAGATATGTCCGAAGGACAGGTTATCTCCGTTACTGAGGCTATCTTTGGAAGAAGAAGCATACGAAGGTTTCTTCCTGAAAGGCCTAAAAAAGAGGATATTTTGAGGGTGATTGAGGCCGGAATCTGGGCACCCTCGGGACACAACAATCAGCCCTGGAGATTTGTTATTATCTGGGATGATGAGGTCAAAGAAAGGCTCTCTAAACTTACTATTTACGGAGCAATGCTCAGAAGGGCCCCGGTCTTGATAGGTGTTTTTCTGGAAAAATCCGCCATGTATCACCAGATCAAGGATCACCAGTCAGCAGGGGCCTGCCTTCAGAATATGATGCTTATGGCCTATGCCTTAGGGCTCGGCACTTGCTGGCTTGGAGAGATATTGAAGAACGAGGATAAGGTCAAGGAGGTACTGGGGCTACCCCCTTCTGGATACGAGATGGTTGCCCTGCTTGCTCTTGGTTATCCCGATGACAAAAGTAAGAGAACAGGAAGATTTCCCTTAGAGAGTTTTGTTTTAAAGGAATTGGTGTAAAATTCAATAAATGAACCCATTACAAAGCACCTTTGAATTGAAGAGAAAATCTCCAGATTTAAGACCTCTTCCCCTTTTTAAGGTGTCCCTCCCTGACATCAAGAGAAAATTTCTATCTCAACTTAAGGGAAGGGATGGAAGATACAAGAAGTATCTTGCCTCTCCGCTGAGATATGCTGGTGGTAAGTCCTGGGCAGTTGGATATGTGGTAGAAAAAATACCCGATAATATCAAAAGACTTGTCTCTCCTTTCTTTGGAGGTGGCTCCATTGAAATTGCTGTGGCTAAAGAACTTGGCATTGAGGTTCTGGGGTTTGACATCTTTGACATCCTTGTAAATTACTGGCAGATCCAGATTGAGAAACCCCATCTTTTGTATCAAGAATTAAAAAACCTTAATCCTGATAAAGAGACCTATAGCAAGGTTAAGTATACTTTAAAAGCCCACTGGGAAGGCCATATCAAGCTGCCTCCATTGAAATTAGCCGTCTATTATTACTTCAATCACAATTTATCTTATGGTCCGGGGTTTCTTGGCTGGATGTCAAGCGTATATGCGAATCCTTTAGTTTATGAACGCATGCTGCAAAGGGTGAAAGATTTTAATGTCAAAAATATTAAGGTTGAAGTGGCTGATTTTGAACGAGTTTTAACTGAATTCAAAGAGGACTTTTTATATTGTGATCCCCCTTATTATTTAGGCAAAGATAGCACCTTATTTAAAGGTTTATATCCTCAAAGGAATTTTCCTATACATCACAGAAACTTCAATCATGAGCTTTTGAGAGATCTCTTGATTAAACACAGAGGAGGTTTTATCTTATCTTACAACGACTGTCCCACGATCCGAGAATGGTATAAAGACTTTGAAATTATTGAATTACCCGTTCATTACACCATGGGGCAAGGAGAGACCCGTATCGGGGTTAATAGAAAAAATAAAAACGCTAATCACATTAAAAAAGAGAGAGAACTCCTGATAATTAAGAGACCTGAAAATGCCTAAAAAGAGAGCAATGACCTCCGATAAAGCAAGCAGAGTCAAAAGACAAGGACATCTTGATGCCATCCAATTTGCAGAGGTCTTAGGTGTAGGCAAAGAATTTGATAGTGAACCTCAAGCTAAAAGAGATGTGATAGATTCTTATGGATATGCCTATTCTGTAAAATCTGGTGAAAAGAAGTGGCAAATTTTTTTATATGCCAAAAAAAGATTTGAGGAGGATTTTGAATTTAAAGCCATTAACAAATTGGGTGATTTATTTTTAGAATGTATCAATTGTTTTCCTGAAGATAGAAGGGATTACCTAAAAAATAAAATTTATTATAAAAATTGTTTAAAGAATCCTATGGAAAAATTATGTAATGAATTACAAAATCACAATATACTATCTGCATTTTTAAATAAAAGTATTTTTAATAGTGGTGAAGTGCATTTTTTGGTAGTTAAAGATGGCCAATTATTTCATGTTTTTTGGCAAAAAGATGTAATAGATATTTTAAAAACAAGTTATACGGTTGAAAATTCTAAAGCAAGAAATAAAAATCAAGTTGATAAGCAAAAAGTTGTGTTTAAAGTAAACGGAAAAACTCATGGTGAAATAGAAATTAGAAATGATAGTGACATTCATTATAGAGAAGTTAAATTTTGGTTAGATAAAGTAAAAACACTTAATTTATTACGAACTTCTATTAAACCTAAAGAGATTATAAATGAAAATATTATTTTGTATGGTACAGCAATTAGAAAACTTAAAAAACACTATAAAAAGGAGGAGAAGTAAAATGAAAAAGAAGATTTCTCTCTTAACGCTTGTATCCTTACTCTTTTTTTCCTGTAAAGGAGGAGTTTCCCAGTCCTTTAATTGCCCAAAGCTTGAGGACTTTCAAAAGACCTTGGACACCATTCAGAAGGGCCTTTCCTTAGAAAAGATTGAAAGATCTCCGGTTGCAGGTCTCTGTGAAGTGATAGTAAAGCTCTCAGATACCGATAAGGCCCTCTTCTACACCGATTCTAAGGGACAATTCATTGTCAGTGGAAACATTATTGAGCTCTCAAGCAAGAAAAATCTGACTTCAGAAAAACTGGCCCTTCTAAACAAAAAAGTTCTTCCCAAAGAGACCCTGCAGGAACTGGAAAAAGTGGTTGCCTTTACCTGGGGAGCTTCCCCTGCAAGCATCTACTTTATCACAGACCCTGATTGTCCTTTCTGCAAAAAGGCTGAGGCTATGCTTGAGGAATTGGTTAAGGCTGGCAAGCTCTCGGTAAAGGTAATCCTCTTTCCTCTGGAACCCCTTCATCCTGAGGCCAAGGCCAAATCCATATCCATCCTCTGTGACAATAAAGGTTTTGAGGGATTAAAAAAGGGGTATCTCAGTAAAAATCAGTGTGCCGAGGGGACAAAAAAGATTAATGATTCTATTCAACTTATGCAAAAACTGGGGGTTCGTGGAACACCTACCTTTGTTTTCCCGGATGGAGAGATGAAAAGTGGAGTTCTACCAGCAGAGTTTATCTTAAACAAACTGGGAAAGACCTCCTAAGAGTAAATGCTTTCTGATGAGGAAAAGCGATATCTTTTTAGACTTATAAGAGGGGCTCTAAGCTTCTATTTTGAAGGCAAGTCCTTCAGCCCCTCTCCCCCCACCCCTCAAGAAAAATACCCTCATCTTTTTGAAAAAAGAGGGGCCTTTGTTACCCTCTGGAAAGGAAACAGCTTGAGGGGATGTATCGGCAACATCTACCCTACGAGGCCCCTTTATGAAGAAATATGTGAGATAGCCCTTTCCTCAGCCCTTAGAGACCCCCGTTTTCCTCCTCTCCAAAAAGAAGAGCTTCCTGAAATTGAGCTTGAGATATCCCTTCTTTCACCCCTTATCAAGGGAAGTATAGAGGATCTTGAGGTGGGGAAACACGGAATCCTTATTCAAAAGGGCTACTACAGGGGTTTACTTTTGCCACAGGTGGCAACAGAATATAACTGGGATGCCGAGACCTTTCTCAGGCACGCCTGCCTAAAGGCAGGGCTTCCCGAGGACTGCTATCTTTATCCTGAAACAGAGATTTACCTCTTTACCGCTGAAGTATTTAGAGAAAGGGAAATCCCTCCCTGTGGTAAAGAAAAATCAATGACCCCATAAGGGGATTCTTTGAGACCTATTACAAAAATTCTTACAGCGACCTTTGCAAAATCATGGTTCTTTTTAGGGTTCTGGCAGCCCTGGCCCATAGGTTGTGCATATTTTTTATTTTTGAAATCCTGCGCAAGACCTGAAGGTCTTGCGGCTACCTAATCTATGATTCTTGATTTTTAGCTTTCGTCAGATTTTTTTGATTTTTTATTTTGGAAGCCAACGCAAGACCTAAAGGTCTTACGGCTACCACAAAAAACAATCTTGCAAAGAACTCAGTGTCTTGTATTTTTCAGAAAAGCCTTTATTATTAAATATTTACTATGAATTGGAAGGAGAAATGGGAGGCCCTTGAGAGGGCTAGAAAACTACTGCGGTTGCCCCTAATAACCACCCGTAAAGAAATTGTGGAAAGATACCATAGGCTGGCAAAGGAGCTTCATCCTGACAAAGGGGGAGACCCTGAGAAGATGAAGCTCCTGAATGAGGCCTACCAGCTACTTATGGATTACTGTGACAACTATAAGGTAGAACTCAAGCCCAATCCAGCGGGTTCAGACCCGGCGGATTTCTGGTTTCAACACTTTGGAGAGGACCCTGTCTGGGGGAGATTTGAAAAGGACTCTGAGGAAAGGAGTTGAGAGATGCTAATTGTTCAAAAATACGGCGGGACATCTGTAGCCAACTTAGAGCGTATCAGAAAGGTTGCGGAAAGGGTTGCCCAGTATAAAAAAAAGGGGCATGAGCTTGTGGTGGTTGTCTCTGCCATGGCTGGAGAAACAGACCGTCTCATTAAACTTGCCAAAGAGATAACCCCTGATCCTCCTCTCAGAGAACTTGACATGCTTGTCTCAACGGGAGAACAGATTACCTCATCCCTCCTGGCTATAACCTTGCAAAGCCTGGGCCTTAAAGCAGTATCTCTTCTCGGGTATCAGGTACCTATCTTCACCACAGATCTCTTTACCAAGGCTAGGATCAAAGACATAAAGATTGAAAAGATAAAGAAGGAGCTCTCTGAGGATAAAGTAGTTGTAGTAGCTGGCTTCCAGGGAGTTACCGAAAGAGGAGATATTACTACCCTTGGTAGAGGAGGTTCTGATACCACGGCTGTAGCTCTGGCAGCCGCCCTCAAGGCAGACCTCTGTGAGATCTACACCGATGTGGAGGGGGTCTATACGGCAGATCCAAGACTTGTCCCCAATGCCCGCAAGCTTACCAAGGTATCCTACGAGGAGATGCTTGAGATGGCAAGTTCCGGGGCCAAGGTGCTTGAGATGAGGTCTGTTGAGCTGGCTATGATCTATAAGGTTCCACTGGTTGTGCGTTCAAGCTTTAATTATGCAGAGGGTACTTTAATAACCGAGGAGGATGCAGAGATGGAGAAGGTGCTTGTCTCAGGGGTAACCTACAATAGAAATGAAGCCAGAATAAGTATTTACGGGGTTCCAGATAAGCCAGGGGTTGCAGCCAAGATCTTCGGCCCGGTGGGAGAAGCAGGAATCAATGTGGATATGATCATTCAAACCGGTAGGCCTGATGGCAAGGCAGACCTCACCTTCACTGTTCCAAGAACTGACTTTAAGCAGGCCCAGGAAATCGTAAAAGGGGTCTGTGAAGAACTGGGGGTTGAGCGTATAGAGGGGGACGAAAAAATTGCCAAGGTCTCCATTATTGGAGCTGGTATGCGGACCCATTCAGGGGTCGCAACCAAGATGTTTGAAACCTTGGCCAGACACGGGATCAACATTATGATGATCTCAACGAGTGAAATCAAGATCTCCTGTGTTATTGATGAAAAATATACTGAACTTGCTGTTAGGGCTTTACACGAGGCCTTTGGACTTGAAGGTCCTGCAAAGGAAGAAAGGTGATAAAAAAGCCAGCGAGTTTGGTAAGAGACCCCTGAATTGAAAGTCCTGGATAAGAGGTAGGGTCTGTCTAAGGATGGAGGATTTAATTCAAGAGGTGGGCCCATGCAAAGAGTAGAGCTCTATGATACCACCTTGAGGGATGGAGCCCAGGCTGAAGAGGTCAATTTCTCTGTTGAGGATAAGATAAGAATTGCCCTCAAGCTTGATGAATTAAAGATAGATTATCTGGAAGGCGGCTGGCCTGGTTCAAATCCCAAGGATTTTCAGTTCTTTAAAGAGATAAGAGATTATCATCTCAAGCATACCCGTATAGCTGCCTTTGGAAGCACCCATCACCCGAGAAAGACACCTGAAAGCGACGAGATCTTTCAGTCTTTACTCCAGGCCAAGACCTCGGTAATCACCATCTTCGGAAAGACCTGGACCATTCATGTGAAGGAGGCCCTTAAGACTACCTTAGAGCACAATCTACAGATAATAGAAGACTCCATAAGATACCTTAAAGGACAGGTTGAAAAGGTCTTCTATGATGCGGAGCACTTTTTTGACGGCTTTAAAGAGGACCCTGAGTATGCCATAGAGACCCTGAAAAGGGCCCTTAAGGCTGGAGCAGATTGCTTAGTCCTCTGTGATACCAATGGTGGCACTCTTCCTTATGAGCTGAGGGAGATTATAAAAAAGGTAAGAGAGACCCTTGGGAAGAAGGCCCCCCTTGGGATACATGCGCATAATGATTCAGAGTGTGCCGTTGCCAATTCCTTAGAGGCGGTCAGGCTTGGAGCCATCCAGGTTCAGGGAACCATAAATGGTATCGGAGAGAGATGCGGAAATGCCAATCTCTGCTCCATTATACCCAATTTGGCTCTAAAAATGGGGTATGAAGTCTCTCCAAAGGATGTCCTCTTCAAACTCACCGAGGTCTCTCGTTATGTCTTTGAGATCGCCAATCTTCCCCATCCAGCAAGGCTTCCCTTTGTGGGAAGATCCGCCTTTGCCCACAAGGGAGGGGTGCATGTTTCTGCGGTCCTAAAATCCCCCCGCACATATGAACACCTTGATCCTGCCTTAGTGGGAAATGTCAGAAGGGTTCTTGTTTCAGAGCTTTCGGGAAGAAGTAATATCCTTTACAAGGCCAAGGAGCTTGGTATTGAGCTGGATACAGAGAGTACCCTGGTCAACAAGGTCGTTGAAGAAATCAAAAAGCTTGAGGCAGAGGGGTATGAATTTGAGGCAGCGGAGGCCTCCCTTGAACTCCTCATTTACAAACTCATGGGTGAGCCAAAACAGTACTTTGAACTCCTCACATACAAGGTCTTTGATCAGAAACAACTCCTTGACTCTTCTCAGGCAGAGGCCACAGTTCTTGTGAGAGTGCCCCCGGGAGTTGGAGAGGTTGAACACACAGCCGCCCTTGGGAATGGTCCGGTCAATGCCCTTGACAATGCTCTGAGAAAGGCCTTAGTCAGATTCTATCCCCAGATCAGGGAGATGGAGCTTGAGGACTACAAGGTGAGAGTGCTCCCCGGTCTTCCCGGAACCTCATCCAAGGTAAGGGTCTTCATCCTCTCCAAAAGCAAAGACAAGAGATGGGGAACAGTTGGGGTCTCAACGGATATCCTTGAGGCAAGCTGTCAGGCCCTTATTGACTCGTATACCTATAAACTCTTTCTGGATAAAAAGAAAAGGGGTTAAGCATATGCCGGTTAGAATCTCTTTTGCTGGTAAAGGAGGAACGGGAAAAAGCACCCTTTCGGCCTTACTTGTAAACTATCTCCTGGATAAGGATTTAAGACCAATTCTGGCTGTAGATGCCGACCCTAATGCCAATTTAAACGAACTTCTCGGGGAAGAGGTAGAGATTACCCTTGGAGAGATCAAAGAGGAATTGAGGAAAAGTGTCCCGGATAGCATGGCAAGATATGACTATGTGGAGATGCGGCTTCATCAGGCAATCATTGAGGCCCAGGGCTACGATCTGATTGTTATGGGGCAACCAGAGGGCCCGGGGTGCTATTGTGCAGCCCATTCCTTTCTCTCTCAGGCCATTGAGAAACTAATGCGCTCCTATAACTATCTTGTCATTGACAATGAAGCCGGTATGGAGCACCTTTCAAGGTTGAATCTCCTTGAGATGGAACACCTGATTATTGTATCCGATGCCTCCCACCGGGGCATTATGACCGTGGGAAGAATTGCAGACCTCTTGAGGAGCCTGCAGATTCAGGTTGCCAACCTATGGATGGTTGTGAATCGGTGTCCTTCAAACCTACCTGAGGAGCTCAAAAATTTTGCTCATGAAATCTCTGTCAGGCATTCCCTGAAACTCCTGGGCTTTCTTCCTGAAGACCCCAAGGTCTTACAATTTGAGGCCCAAAGAGTCCCGGTTTTTCAATGGGAATCCTCGATTCTTAAAAAGGCAAGTTACCAATCCTTTGAACAGCTTCTTTCCTTATGAAACTTCGCATCTACAACACCCTTTCACGAAAGATTGAGGACTTTGAGCCCTTAAATCCGCCTCAGGTGACCATGTATGTCTGCGGAATTACGGCTTATGATTCCTCTCACCTTGGGCATGCCCGCTCTGCCATCATCTTTGATGTGCTTCATCGGGTCCTGAAATGGCTTGGTTTTAAATTAATATATGTGCGCAACATTACAGACATTGACGATAAAATCATAAACAGGGCCAATCGTGAGGGGGTCTTCTGGAAAGAGATAACCGAGAGATACACCCGGGAATACCAGGAGGAGATGGAAAAACTGGGAGTTTTAAGGCCAACTTATGAGCCAAAGGCAAGTGAACACATCCCTGAAATGCAAAGTCTCATTGCTAAATTGATAGAAAAGGGGCTTGCCTATGTAAGTGAAGGAGATGTCTATTTTGCTGTGGAGAAGTTCGCAGGATATGGAAAACTCTCAGGAAGAAGATTGGAGGAGCTTCTTTCTGGAGTTAGAATAGATCCCTCAGAGAAAAAGAAAAATCCCTTAGATTTTGCCCTCTGGAAGGGAGCCAAACCCGGAGAGCCTTTCTGGGAGAGTCCCTGGGGACAGGGAAGACCTGGCTGGCACATTGAGTGCTCGGCTATGAGTCTAAAATATCTCGGTGAAACTATTGATATTCACGGAGGTGGTCTTGACCTTATTTTTCCCCACCATGAAAATGAGATTGCCCAAAGTGAAGGGGCAACTGGCAAACCCTTTGTGCGCTACTTTGTTCATCATGGACTCATCACAGTTGAAGGCGAAAAGATGTCCAAGAGCCTGGGAAATTTTGTCACCACAGGTTATCTCCTTGAAAGGTATCATCCCGAGGTCATAAGGGCCTTCCTTCTCTCTAAACACTACCGCTCCCCTCTTGACTACTCAGAAAAGAGTATTCAAGAAACAGAAAGGGCCATCTACAGACTCTATGAAACCCTTTTCTGGATAAAAAAAATCCTATCCAAAAGAGAGGGCAGTCTTCTTCCACGCTCTGAAACCCTCAGAGAGGCCCTGCAGAGGTTTAAGGAAAACTTTGTCCAGGCCCTGCTTGATGACCTGAATACCGCTCAGGCTATGGGACATCTCTTTGCCTTTGAGGGTGAACTTTATAACTTTATCCATCGCTACAAAGACCTGACAACGGATGAAGAGGGGCTTCTCAAGGAGGCCTTAAAGGATATTCAAGGGCTTGCCGGAAACCTCTTAGGGCTTGCCAATTCTGATCCGGCAGAGTTTTTTGCCTCTGAAAGGGAGAAAAAGCTTAAGGCCAGAGGGAAACCCCTTTTTGAGATTGAGGAACTGATTGCCAAAAGATTTCAAGCCCGCAAAGAAAAGAACTTTGAACTTGCAGATTCCATAAGAGCAGAGCTTCAAAAGATGGGGATTCAGCTCAAGGACACCCAAGATGAGACCTTCTGGTATGTGGAATGATCTGGTTTGATTATTTAGCCCTTGGATTTATTGCCTATTTTGTTATTCGAGGCCTCCTGAGCGGGTTTATCAGGAACTTCTTTTCCTTGGTGGGGATGCTTGTTGCCTTTCTTTATTCTGGCTGGCTCTCGCTAAAACTAAAACCCTACCTTGCACATTTTATCCATCATCCCAAAGGCCTGATTTTGCTTAGCTTTCTCCTTGCCTTTGGACTGATTTATGTAACCTTTGTTATCATGGGATACACCATAGTCTATCTTTTGAAGACCATGCACATTAGTCTGGGAGATAGGATTCTTGGGGCCCTCTTTGGACTCCTTAAAGGGGCCCTTTTTACCACCTTTCTCTACTTTCTGATAATTATTCCCTTTCCATCTGCCCGGGAATCCCTTGATCATGCCCTGACCTATCCTGTGGTTTCAACCACAACCAAGGTCTTAGCCCGTTTTATACCCCAGAGCTGGTTAGAATTTATCAAACGCTCCAGAAAATACTACGAAATCCCCAAGATGCTTCTTGATTAGAGCAGACCCTTGGTTGAAAGAACCTCCTCTTCGGTGATGGTAATTCCCTGCCTGAAGGCATGGGCAAAGGCCTTGAAAAGGCTTTCTGCTATGTGATGGGCATTTTTTCCGTAAAAGTTTCGCAAATGCAGGGTAAAAAGTCCATTGGTGACCAGGGCCTTGAAAAATTCCTCTATGAGCTCTGCATCAAAGGACCCTATTCTTTCAACCGGAAATTTAACCTCATAGTGCAAAAAGGGGCGTCTGGCAAGATCAATCACCGCCTGAGAAAGGGCCTCTTCCATAGGAATGGTTGCCTCACCATATCTTGCCATCCCCTTTCTGTCACTCAGGGCCTCTTCCAGGGCCTGACCAAGAAGGATACCAATGTCCTCAACGGTATGATGAAAGTCAACCTCAAGGTCTCCCTCAGCTGAAAGCTCAAAGATAACCCCTGAGTGAAAACTGAAAAGCTCAAGCATATGATCAAGAAAACCTATGGCTGTTGTAATCCTGCTCTTTTCAAGATACTCACCATAGAGATCAAGGGTAACCGAAATACTTGTCTCCCGGGTAATCCTCTCCTTTTTAACTAATCCCATAGCCATTCCCGCTTAGAGCTTAAACATCTCAGAAATTTTTCTTAAGGTATCGGCAAGCTCTTTCAGTTTCTCAGCGGTCTCAAGGTTGAGAGAAGAGATACCTCTTAGGGCCTCTACAGATTTGATAAGCTCCTCCATAGAGCCCCCGATCTCGGAGGTATAAAGGGCCGTATCCTGAAGGTAGGAGTTTACCTCTCCCACGGTAATGGTCTGCTCCTCAGCAGCACTGGCTATGACATTGGCAGCATCATTAATCTGATTGACCATCTCACGAATGGAATCAATGGAAGAGATGGAATTCTTAATATTTTCCTGAACCTCAGCAATCATGTCTTCTATGTTTTTAGTTGCTGCCTGGGTCTGCTTGGCAAGCTCCTTTACCTCATTAGCAACCACTGCAAAACCCTTACCTGCCTCTCCAGCCCGAGCGGCTTCAATACTTGCATTTAAGGCCAGCAGATTGGTAGCCTCAGCAATGTTATTAATGAGGTTAACAATCTCTCCAATCTTCTTGGAATCCTCAGCCAATTTTTCTACGACCTCATGGGCAATATCGGTCCTTGTTTTGGCCTCCTTGGTCATCTCTGTGGTTTTGAGAACATTCTGGGTAATCTCCTGAATAGCAAGATTCATCTGCTCAAAGGAATGGGAGACCTCATTCAGTTTCATATTGATATCCACCACCTTTTGATTAACCATCTCGGTGATCTGAGAGAGATTCATGGCAGATTCGTCAAGTTGCAGAGACTTATCCTTCATAATCCCGGTGGTATTCAAAAGTTCGGTAAAAGAATTGAGGAGCCCTTTAACTAAATCCTTAAGACCCTGACGCATATCCTCAAGGGCATTCACCAGTCTCTTCAATTCATCTTCCCTCTCATAGGTAAAGGCTGTAGTAAGATCTCCCTTGGCAATTCTTTCGGTAACCGATATTACCTCACCAAGAGGCCTTTCAAGATTTTTGACCATAAATTGTCTCACAAAGAACAGGGCAACAACCATAAGGGTAAAGGTTGCCAGGGCGAGCAAACCAATGACTAAATAGAGCCTATTGAGGTGTGTGTCAAGAAAATAGATAATCTCAAAGGCCCCGTGGACCTCTCCTGCCTTCCAGCCCTCCATAGGGCCCCCGGTCAGGTCTTTCCCCTCTTTATTTCCCCAGAGTTCATAAGATTTGGCAGGGTCTCCATGACAGATAAGACAGTCTTCCGTAAGGATGACAGGTCTAAAAACCCTGAGGGCCTTTCTCTCTTTACCGGTTTGAGGATCCCTATACTTTCCCTCTACCACATAGGTTCCCTTGATGGCACCTTCCTGATACTTCTTGAGGATATCCTTTTCAAGTTCATCCGGGGCATTGGCTGGATTTCTGGGATATTCCTTGGGGGTTCTAAAGAGATAGCCACCTTCCCTCTCCCCCATTTTAATTGTCCACATGGACTGGACAACGGGAACTATATTAAGGAAGTCCTTTACAATGGCTTTGTATTTGGCCTCATCTCCTTCAGCCCTGGCCTGAAGGGCCTTCTGTTTCAAGAGATCCATATATTGGGTAAAGGTGCCCTTTTCGTGGAGATTGCCAAAATTTTTCCTCATATTTTCACCCTGAATTAAGATGCCCTCTGCCCCCATAATCAAAGTCTTTTTAAATTGTTGATAGTTATTTATACTCTGGATGACAAAGATAAAAAGGGCTACAAAGATAAGTAGAAAGATAAAGGTCCCCAGGATCTTACCCTTTATGGTTTTAAACACAGGCAGACCTCCTTATTGTTCGCTTAACAAGAAATTTCCTAAAAATTATATCCATTTTTCGCAAAGTGTCAATAAAAAATTTGTGTTTTCTGGGAAAAAATTTTATAGCCAACCACTTTTTAAATAAGGCTTCTATCCTTTTAGAAAAACTTATACAAGGGCCTTTGAAAATTTATCCGCAAGACCTTTACAACCCTACGGGTGGGGATGCAGGCTTTCAGTCTTCTGGAAGTCAAATAGAAGGGGCTGAATACACTCCCAGATTAAAGAATAATCAGGCTCTCCCTGGATGTAATAGGTGTGCATCCCTAAGGCCTTAGATGTCTCAATATCATCCTCAAAGGTATCTCCAATCATAATGGTCTCCTCAGGCTTGACCTTGAAGTATTCAAGGGCCCTTTTAAAGATCTCAGGGGCAGGTTTTAAATATCCCACTTCACATCCAAGAAAAAGGGCATCAAAATAGGGAAAAATTTCATGCCCCTTAAGAATGGGATAAAGCCTGCAATCCCAGTTGGAGATCACTGCAAAATTCAGACCCCTTTGCTTTCCCTTAGTGAGAAATTCTTTGAATCCAGGAACCAGGGTAACACATTCAGGGCTTGCAAAGAATTCGTAGGCCCTCTTGAAGGCCTCTTCAAAAAAAGGACACTCTCTGTATTCCCTAAAGGCCCTTTCAAAAACCTCTCTCCAGGCCTCTTTACAGACCCCTCCATTAAGGGGTGGATTTAGCTCTTCTTTGAAGACCCTTTTGAAAAAGGTCCTTAGCTTCTGGGAGGCCTCCTCAGGCTCAATAGTGATCCCAAAGGAACCCCAGATTTTGCCATAGATTTCACCCAAGGAGGGATTAAACTTGAGAAAGGTTCCCTCTGCATCAAGGAAAACAACCTTTAACATCTGATTTATTAACGAAGGACCCTTAGGGACTTTCTGTATTTTTCAGGGACAACCTCAGGAAACTGGGTAAAATGAAGAACTCCCTTTTCATCTTTATAGTAATAGACCTGTCTTTCCTTAGGCATGGTCTCATTAAAGGGAAGGCCCTGGGTTGAAGAAGAGACTCCCTCTCCTACAGTAAGATAGTTCTTGAGGACCTCAAATTTTTTCTCTCCAATACCTTTGACCTTTTTGAGGTCTTCAAGACTTTTGAAGCCACCCTCCCTCTCTCTGTATTCAATTATGGATTTAGCGGTAACCTCGCCGATACCTGGCACCTTCTTTAGATCCTCAAGAGTTGCCTTGTTTATATCAAGCTTTTCTTGGGCAAAAAGGATTGATATCGTAGTAAGAAGCGATAGAAGAAGACTAAGAATATACCTCTTCATATATAAGAGGGGGCCCAAGCCCCCTTTATAAAATTCCTGAGATGATTACACGCAACCAGTAGGCTTAGGAAGACCGGCCATCTTACAGGCACCCTTTCCAGGACCAGAGGGGAAAAGCTCATAGATCTTCTTGAGAGGGTATCCGGTTACCTTGGAAAGGATCCTCACCATGGGAGCTACACCATTTTTCTTGTAATAGTCCTGAAGAACATTGATAACCTTCCAGTGTTCATCCGTCAATTCAGTAATACCCTCCTGCTCCTTCACATAATCAACCCATTCCTGACACCAGGCATCAAGACCTCCAGCTAAAAATCCATCCTCATCAACTTCAAAAACCTTCCCTTTGTACTCAACTGTAGGCATAACTCCACCTCCTCTATTTTTTTACTTAAATAATCTTCAATAAATATTTTTTATTAAGAATTAGGCCTCTTTTTCAAGAGGCAAATTTATAATATCCTCCTTTTTTAAAAAGTCAACCCCTACGAGAAAAAAATAACAAACTTTACCTCAGCTCTAAAACCATAGGAACCTCATCACATTCTGGAAACTTGCTACACTTAATGCAATCCGCCCAGACCTTTTGGGGAAGTTCCTGTTTATTCACCTCCTTAAAGCCGAATCTCTTAAAAAAATCTGAGGATGTGGTCAAGACAAATACCTTGGGAATCCCTAATTCTTTAGCCTCCTTCAGACAGGCCTCAATTAATTTACTTCCAATACCCTGCCTGTGATATTCCTCGCTCACAACCAGGGACTTCACTTCTGCCAGATCCTCCCAGAGAACATGCAAAGAGCAGGCCCCCACGATAAGGTCCCTGTCCTCACATACAAAAAACTCTCTTACCTGTTCATAGAGCTCTGCCAAAGGACGCGGAACCACATCCCCTTTCTTGGAAAAATGCAAAATAAGCTTATATATGTATTTTATGTCTGATAATTTTGCCTTTCGGATTATCAAAACCTAAGCTCCAGGAACTAAGGCATTTCAATAACAAAGGGTTTTTCTACACCGAGACGATTCCTGATCTCAGCAACAGCCCTATCAGCGGTGGTTCTATCTCCATATCTCCCCACTAAAACCTTATACAGGATCTTGCCCTCAGAGGTAACTTCCTTTATTTCCGCACTGTACCCAAGTTTTTGGGCCTTTTCTATCATATTTAAGGCCTTTTCCTTTTGAGAAAAGGCACCCACCTGAATGGAAAATTTACCTCCTCTCTCCTCCTTGATTTTCTCAGCCAGATGAGCTACTTCTTTTTTCTCATACCTTGGTGTCTGAGCCTTTTCAGTTGTCTTGGCAGTCCTTTTTGGGACTTCCTTCTTCGGAGCCTCAGTCTCATGCTTTGGGGCCTGAGCAGGAGCCTTTACCTCAGCCTTGGTGGCTTCCTCCTTTTTCTCTTCCTTAACCTGAGCTACAGTCTGGTTAGTTGTCTGATTCGCCTGAGGGGTGGTTTGATTAACCGGAGGAGCCTTTTCAACTCCTGGCGTTGCATTGGTTGCATTAACAGATAATGGCGATGGAGATTCAGGAACCTTCTTCTCCAGAGCTATCTCCTCTGGGGCCTGTTTTCCCCCTATCTTTGTCCCTACCCAGACACCCAGTATAAAGGTCCAGATGAGCAAACAAAGACCAAAGAGGATCACAAAAATCAGGGCAATCCGGCTTAATTCAAATTTTACCTTTTTTTCATCCATCCTTTCCCCCCTTTTTACATTTTTTCTGGACTACTTACCCCTAATAGGGAAAGCCCATTCTGAATAACAATCCTACACCCCTCAGCCAAGGCCAAACGAGAAAGGCTTAGCTCTCTTTCATCACCAACTATGCGATATTTATTGTAGTATTCGTGAAAGAGTCCAGCAAGCTCAAGGAGGTAATAAACTATCTTATAAGGGGCAAACTGCAGGGCAGAGATCTCAACCACATCAGAAAACTCAGCCAGCTTCTTCATGAGATCCAGGGATTCCCTTTCAGAAAGTCTGGTTAACTCCATCTCCTCAAGCTCATCAACCGGCAATCCCTCGGCTCTGGCTTTCTCCTTAACAGAGCAGATACGGGCATGGGCATACTGCACATAATAAACCGGGTTCTCCTGAGATTGTTTTTTAGCAAGTTCCACATCAAAGTCAAGGGGGGAATCCTGACTTCTTGAAAGAAAGATAAATCTTACGGCATCCACCCCCACCTCTCTAACGAGCTCCTTCAATTCCACATATTCAGCCTTGCGGGTTGACATACTCTTGAGTTCTCCAGCCTCAATGAGATTAACCATCTGAATCAATAAAACCTTCAATCTTTCTGGATCTATACCTAAGGCCTCCAAGGCACCCTTCAACCTCTGCACATAGCCGTGATGATCCGCCCCCCAGAGATTGATGGCTAAATCAAAGCCCCTTTTCAAAAATTTCTCGTAGTGATAGCTGATGTCACTGGCAAAATAGGTCCATTCTCCTTTCGCCTTCCGCACAACCCTGTCTTTTTCATCTCCAAAAAGGGTGGACCTGAACCAGAGGGCCCCCTCAGCTTCATACAAATATCCCTTTCCTCTGAGTAGATCTAAGACCTCCTCAACCAGGGCCTTTTTATACAAATCCCTCTCCGAATACCAGTAGTCATATTCTACACGAAAGTTTTTAAGATCTGACCTTATATCCTCAAGAATACTCTTTATCGCCAGCTCTCTGCAAAGCTCAATGGCTTCGGTTTCAGACCTTTGAAGTAAATCAGGATATAATCGCAGGGACTCCTTAGCTATATCGTAAATGTAATCACCCTGATAATAGTCCTCAGGAAAAGAGACCCTTTCTCCGGTTAATTCCTTAGCCCTCAGGTAAACGGATGCCCCCAGGATGTTCATCTGGGTTCCCCGATCATTTATATAGTATTCCCTGTGCACATCATACCCAGCAAACTTAAGGATCCTGGCCAAGGCATCCCCATAGGCTGCCCCCCTTCCGTGGCCAATGTGAAGTGGCCCGGTGGGATTGGCAGAGACAAATTCCATGTGCACCTTCTTTCCTTTTCCAAGGGTGAGGGCACCATAGCGATCCCTTTCCTTAAGGATTCTCTGTAAAATTTTCCTGAGGAACTCCGGATTTATCCAGAAATTTAGAAAACCAGGACCGGCAATCTCTAACCTCTGAAAAAGTTCCTCCTTGTCTTTCAATTTTTCAACCAGAGTTTCCGCAATCTTCCGTGGATTATCTTTAAGCACCCCCTGTAAGACCAGGGCCAGATTGGTTGAAAAATCCCCATAGTCCTCCCTTTTGGGTCTCTCAACCTCAAAGCCTATCTCCTTTTCTGGAAGACTTAGCTCCTTAAGAACCCCCCTTAGGGTCTCCCTTATCTCCCTTTTGATCACCCTCTTTCTCCTTCTTGATTAGATTAATATCTAAGGAAAAATCCGGACATTTGATGGGTTTTGTGTTATCTAAGGTGAATTTTTTCACACAAAACTCTCTCCAGGCACACCTTGCGCAGAGAATCAACTCTACCTCAGGATTATTCTGGGAAGACATCTGCCTCAATCAAGACCTTTCCCTTCAGGAAGTCTATCTCTTTGATCTTCCCCTTGATACTCTTAGGGGCCTCAAAAAAGGTCTTGAGGATTATCTCCTCACCCTGAAGTTCTAATTGGGTAATATCTCTGGCAATCTCTTTCTCCTGTTGCCCTACCCTGACCCAGATCTTAGCCTGACACATCCTTCCAGCTCTCCCTTTCCCTTTTAACTCTATTAAGAAACTCCAAAATTGTCCTTTTGTCAAGGTCTATCTTTCCAAAATAGGGTGGAATAGGGGCATATATTTCTAAGAAATCCTGGGTATGGGGATGGGGGAGAGCCAGTCTTAGGGCATGCAATAAAATAGCCCCTCTTACAGGTCTTCTCTTTGAACCATAGAGCCTATCCCCGATTACTGGGAAGCCTCTTTTAGCAAGAACAGCCCTTAGCTGGTGCTTTCTTCCAGTCACAGGATAAAGCAACACTAAAGATTCCTTATCCCCAGCCCTTAACCTTTGATAAAAGGTGATGGCCCTTTTGGTAAAAGGGGTAACGCTATCAGAGACAAGGGTCTTTCTCTGGCTATCCTCATAAAAAAGATTATCCCACCAGATACCAAAATCCTCTTTAAAGGTCCCTTCAACCTTAGCTAAATAAACCTTTTCTACTTTATCCTCCTGAAAGAGTTGAAATATTTTGGCTGCGCCTTTGCTTCGCCTGGCAATTAAAACCACTCCTGAAACGGGCTTATCCAGACGATGAACTACCGCAAGAAACACCTGACCGGGCTTTTGATCCCTTTTTTTAATAAAATCCCTCATTCTATTCAGCAGGGAATCCTCAGGGCTTTTTGCCCCCTGAACCACAAGACCAGCTGGTTTATTGACGGCAAGGAGATATTTATCTTCGTAAAGAATCTCCACTTTTGCCCTTGAATAATTCTGGTTTTTTAAAACCCTCAAAGGTTTCCGGTTTTTTATAAAACTCCTCCTGAATACCAAAAAATTTAAAGATAAAACGGAAAAGACCTTTACCGATGCTGGCTGGATGAAGAGGCACAATGGTAGGATTATCGTAAGTTCCCACAACCTCAAGGGGAAGATAAATAAGCATCCTTTCTTTTCCAAGGGCCCACTTATTGATAAATGGTATGTGCTCAAGGATCACATCAACGGTCTTAAAGGGGGACACAAGAAAGGTAAGACCTATCTTTTTATCTTTAAGGGAGATGGCCCCATCACCAAAGAGACGAAATCCCGGGGCGGATAGAAAAAAGGTATCCAGATGAAGGGAGGTATTTCTGAATTCTCCCAGAAAATTTAGATCATCATAGGGCAAGAGATTGTTTTCAAGATTGGGAACCTTTCCTCTAAAGAGGTCTATAGGGCTCAAGAAACCGAGAACCCTTGCCAGAAGAGGGGCCCTGTAAATATATCCTTTATCAGAGAGGGCTTCGATTTTGCCGTAACTATTTTCAAAGAGCCCCTTTTCTCCATCGGTGTAAAAGAAACCCTGCATTTCAAAGGGGCCTTCAAATATGGTCTTTGGCATCTCCTCTGGATAGAGACAGGAAAAGAGGTCAAGAAAATCCCCTTTGGCAGGCCTTAAATCCACAAAGAGATATTGAAATTCAGGGTTGTTTTCGTATTCTGCATAAAAGTTAAGTCTGCAAAACTGAATTTCTGGGGCCTCAACTCGGAAAACCTTTCCATTCTTCAATATTCTGGCCTGAAGACCTCTTACCTCATGAGAGGTAGGTAAGAGGGCCCGAGCTATCTCAAGTTTTAACTCACCCTCAAGAGGGAGCTCCCTTAATAATTCCTGATAGGATGGACCCTCCTCTTCAGTCATTCTGGTCTCAACTCTCCCTTTTAAATCAAGGTTATCCACATAAAAATTTCCCTTTAGATCAAAGACCTTTTCTCCAAAGGTAAGAACCAAGTCACCCCTTAGACTTGAATTATCAAACTCCATTAAAAGGTTATCCCCTTTGATCTGATCAGTAAGCAAAGTAAATCCACCAGTGATTATGAAACCTTCCTTTACCTTCAGGTCCTTGATCTCAAAGGCTCCATCCAGACTTAAGGGTCTCTCATCAAGAAACCTCTGCATAAGTCCTGAAAGACCTTTTTTAAGGGAGAGGTTTTCCCTGGCAAAGAATTTCTTAGTAAGGTCAAGGCCTACCCTGAAATCGCCCTTTAGGGTCCCTCTTTCTATCAAGGGATCCTCAAAGAGGGAAGAAATCTCTTTAAAGTCAGCAAGACCATGATAGGAAAAATCAACTTTATCTTTTAAGGAAAGGAATTCAAGATTAAAGTCATTTTTCTCGGAAGAGACCTTGGCTTTAATGGAGAGGGCTTCCTTCTTTTGGATCTCCCCTTCCACACTCAGATTCCCAATGAGGTGCCTTCCCTGGTAATTTATTCCATCCCGTTGAGAATAGGAAAACTCAAAGGATTGAAGGCTCAGGGGAAGGTCTTTCAGTGAAAAAGGGGCCTTTTTGGTGATATTTAACCTTCCTATAAGGTTTTTACTTAAAAGTCCTCTCCCTTTGAGAGAAAGAAGGGACTCTTTTAAGTCATACTCTCCCGAGATATCAAGGGTTGAATTTTCTGAAAAAACCTGGCCTTCAATAAGCTTAATCCTATTCTCTTTAAGAGAAAACCTTAAAAGAGGGCTAAAGAGGTGAAGGGTCTCGTTATTTAAGGGGGCATCAAAAGAGAGAGCCTCTACATCCCCTGAAAGGGATAGGTTTTTCAACAAATCAAGAAAGTTTTCTTCCTTAAGTCTATCAATATTTCCCTGATAGGAGAGGTTATCAAGTTTCAGGGCATCAATCTTTATGTTATAATCTTTAAAAAACTGCCTCAGGGTCTCATTCTTTCCAAGTAATTCGTATATAAGGGGTTCCTTGATAAAGAGGTAGTCGCCACTCAGAGAAAAGGTCTTATTTCTAAGGGATAGGTCTCCAGAAATTCCCTTGGCCAGATTTTCTCCATAAGCCACCTCAAGCCCCCTGACATAAATCCTTTCCTTTTGATAAAGGATTTCACCGCCTTTTAGGTTTAGCCAATCCTTTAAAGGTTCTATCTTCAAGAGGGTTTTCTCTGGCCTTAAGGACAGAGAAACCTCGGGATTTCTCAGCTCACCTGATACCTCAAGAGAACCCCTGACCTGCCCCTGGACATCAATCTTGTCTAAGCCCTCTTTGTCCTCCAAAAACCTCTTTGTGACCTCCCTAAGGGTCCTTCCCTCTCCATTAAAGTCAAGGTTGAGCCCAAGGGTTTCCTTTTTCTCCAAAAGAGAGAGATCTAATTTTTTAACCTCTGCCAAGATCCTCTCCTCAACAAGAGCACTTCCCTGAAAATCAAGCCTCCCCTTCTCAAAGAAGACCTTTCCCTCAAGGTTAGTTGCCGTTAAAGGGAGATCTGCCAAGGTAATCTCTCCCTCTTTAACCAGACCTGAAATAATCATATTCTGTGGGTTAATAAGGTCTTCAAGGTTCTTGCCCTTGGCTTGAAGGGAGAGTTTTTCAAAATGGCCTCCCCTTACTATATCAAAGACCTCTTGGCTGGTTTTTTCATCCAGGATTTTTATTAATATTTCTCTAAAATGCGCAAGACTTAAGGCCTCAATCCCAGCCTCTAAGTAATAATCCTGATTTGATCTCTGAAGGAGGACCTCCCCTTTGATCTCTGGATATTTCATATCCACAGGTGAAAGCCTTAACTCAAAGGCCTTCTGGTTTCCTGTAAAGTATCCCTGAAAAAATCCGCATACAAAGGGGGAGCCGGGCTGATTGAAGGCAAGACAAGGGGCTGAGCCTGTAAATCCTATATTGAGCACCTCCTTTTCAAGAGAGAGGGTGGCGGTAAGATCAAGCTCGGTTTTCTTCAGAAAATCTAAATCCCTGTTATTTAATCTATTTAGATCAAGCTTCTTTACCTTCAGGGTTCCCTCAAAAAACTCATCCCTGTAATTAAGTCTTCCCTTGAAGTCTAAACGGGAAAAAAAGCCTGCTGTGGCATTGAGGTCAAATAAAACCTGAGGAGCCCTATCCTTTGCCAGAAGGTTGAGACCCTTTATTTGAAAGCCCTTTCCATCCACATAGCGATATTCAAAGGTCCCGTTGTTTATAGATAGCGTGAAAGGTGAAGAGGCCTGGAGATAGGTGTAAACCCCTTTGATCTCAAAGGGTCTCTCTTCTTTGGTTGCCCTGATTAAAAAATAGGGATTCTTGAGATAGATAGAGCTGGGATAAAAATTCAAGCTAAAAAGTTTTGTTCTGGAAAAAAAGATTTTTCCCTTGGGAAGCTCAAGCTCAAAGTCTTTACCCTTGGCCTTAAGACCCTCAAATTCCACTTTAAGTTTATACAGATTTACATGAACCCTTTTATAATCAATCTCTACATCAAAAAGACGGGAGACATAACCTTTGATTCGGTTCTTGGAAAGGTCTTGATTAAGAAAATAATCAAGATTAAAACCGATGATCCCGAGAGATAAAAGGATTAAAAGAAAAAAAAACAAAAGGATGAGGAAAAATCTCTTCATAGGGAAATTTTATCCCCTTTTTGCCAGTTGAAAAGCCAGCTTCACCGCAGAGAGAAAACTTCCAATCTCAGCAACACCCTTTCCGGCTATGTCATAGGCGGTGCCGTGTACCGGTGATGTTCTGACAATGGGAAGCCCTAAGGTAAGATTAACCCCATCCTTGAAATGGAGCATTTTAAAGGGAATTAGTCCCTGATCGTGATAGATAGCAATGACATAATCAAATCTCCCCTGGATAGCCCAGTAAAAAAGGCTATCGGCAGGATAGGGGCCAGAGAGGGGGATGCCCTCAATTCTTGCCTGGGTTACGACAGGCTCAAGGATTTCCTTTTCTTCCCCTCCAAGGAGTCCCCCTTCACCGGCGTGGGGATTAAGCCCGCAAAGGGCCATCCTTATATCCTTGCCCTTACTTTGGATCTTTCTCAAAAGACTATAGCTCAATCTGGCTACTTCAAGGATCCTTTCTGCTCTTATGGTGTGAGGGACCTCTCTTAAGGGAAGATGGGTGGTAACTAAGGAGAGCTTGAGTCTCTTTCCATAAAAACTCATGGCATAATTTCTGGCTCCAAGCCTTTCGGCCAAAAACTCGGTATGTCCTCGAAAGGGAAGCCCCCAGACCTTAAAGGCCTCTTTATTAATCGGGAGGGTAACAAGACCCTTAATTTTCCCCTCTAAGGCAAAATCCAGGGCCCTTTCCAAGTATTTAACTACTACCAGGTGACTTTCGCTTGTGGGCCTTCCAGGTGTAACCTTTACGCTGGAAAGATTCAGGATGTTCACATTGGATGGGAGAGGAGACTGATAGACCTTGGTAAGGTCTTGGATTAAAGCGGTATCCCCAAAGATTAAGAACTCTGCCTTTAATCTCTGAAGAAAGGGAAAGCTCTTAACCAGAATCTCCGGGCCAACCCCGGCCGGGTCGCCCAGAGTGATACCCAGTCTTAACATTATTTCATTTCTTCAAAGTCTGCATCAATGACCTCATCTCCAGGCTTCTTTTCTGAAGTCTCTTGAGCTCCGCTCTCAGCCCCCTGGGCCTTACTCTTGTAAAGCATCTCTGCAAGCCTGTAGGAGGCCTGAGTTAGATCGTCACTTGCCCTCTTGATGGCCTCAAGGTCTTCTCCCTCTAATTTTTCCTTCAGATTTCTTATCTTTTCCTCAACATCCTTTCTTAAGTCTTCGGAGACCCTGTCTCCCAGTTCCTTCAAGGTCTTTTCAACGGAATAGATCAGAGTGTCTCCCTGATTCCTTGCCTCTGCAATCTCCTTTTTCCTTCTATCCTCTTCGGCATACTGCTCAGCCTCTTTTAAAATCCTCTGGATGTCATCCTCAGAGAGTCCGGAGCTGGGTCTCACCACAATGGATTGTTCCTTTCCGGTTCCAAGGTCTTTGGCCGTTACATGGAGGATACCATCGGCGTCAATGTCAAAGGTGACCTCAATTTGAGGGACCCCTCTTGGAGCAGGGGGAATCCCAACGAGATCAAACTTGGCAATACTTTTGTTATCTTTGGCCAGAGGTCTCTCACCTTGAAGAACATGTATGGTAACCGCTGTCTGATTGTCTGCCGCCGTAGTAAAGATCTGGCTCCTTCTTGTGGGGATGGTTGTGCCTCTGGGAATAAGAGTGGTGAATACTCCTCCTAAGGTCTCAATCCCTAAGGAGAGGGGGACCACATCCAGAAGGAGGACATCCTTGACCTCACCCTTAAGGACACCTGCCTGAATGGAGGCACCCATGGCCACAACCTCATCCGGATTGACTCCCTTCACCGGTTCTTTGCCAAAGATCTCTTTTACCTTCTGCTGCACCCTTGGCATACGGGTCATACCACCCACCAGAATGACCTCATCAATGTCCTGAGGAGTGATCCCGGCATCCTTCATGGCGACCCTACAGGGTTCCTCAAGTCTCTGTATAAGGTCCTCAACGAGGCTCTCAAGCTTGGCACGGGTTAGCTTGGTTACAAGGTGTTTTGGACCTGTGGCATCAGCGGTTATAAAGGGTAGATTGATCTCTGTTTCTAAGGTTG
This sequence comes from uncultured Caldimicrobium sp., assembly GCA_964436655.1. Classification (GTDB taxonomy): domain Bacteria; phylum Desulfobacterota; class Thermodesulfobacteria; order Thermodesulfobacteriales; family Thermodesulfobacteriaceae; genus Caldimicrobium. The sequence goes on from CAYTDX010000002.1 coordinate 34,685, forward strand.
AGGAAAGCTCAATCTTGGCCTTCTCAGCCGCCTCTTTCAGCCTCTGGAGGGCCATCTTATCCTGCTTTAGATCAATGCCGTGTTCCTTCCTGAACTCCTCTGCCAGGTAATCCACAATCTTCATGTCAAAGTCCTCTCCACCGAGGAAGGTATCCCCTGAGGTTGACTTGACCTCAAAGACGCCATCCCCTATCTCCAGAATAGAGATGTCAAAGGTCCCCCCTCCGAGGTCAAAGACTGCAATGAGCCCCTCTTTTTTCTTTTCAAGTCCATAGGCCAGACAGGCAGCTGTGGGCTCATTTATGATTCTCAGGACATTCAAACCCGCGATTCTTCCGGCATCCTTGGTGGCCTGTCTTTGGGTATCATCAAAATAAGCAGGCACTGTTATTACCACATCGGTAACCTCTTCCCCTAAGTACTCTTCAAGATCCTGTTTGATCTTCCTGAGGATCATAGCGGAGATCTCCGGAGGACTGTAGCGCTTACCTCTTATCTCCACATGGGCATCTCCATTCGGGGCCTCAACTATCTTGTAGGGGACCTTTTTCTTCCACTCCTGCACCACCGGATCACTAAATTTTCTCCCCATGAGCCTCTTTATCCCAAAGACGGTATTCTCAGCATTAATGATGGCCTGTCTTTTGGCTGGAAGCCCAACGAGGATCTCTCCACTTTCCTGAAAGGCAACAATAGAGGGGGTCGTCCTTGCTCCCTCTCTATTGGGTATAACCTTGGGTTCTCCTCCTTCAAAGATGGCACAACATGAATTTGTGGTTCCGAGATCAATTCCTACCACAGGCACCCTCTTAGCCATGGCTCAAACCTCCTTTTTAAATTTATTCCTTTTCATTTTGGTTGTCTTCTTCTGATGGGACCTCTTTACTTGCCTGTCCACCCTGACAAACACAAACCAGGGCCGGTCTTAAGACCCTTTCGTGAAGCTTGTATCCCTTCTGAAAGACCTTAGTAATCCCTCCATTGGGGACCTCGGGATGGGATTCCACCTGTAAGGCCTCATGGAAATGAGGATGAAAGGGCTCCCCTACAGCTGGTTCAAATTGTTTAAGGCCAAATTTTTCAAGGGTCTGCACAAGCACTTTCAGGGTAAGCTCAACTCCCTGCTTAAGGGCCTCCACATTGGAGGAGGTCTCAAAGGACCTCAGGGCCATTTCCAGATTGTCAATGGAAGGCAGGAGCTCTTTAAAAACCGTCTCCAAGGCAAATTTAAAGTATTCCTCCTTTTCTCGCTTAAAGGCCTTCTTTAGATTTTCCACCTCAGCAGCATATCTAAGGGCCCTTTCCTTCCACTCCTTTAATTCCTCTCCACCCTGCTCACTCTCTTTTTCCACAGGAGTCTCCTCTTTTTCCCTTGCCTCATCCATCCTTTTTCCTCCTTCACTCTTTACAAAGGGAAATCTTCAGTTAACATAAAAATTAAGTCCTATCTCCTTTTTTTCCAGAGGTGAATTTGAAATTTGTGACCAAGGCAAACCCAATTCTTGAGCCCTTTGCAAAATTATGAAACTACCAGAAAAAAAAATGACCTTATGGGCTTTTGCAAAGAACTCATGCCCGAGGTAAAATTGAAATTATGGAAAAATGGCAGATTAAGGAGATTGTTTTAAAGGCCCTTGAGGAGGATCTCCCCTTTGGGGACCGAACAACCGAAATTCTTATCCCTCCGGATTTAAAGGGGCGGGCCTATTTTCTGGCTAAAAGTGAACTTGTGATATGTGGAGAGCCTGTAGCAGAAGCGGTCTTTCAGGAGATAGACCCAGAGATTCAAATCACCTGGCACTTTTCAGAGGGGGTTCTTATCCCTCCCCAGACCAAGATCGGTTATGCCCTCGGGAGGGTCCAGAGCCTTTTAAAAGGAGAAAGGGTTGCCCTCAATTTTTTACAGCACCTCTCTGGGATTGCCACAAAGGCCCGTAAGATGTCAGAGCTCTTAGCTGGGGCTACCTTTCTTCTGGATACCCGCAAGACCTTGCCGGGGCTGAAGGTTCTTCAAAAATATGCTGTAAGGATAGGGGGAGGTCGGAACCATCGCTTTTCCCTTTCAGATGGCATTCTCATCAAGGACAATCATATCAAGGCCCTTGGGGGACTGGAAGGGGTATTAAAAAAACTCAAGGACCTACCCCACAATCTTAAAGTAGAGATAGAGATTAAAAGCCTTGCTGAACTTGAATTTATCCTTGAAAAGGACTCCAAGGTTATTGATGCCCTTTTACTGGACAACTTCTCAGAGGATGACCTAAGGAAGGCGGTGTCCCTTATCCGAAGAATTAAGCCTGACCTCTGGATTGAGGTCTCAGGAGGAATAACCGAAGAGAATCTAAAGAAATATGCTGACCTTGGTGTAAATTTTGTATCCGCAGGTGCCCTTACACACTCAGTTAAGGCCGTAGATATAAGCTTTAAGATTGAAGAGGTCTGGGAATAAAAGGGGGCTTAGGCCCCCTTTTAAAGACTAACCTGCAAAGGCCTTTTCTAAAGGTGGAATAACCTGTTTCTTTCGGCTCATCACTCCGTCAAGCCACATCCCTTTGCCTTCGATCTTTTTACCAAAGGCCTTTTCAATAAGGGCAGGCTCATCGGTCACCACAAAAAGCTCGGTCCCCTCTTTCATGATATCGGTAAGCATAAATACGATGCTGTGGTAGCCGCCTTCCTGTTTCATCTTGGAAAGCTCGTTGTAAATCTCCTCCTTTCTTCCCTCAATAAGAGAGAGATCAATCACCTCAATCTGTCCGGCTCCCACCTTCTTTCCGCTCATATTGTAGTCTTTGTAATCCCTCATAATAATGTCTCTTACAGCCATTCCACTCACATCGGAGAGCTTGGACTTGACCTCAATACCAAGTTTGGTAAGATCTTCCACACCGGCAATCTTGGCTAATTCCTCCCCAGCACTCTTATCCATTGGGGTTGTGGTTGCAGATTTGAAGATAACGGTGTCACTCAGGATGGCAGAAAGCATGATCCCGGCAATGTTTTTGGGGATATCAACCCCGGTTTTATCAAAAAGAAACTTAAGAGTTGTTGCAGAACAGCCAACAGGGAGATTGACAAAACAGATAGGATTAGGGGTAGCCACATCTCCGATCTTGTGATGATCAACCACAGCCACCACCTCGGCCTGAGCAAAGTTGTCCACGCTCTGAACCACATCAGAGTGATCAACCAAAGCCACCTTCTTTCCTGCCCCATCAGTCATCATCTCGGGAACGGCAAAACCAAACTTCTCCAGGACAAACTTGGTCTCAGCATTGGGCTCTCCCTGCCTTACTGGAACAGCCTCAAGTTCAGGCATCTTCATCTGAGAGAGAATTCCCCTCTTTTTCCACTCGTTCCAGAGATAGGCAAAGGCAATAGCTGAACAAATAGAGTCCGTATCAGGGTTCTTATGCCCTACAACATAAAGGACCTCTGCAGACATTTTGACACCTCCTTTTACAAAATTTAAAAAGTTAAACTGGATTTTACTTATAAATTATAGCTTGTCAAGGGCGTGAGAAAAAGTTATAATAAAATCCTTAAAGAGAGAGGATTTTAAACCGATAAAAGAGATAGCCATGGAAAGAGAGGCCGTAAGAATTGATGTAACCCTGCCCTTTGGAGTAACACCCCTTTCTGAGAAAGACCTCAAGGAAAGGGAGGCAAGAATTGTCGGAGATATGCCCCTTTTTGCCTACATCCCCATAAAGGACACCTTAGATGAGGCCTTGAATAACTGGTTAAAGCTCATCAATGCCAAGCTGGATTACCTGATTAATCTTCTTACCCGAGAAAAGGAGGGTTTTCACGAACTCCCCATCAAACGGGTAAACCTGAGTGAAAAGGGGGCAAGATTTTCCAGTGAAGAACCCTTTGAGGTGGGGACACCTCTGGAGGTGAAGCTTGTCCTTGAACTCTATCAGCCCTTGGGTTTTTACCTCTACGGAAGGGTTGTAAGATGTGAAAAGCAGGAAGGGCATTATGATGTTGCCTTAGAATGGCTCCATCTCCCTCCGGATGTTAGAGAAAAATTGAGTTTTTACATTCTCCAGAAGGAAAGAGAGATCATAAGAGAGAGAAGAGGCCTCTAAGATGCCGTCCATAGTTGGTTTTATAGTGGTCATTTTATGTGTCTTTGTTGGATACGCCTTAGAACACGGAAATTTCTCGGTTATCATTCAGCCTGTGGAATGGCTTATCATCTTCGGGGCAGCCGCAGGTTCTCTTCTTACCGCCAATAATATGATGCTTGTAAAGGGTATTGTGCAGGGTTCCATCAAGGCCCTGACCAAACCAGGGGTTTATACCAAAGAGGATTTTATTGATATCCTGCTACTCTTAAATGACATCTTTAAAAAGATCAAAAAGGAGGGGCTAATCTCCATTGAGCAGGACATAGAAAACCCCGAGGCAAGTAAGATCTTTTCAGCCTTTCCAAAAATCCTTGCCAATCACATAGTCATTGACTTTATCCGGGATACCTTCAGGTCTATTTTAACCACCAATATTACCCACTTTGAGCTTGACGGCCTCCTTGAAAATGAGATTGAGATCATTCATCATGAGGCTGCTGAGCCAGCCCACAGGCTCTCCAACCTTGCTGACTCCATGCCAGGACTTGGCTTGGTGGCTGCAGTTCTCGGAATCATCCTTACCATGGGTAAGATTGATGAACCCCCGGCCGTCCTTGCCCACCACCTCTCCATAGCCTTAGCTGGAACCTTTATCGGAATCCTTACCTGTTATGGCTTTATGGCCCCCCTTTCAGCGAGAATGGAAAAACTCGCCTTAGAAGAAAAGGAATATCTTATGGTTATCAAGACTGCCATTGTCTATTTTATCGGGGGCGGGGCTCCCCAGATAGCAGTGGAATTTGCAAGAAGATCTATTCCACCTCACATGAGACCAAGCTTTCATGAGCTTGAAGCCAGGCTCAAAGAGAGAAAATAAATGAGCACCCCTCCTATAATTATAAAGCGTGTCAAGAAGATTGTTGGAGGCCATCACGGAGGCTCCTGGAAGATTGCCTATGCCGACTTTCTGGCAGGGATGATGACCTTCTTCCTGCTCCTCTGGTTAGTAACTCTCATGGAGCCCAAAACCAAGGCCCAGGTAGCTGCCTATTTTAAAAAGTTTAATATCTTCTCCAAGGCTGGAATCAGTATGCTCATGGAGTTTTACCGGACAGGAAAAATGGAGAGCCCGAAGGTTCAATCCCTTACCCAGGAACTCCCGACTGTTAAGGGAGAGGGAGAAAAATTAAGAAAGATAATTGAAACAAGACTTAAGAGCCTCCAGGAGCATGTCCTGATTGAGGTAACGGAGACCTCAACCAAAGAAAAGGTGGTGCGCATTGAGATTATGGAGCTTCTTAACAAGCCCCTTTTTAAACCCGGGAGTGCGGAACTCCTCCCGGAGGGAAAGGAGATTCTCAAGGTCCTTGCCGAGGAACTTAAAGGGCTTCCTGTGCTTATCTCCATAGAGGGACATACCGATGCCGTGCCCTCAAGAAGAGGAAAGACCGGAAACTGGGAGCTCTCATCAGCCCGAGCTATAAGCGCCATGCTTGAGCTCGAAAAAGATGGTATCCCCCCGGAAAAGATCCTTGAGGTGGTGGGATATGCCGATAACTTTCCCCTTTTCAAAGATAATCCCTATGATGCCAGAAACAGAAGAATTACTTTAGCCATTCACTATGGCCCACCGGAGGCCTTCAAGGCCAAGGCAGAAAAAACATCCAACTCAACCCCTTAGCCTGAAGATAACCTTTACTGGAACCCGTTCAAAACCGAGAAATTGTTGAAATCGATTGCGGATAAATTTCTCAATATGCCGGGGAAGCTCTGCAGGTTCAACATTTACAAAGATAACAAAAGTAGGTGGGGCAACCTCAACCTGAGTAGCATAGTAAAATTTCAGGCGTCTCCCTTGGACATTAAAGGTATATTGAGTCTTTAGCTCTTCAAGAAGGGTATTTACCTGAGAGGTGGAGACCCTTTTTGAGTAATCTCTGTAAATCTCCTCCACAAGGGGCAAGACTTTATCCAGATTAAGGCCCTCTTTTGCTGAAATAGGAAGAAAGGGGAGCCAGGGCAGAAATCTGAGGTGGTGTCTTAGAATCTGCAAAAAGAGCTCACCTTTAGATCTTTGCCTTTTAAAGAGGTCCCACTTATTTATCAATAAAAGGGCGGCCTTATAGTTTTTCTCAACCTGGCGAAGAAGGGTTTTATCCTGATGGGTTAGTCCCTCCTCTGCCGTGATCAAGAAAAGGATCAGATCTGCCCTTTGCAGGGTCTCAAGGGCCTTGTCCACCGAAAACTTTTCAGCCCTCTCCTCAATCTTTGCCCTTCTCCTGATACCAGGGGTATCAATCAGCAATATGCTCGGGCCCTCTTCTCTCTCTAAGAGGACATCCACGCAATCCCGGGTTGTCCCAGGGATTTCGGAGACCATCATCCTTTCAAAACCCAGAAGTCCGTTGATCAGGGTGCTTTTTCCCACATTGGGACGACCAAGGATAGCTACCTTTATCACCTCCCCTGAGGGTAGAGGAGAGAGCTTTTCCTCAGCAAGTTCTTTGAGCCTCTCCTTTAAGGTGGAGATGTTTTTTTTCTCTCTGGCAGATATAAAGAAGACCTCCTTAAAGCCCAGAGCAAAAAACTCCTGAGCCCTCTTTTCATCCTCTTTGCCCTCAACCTTGTTAACGATAAGTACCACCGGAAGGGAAAACCTTCTCAGATAGTCCGCAATCTCCTCATCAGCTGATGTAAGCCCCTCCTTGGCATCAACCACAAAGAGGACTAAGTCAACTTCCTTTAAGGTCTTTTCCACGATCTCTTTAATGGCCTCTGAAAAAAAATCTCTGCAACTAAGATCTATTCCCCCTGTATCTATAACGCTGATACCCTTACCCTCCTCAAGCTCAAGGTAGTCCACCACAAAGTCTCTGGTAACCCCGGGTGTTTTTTCCACGATAGCCTTTTTTTTGCCAATGAGGGTGTTAAAGAGGGTTGATTTCCCCACATTGGGCCTTCCAACGATCAGGGCCTTATACATCTCTTTTTCTCCTCAAGCAGATTTTTCACCCAGGGAAAGAGCTCCAGATTGACATGGGGAATAATGAGGGCCCCGGTCAATAGTTCCATAAACCTTCCCTCAATATTCAGCTCAAGATAGGTAATCTGCTCGGTAATTTTTTTAACTTCTTCAAAGTCCGCCCTTTTAAGAAACTTCAGGGCCCCTTTCCCAGCGGAATTTCCAAGCCCTATCGTTTTATGCAGGGCCTCTTCCGGAAGCATTCCCAGTAAAACGGCAGATCTAACATCAATGTGGTTACCGAAGGAGCCAGCCACATAAAAATGCCGAATCTCCTCAAAGGAAAGACCTACTTTTTCACATAAAAGCCTCAAGATGGTAAACATGGCCCCTTTGGAGCGTAGAAAACTCTTGATCTCTCCTTCTTTCAGATAAATAGCCTCTTTAGAAGCCGTCTCTTCCTTGGGCACAAGCTCAAGAGCCCTCTCACCATTGACCTCATAAAGGCGGTGGCGAGGGGAGATCCTATCGAGATTAAACTTTCCCTCAGGGGTGATCCAGCTGTGAAGAAAGAGTTCAGCTATGAGTTGAATTACCGCTGATCCACAGAATCCGATAGGCCTTTCCCCTTCAATGGTTTCATAGTGGAGACGCAGGGTCCTCTCATCCACCCGAAAGGACTCAATGGCCCCTGGACGGGCTTGGAGGCCACACTCAAAAATTCCTCCTTCAAGGGCAGGCCCGGCTGCCCCGGCACAGGCAAGAAGAAAATCCCTATTTCCAAGGACCACCTCTGCATTGGTGCCTACATCAATATAGAAGGAGACCTCATCTCTTTTGTAAAGCTCTATCTCATATAAACCAGCGATCAGATCTCCCCCAAAATAGGTACCCGCAAGAGGGAAGACAAAGACCCTACCCGAGGGATGGATCTTCAGGCCCAGTTCTTCCCCCTTAAAAAGGGGAAACCCTCTGGCTACAGCCACATAGGGCTCCATGATAAGGTAGTTCACAGGAAGTCCGAGGATAAAATGGGTCATAGCGGTATTCCCACAGAGAGCTACAAAATATACACCCTTTTCCCCTCCAAATCTCTCTATCTCCTGATTGATGGCTAAAAGGGTCTTTTCCCTGAGCCTGAAAAGATTTTCCCTCTTTTTGGCAAAATGGAGCCTTGTAAGGATGTCCTCTCCAAACTCTATCTGGGGATTATAGATGGAGTATTCCTTTAAAACTTTAGCCGCAATAAAATCATAGATGTAAAAGGCTATGGTTGTGCTCCCTATGTCAACGGCTATTCCGAGAGCCCTCTCAGGTCTCTCTCTCTGAAGGTCTGCCAGGAGGTATTTTTCTTCTTCACGGATTAAAAGGGCATAAAAATTCTCTCCTTCCCGGAGGATATGGGGAAGTCTCTGTAAAAGGGGAAGCTCAATCCTCAGGCCCCGGGTTCTGATCTCCTCAGGAAGGACCGAAAATACCCTCTCCGTATCAAAGTTCGCCCTTCCAGTAACTGCCTCTTCCGGTTTAATCGGGACGATCTTGACCGCTTCCATCAGACATCAACAACACATTGAGCCACATAGTGATGATTAACCTGGGTAAAGCTTGTCAAAGTAAAGGTGGCTCCCTTTACTTCAACCCCATATCCATAGACCTCAGTATCCAAGGGAATTCCTGAGACCTCTCCCTTTACATAACAACTTTCCTCCTGAAGACCAACCTCACCCTTAAATTCATAAATAAGCACTCCCTCAAGGGCAGATAGGCTCAAAACCTGATTTACAAAGACCACAAGAAGCTCATCGGGAAAATCTGCCTGAACCTCAACAGGGTAGCTCTGAAGGGGCTCTCTCTTTAAAAAATCCGGGTTTTCAACCATCAAGCTGGAGAGGGCCTTAAGCAAATTGGACAGGGCAGCCTCAGGGGTCTCTCCAAAACCCCTTATCCCAATATCTGCACCGTGTTCAAAGGTCTCAAATTGTTTGAACATCCCTCTATTTTAATCCTCAAAGGCTCTATAGGCAATCCTTCGGGAAGGCTCAATCCAGAAAGGAAAGAGGCTTTTACCCAGAAAAGAGGCCCCTCTATCCCTCTCATCAAGAACTATAAAATAAGACTCCTCGGGAAAAAGAAAAGTTGCCGAGGTCCTTTCTTTTTCAAAGATACCCTGGGTCTTTCGCATCTTAGACCTTCCTTTTACCCTGTAATACACCTCAATTCCCGGAAGGGCCCTCTCCTTTAAACCTTCATCCCAGAGGATGCTTAGGCCCTGGAATTCCAAAAGATATAATCCTTTCTGAAGGGGGACAAACTCAAGACCAGGCCTAAAGACCCGGAGATCCTCAAAAAGCTCAAAATCAGATAAGGTATAGGTTTTTCCAATGGAAAAGGCCCTTTGATAGTCCCTGAAAGAGGCCTCTTCAGAGAGAAAGAGAAGGGCCTTAAGCTCCTTAACCCCCAATTTCTTTAAAAGAGGTATCAAAAGATAGGACCTTTCCACCTCACTCCCTTTCCCCTCCTTAACAACTAAATAGAAATCTTCCCTATCCTTAATCAAAAGGGCCTGCTGGGTGAGGGCCCTGGGTATTAAAACAAAGGAGACCCTCTGATAGAAATAAGAAAGACCTAAGTAACTCAAAGGGACCATCAGAATAAGAGTAGCTATCTTTATCCCTCTTCTGAAGGTCATGCGAAAGAAGAGGCCTCCAAGCAGGGTGATAAAAAAGAGCCAGAGCAAGAGGAGATTAACAGGAAGGGCAGATCTTCCAGGTAAACTGAAGAGGGGAAAATGCATGTAAAAGGAAAAGACCTCCCCAATCCTTTCCATAACAAATCCAGCCAGAGGTGGATAGATAAGGGCAAGGAGGGCAGAAAGGATTGAAAAGGGGATAAAGACAAAACTCCAGAAGGGAGTGGCCAGGAGATTATTTAAGGGTGTGGCCAGGGGAAACTCCCCGGTTGCATAGACCAGGAAGGGAAAGGTAAAAAGACTCACCATAATGGATAAACCCAGGCCATAAAAGGCCTTAAAAAGGAGCCTTTTTAAAAGGGGGACCTCCTGGTCAAGATTTAGTCTCAATCTATGCCTTAAGATCTTATCTCCCAGGAGCAAGGCCAGGGTTGCCAGAAAGGAAAGTTGAAAGGAGAGACTTCCGATCAGGGCTGGATCAAAGATTACCAGAAGACTGGCAGTGAGCAACAAAAGCAGGAGGGCCTCGGTATTTTTAAAAAGTAGCTTGCTCAGGATAAGGATTGAGAGAAAAATGAAGGCCCTTAAGGCAGGAGGTTGAAAGCCTGAAAAAATTAAAATGAGCCAGGCACCGGGAAGAGAAAAAAGATAGGCCCATAGCTGAATGGGAAATCCAAGCTTTATAAGGGGAGTAAAGGGCAAAAGCCATCTCCAGAATTTGTAGAATAGTCCGTAGAGGACAGCCAGATTAAATCCGGAGATAGCCAGCTGATGATAGAGCCCCTGACTTTTAAGGGTCTCAATGTAGTCTTTGGGGAGCTGGCTATCCACCCCAAGGACAAGGGCAAGGAAAAGTCCCCGGGAAAGAAAGGAAAGTCCTTCAGAGAACCGAAAGAGTTTATAACGGAGGCCCTCAATCAGGTTTCCCGCAGCTTGGGTGCAGTAAAAACCCTTTTTTTCCTCCAATTGGTATTCACCCTGCAACCCCTTTGATAAGAGCCTTTCCTCAAGGGCTATCCCAAAGGGATTTAAAAGTCTCAGGCCCTTTTTCTCTCTAAGGGTGACCTTACAAAGATCTCCAGGTTTAAAACTTCCATATCTCGTAGAAAACTCTATCCAATTTCCCTCGCTTTCTGCAAGGACCTTGTATTTATCATAATAGGGCTCAATCTTGTGGACCTTAAGATATACCTCCGCTGAGGTGAAATCCAAAAATTTTTTCTTGTCAGTAAAGTAAAGGACCCCGGTGAAATAAAAGACCCAAAAGAGCAAGATCCAGAGAAGTACTCGCCTTCTGGATAAAATCAGGAGAAAGGGAAGGACAAAGAGAAAGGCAACAGGGACAGGAAAGTCATAAAAGGCTGTAAAAAGACCCAGCAAAAGGGCTGTTGAAAGCAGAAAAAGTGGAGTGTCCCTCACCTTCTTGGGCCAAAAAGGATTGTCCCCAGACGAATAATGGTTGCCCCCTCTTCAATAGCTACCTCAAAATCCTGGCTTGTCCCCATGGAGAGCTCCCTAAAATTAGGCCCGAAAAGGGGCTTGACTTCCTCAAAGAGCCTTCTCATTTTTACAAAGTAGGGGCGAACCTCTTCGGGGTCCTCCTTAAAAGGAGGAAGACACATAAGCCCCCTAACTTCAAGATGTCTAAATTGGACAATCTCCTCAGAGAATTTAAGAAAATTCTCAGGGGTTACCCCTGCCTTGGTCTCCTCGCATCCAATATTTACCTCAATAAGCACCGGCAATACCCTTTCTGAATCAGCAAGCCTTTTTTCAATTTCCCGGGCAAGCTCTAATCTATCTAAGGTCTCAAGGACATCAAATATCTTTAAGGCCTTTTTGACCTTGTTAGTCTGGAGCCTGCCTATGAGGTGCCACTCAATGGAAAGATCTTTGAGGGCCTCAACCTTTTTTTCAGCCTCCTGAACATAATTCTCGCCAAAGAGCCTGATTCCAAGGTGGTAAAGAAGCCTGATTTTCTCCTGGGACTGCCTTTTACTTGCGGCAAGGATCTTTACCCCTTCATCTTTCCTTCGGGCCTGCTCAAGGGCCCTTTCCACCCTTTCCAGGACTCTTTCAAGATTTTCTTTAAGGGTCCTCTGGAGGTCTTCTGATCTATCCACGGACTATAACTATGATGGTAAAGTTTTTGTTACTCCCCGGCCCCTTAGCCAGCCCAAAATTTTATAACCTAAGTTAATTATAACAAACTCCTTTTGAAAAGACAATGTGGAGCCTTTCACCGGATCAAATGAGACCTTAGCAAAATTGGATGATTGAAATTTTTAAATTCTCATGTCAGATTTACTTGAGACCATTGCAAAATCATGGTTCTTTTTAGGTTTTTGGTAACCGCAATCCGAAGGTTGCGTGTTCTTTAGTCTGTTTTTTTTAATTCTCCCGCAAGACCTAAAGGTCTAACGGCTACCTAATCTATGACTCTTGATTTTTTGGCTTTCTGGTAGCCGCAAGCTTCAGCTTGCGTAAGCTTTTTTGTTTTAAAAAACCTACGCGGGCTAAAGGTCTTCCGCCTACCTTAAAAAAACAATTTTGAAAATTGATCTTTTTCGGTAGCCCTAAGGCCCTTGGGTCTTGCGAAAAGAATCAAAAAAATTCCTTTTCTGTCAAGATCCAATCAACCCTCTGATCATAGGGCTCCTGAGGTAATTCATTGGCAATCTGAAAGGAAAAGGCAACACCTATTTTTATAGCCCCTGTCTGGGAAAGGACCCTATCGTAGAATCCTCCTCCATATCCAAGTCTGCCCTTGTTCCTGTCAAAGGCAAGTCCAGGCACGAGAATTAGATCTAAATCCTCTGGTGCCAAAGCAGGATTTTTTTCCTGAGGCTCAGGGATTCCAAAGGCCCCCTCCACAAGCTCTGAAAACCCAAAAAGCCTGCGGAAAATAAGGGTCCTCTCTCTAAGATTGGTGCAGGGCAAATAGACCTCCTTTTCAGCAAGGGCCTTAGCCATAGCTGGACAAAGATTAACCTCTTTATTGATGTAGTGAAAAAAAGCCATCCTTTTAGACCCTTTATAAAACTCTGAAGAAAGGAGCCACTGACAGATCCTCTCAGAGCCTCTCTGCCATTCCTCTAAGGTCTGAGAGTCCCTGAGTCTCTTAAAATACTCCCTAAGTTTACTTTTATCCATAAAGAACTTCACAAAAATATAACCCTTCTTAGAAAATTAAAAAGAGGAATTGGAACTTATGCCATGAGACAGAACGAGTTCTTTGAAAAATTGTTTTTTTTAAGGTAGCCGCAAGACCTTTAGCCTGCGTAAAAAATCAATAAAAATTCAATAAAATCCACGGAACCTGAAGGGTGCGGCTACCAAAAACCATAATTTTGCAAAGGTCTCAGAACTTAAATAAAAGGGCTGGTTTTTTACCAGCCCTTTTTTAAAATAAAAGAGCAAACTTAGAGATTTATCTTGGATGTCCGGACCTTGCCCTTTCAGCTACAGCAAGACGGGTGAGGGCTCTCTGTAAAGCAGCTCTTGCCCTGACATGATCAATGTGTTCAACCTTGGCCTGATACTCCTGAAGTCTCTTCTCAGCCCTCTCTTTGGCCCTTAAGGCCCTCTCAACATCTATCTCATAGGCCCGTTCCGCAGCCTCCACAAGAAAGGTAATCTTATTCCCTGAAACCTCACAGAAACCACCGCTTACAGCAACCCATTCCTCTTTATCACCAACCCTGTATCTCAGGGCCCCGATCTTGATAGATGCCACCATGGGGGCATGATTGGCAAGCACACCAAACTCCCCTGCAACTCCCGGGGCTGTTACTATATCCACTTCCTCACTTACCACAACCCTATCGGGAGTAATGATCTCAAGAAAAATCCTTGCCATAACCCTTCCTCCTTAGGCCTCAAGGAGCTTCTTCGCCTTCTCCACAGCCTCTTCAATGGTTCCCACCATATAAAAGGCCTGCTCAGGCAGATCATCATGCTTACCCTCAAGGATTTCCTTGAAGCCTCTGATGGTATCCTCAAGTTTGACATATCTACCCGCAAGACCTGTGAACTGCTCTGCCACATGGAAGGGCTGGGAAAGGAATCTCTGGATCTTTCTTGCCCGGGCAACAATGATCTTATCCTCCTCAGAAAGCTCCTCCACCCCGAGAATGGCAATAATGTCCTGAAGGTCCTTATACCTCTGAAGAACCTGCTGCACCTGCCGGGCAACAGTGTAATGCTCTACCCCAACGATGTTGGGGTCAAGGATTCGGGATTGAGAATCAAGGGGATCCACAGCAGGGTAGATTCCAAGCTCAGCAATCTGCCTGGAGAGAACCACTGTTCCATCAAGATGGGCAAAGGTTGTGGCTGGAGCCGGGTCTGTTAAGTCGTCAGCAGGCACATAAACGCACTGAACCGAGGTGATTGAGCCTCGGGTGGTTGAACAGATTCTCTCCTGAAGGGCTCCAATGTCTGTTGCCAGCGTTGGCTGATAACCCACTGCCGAGGGCATCCTTCCAAGAAGGGCTGAAACCTCCTGGTTGGCCTGGGTAAATCTGTAAATATTATCAATGAAGAGAAGCACATCCTGCCCCTCTTCATCTCTGAAGAACTCAGCCAGTGCAACCGCTGTGTGTGCAACCCTTGCCCTATGCCCAGGGGTCTCGTTCATCTGGCCGTAAACAAGGGCAGCCTTGTCAATAACCCCGGATTTTTTCATCTCAAGATAGAGCTCATTTCCTTCACGGGTTCTCTCTCCAGCACCGCAGAAAACAGAGATTCCACCATGTTCCATAGCAATATTGTGAATCATCTCCATCATAACAACGGTCTTACCGACTCCGGCTCCTCCAAAGGTCCCCATCTTTCCACCACGGGGGAAGGGAATGAGAAGGTCAAAGACCTTGATACCCGTTTCCAGAACCTTGATCTGCACATCAAGCTCCGTTAGGGCTGGAGCAGGCCTGAAGATGGGATACATCTTATCCGTTTGAATAGGACCAGCCTCATCCACAGGGTCACCGGTAGCATTGATAATCCTTCCCAGGGTGGATTTTCCAACGGGAACCAAAAGGGGGCCTCCGGTTGCCAGAACCTCCTGTCCTCTCTTAAGACCATCGGTGTAATCCATGGCCACACATCTGACCACATTATCTCCGAGCTGTTGAGCTACCTCAAGCACCAAGTTCCACTCTCTATCGTCAATCATAGGATTGGTAACCCTCAAAGCATCCAAGACCTTGGGAACCTGTCCAGGAGGAAACTCCACATCCACCACCGTTCCCATAATCTGAACTATTCTGCCTATAACCTTCTCAGCCATAGAACACTCCCTCCTTTGCTTTTATCCTTTTATAGCCTCCGCACCACCCACAATGTCCATAAGCTCTTTGGTGATGCTGGCCTGTCTGACCTTATTGTAATAAAGGGTTAGCTGTTTGACCATATCCGTGCAGGCCCTGTTGGCATTATCCATGGCTGTCATTCGCGCTGCCTGTTCACTAACCGCTGTCTCAAGCATTGCCGAGAAGACCTTGGTATTCAGGTAAAGGGGTAAAATCTGGGGTAAAAGTTCTTCCTCATCCGGCTCATACATGTAAGAGCCCGTTGCCTTTCTCTCGGTTACCTCAAAGGAAAGGGGTAAAAATCTCTCGGTCTTTGGGATCTGCCGGATAAGATTGACAAAATAACCATAAATCAAATAGACCTCATCCCATTCACCCTCAAGAAAGGCAGTTATGGCGGATCTGGCTATGCGCCGGGCATCCTGCATCAGAACCCTACCCATTACATCCCCAAAGGCCTCACGCACAGGGAATCTCCTTCTGAAATAGCTGATCCCACGCTTTCCCACAAGAAGCATCTCTATCTGTTTGCCCTCTTTTTGAAGTTTATTTATCTGAACCTCGGCCTCACGAATAAGATTACTGTTAAAGGCCCCACATAGCCCTCTATCTGCAGTGATCAGGATTAATCCCACCCTTTTAACGGATTCCTTGACCTGAAGATAGGGTATTCTCCCCTTATTCAGACCCGGGGCACTGAGAAGCTGAGCCAGCACCTCGTCAAATTTCTGCCCATAGGGTCTAAATCCCTCTAATCGCCCCTGAAGTGTCCTCAGCTTGGCTGAGGCCACCATGTTCATGGCCTTGGTGATCTGACCGATCTTTTTGATGGCATCAATTTTCTTGCGTAAATCCCTTAAACTTGGCATCTTAGGTTACCCCCTTATGGAACAGGAACGGGTTCAACATTATTGGCTTTCTTGAATTCTTCGTTAAATTCTCCAAAGGCCTGTTTCATCTTCTCCTCAAGTTCAGGGGTTATCTCCTTTTTCTCCTTGATTTCCCTGTAGATCTCCGGATATTTCCTCTCTATAAACTCATAGAGCTCTCTCTCATATTGAGCTAAGACCTCAAGGGGCATCTCATCCAGAAAGCCTCTGGTCCCTGCAAAGAGGATACAAACCTGTTTTTCCACTGGGAGGGGCTGATATTGGGGTTGCTTGAGGATCTCCACAAGCCTTGCACCTCTATGAAGAACCCTTTGGGTGGCCTTGTCAAGCTCAGACCCAAACTGGGCAAAGGCAGCTAATTCTCTATACTGAGCAAGCTCAAGCCTTAATCTCCCAGCAACCTGTCTCATGGCCTTGATCTGCGCAGAACCTCCCACTCGGGAGACCGAAAGACCGACATTTATAGCCGGACGGATACCGGCAAAGAAAAGCCCGGGTTCCAGATAGATCTGTCCATCGGTAATGGAGATAACATTGGTAGGAATATAGGCCGAGACATCCCCTTGAAGGGTCTCAACTATGGGGAGGGCTGTTAAGGAGCCACCGCCGTATTTGTCATCAAGCTTGGCTGCTCTCTCCAGAAGTCTTGAATGGTTGTAGAAGACATCTCCAGGGAAGGCCTCTCTTCCAGGAGGTCTTCTCAAGAGAAGGGAGATCTCACGATATTCTGCAGCCTGTTTGGAAAGGTCATCATAAATAACCAGGGCATGTCTTCCGGTATCACGGAAGTATTCCCCGAGGGCACAGGCCGAGTAGGGAGCAATCCATTGAAGGGCTGCTGAGTCTGAGGCGCAGGCAGCCACAACAGTTGTGTATTCCATAGCCCCGTATCTGCGAAGAATCTCAATAATCTGGGCAACGGTGGACTTTTTCTGACCAATGGCACAATAAATACAATAGACATCGGTATCTTTCTGAGCTAAAATGGCATCAATGGCAATGGCTGTTTTTCCTGTCTGCCTGTCACCAAGGATGAGCTCTCTCTGCCCTCTTCCGATAGGGGTCATGGCATCAACTGCCTTGACACCTGTGATCATGGGCTCATTAACAGGCTTTCTCTGGATAATCCCCGGGGCCTTGATCTCAATACGGCGAAACTCCTTGGATTCAATAGGCCCCTTTCCATCAATGGGTCTTCCCACAGGGTCAATTACCCTTCCGATAACCGCTTCACCAACGGGGATGGATGCCACCTGCCCGGTTCTCTTGGCAGTATCCCCCTCTTTTATCTTAGTGTAATCACCCATAACCGGGATACCCACATTATCAAACTCTAAGTTCAGGGCAACCCCCACCTCTCCACTTTCAGGAAATTCAACCAGCTCCATATACTCACAGTTTCTCAAGCCAAAGACCCGTGCAACTCCATCAGCCACAGATATAACTACACCCATCTCCTCAAGATTTATCTTTTTCTCAAACTCCTCAATTCTCTTTTTGATCAGATCACTGAGTTCTTGAGCCTTAATCGCTTCCATCGGTTATACCCCCTTTATGATGATTTCTTTAAATTTTTCAAGCTGAGACTTGAGGGTCCCATCAAGGATGTAATCTCCGATTTTCACCTTGATCCCTCCGATAATCTCAGGATCAACCCTGGCTTCAAGGATAATTTCCTTTTTTAAAAGCTCTTGAAGGGCCTTTTCAAGCTCTGCTTTTTCTTCAGCACCAATGGGAAAGGCTGTAATAACCTCGCCTCTTGCCCGGCCAAGCTCTTCATCCAGAAGGGCCTGATACATGGCCACAATCTCTTCCAGATACTGGATCCTCCTTCTCTCCACAAGGAGCTTCAGGAATCTCTCAAGCTCCGGGTCCACCTTAAAATAAGAAAGGATTTCCTGAAGGATCTCCATCTTTACATCTGGCGGATAAATGGGACTCTGAAGGGCCTGCAATACCTCAGGATAATTCTTCAAACCTGAAGATAACTTTTCTAACTCCTCACCGAAGTCCTTAACCTTATCCAGTTCCTTGGCTGCAATAAAAAGACCTTTGGCATACTTAAGGGCAGTGGCTAAGGCTCTCAATTCAGACTCCTCCCTTTAATTTGTTCTACAAAATTTCTATAAAGAACCCTCTGATCCTCTTCGGTAACACCCTTTTTGAGGATCTCTTCAGCAAGCTTGACCGCCTCTTGCGCAAGCTCAACCCTCAACAAGTCCTTGGCCTTTTCCATCTCTTGAGAAATGTAAAGCTGGGCCTGCTCTTTCAATCGCTCAGCCTGAAGTTTGGCCTCCTCAAGGATCTTTTCCTTCTCCCTCATACCCTGTTCCACATAGTTTTTATAAATGGCCTCGGCCTCTTCCTTTAAATTCTTGACCTTTTCCTGAAGCTCAAGATATCTTGCCTCAGCCTCCTTTTTCTTTGCCAGAAGCTCCTGATACTGTTTCAAAATATTTTCCTGGCGAGATCTGAAAAAATTGACCACCGGTTTTTTGAGAAGTTTATAAAGAAGAACAACAAGGGCCAGAAAGTTAACGGACCACCAGATGAGGTTTTTGATCTGAGAGGGGCTTACTCCATGGGCACCTTCCTCTGCAGAAAAAACCAGCCCTGCCCCCAATCCAAGAAAAAGGGCAGAAAGAAGGATTCCTTTGCTTAAGATTTTCATACCTTCCTCCCGAGGAGTTTCTCAACCATAAGATGGGCAAAGTATTCCCTTTGAGCAAGAACGCTCTCTCTGAGTTTGGCAAATTCAGCCTTAAAGGTATTTTCCCATTCCCTCTTCTGGGCCTCAAGCTCCTTCATTATCTTCTGTAGCTCTTCCTTTTCAATCCTTCTGGCCTCTTCCTTCAGGGCCTCCCTTTTCTGTGCCCCCTCGGATCTGGCTTGATTTAGGGCCTCATAGTAATTTTTGAGCCCCTCTTCAGCCTGATTGAGAAGTTCCTCAACCTCCCTTTCCAAGCTTCCAAATTGTCTCTTCCTCTCCTGGAGAAAACTCATCACCGGCTTTATCAAGATTATATTCAAAAGAAAGGCAAGGACTAAGGCCTCAATGATCTGCACAAGAAGGGTTATATCAAATTTGAGCATCCCTTCACTCCTTTACCAAGTTTTTGATAATCTTTTAACCTCATCAGGTTATTTAAATTTTTCAGAAAGTCAAGTCCCATAACCAGATAAAAATCAAAGCTATTTAAAAAAATATCTCCTAAAGGCTATATTAAATAAAATTGAAAGCATTAGATAAGTTGAAATCGTTATGGATCCACCATAACTGAGAAAGGGCTGGGGAATGCTTGTCATGGGAAGGAGCCCCGTAGCTCCTCCGATGTTGAAAAAGGCCTGCCAGAAAAAGACCATAACAATCCCGAGGCTTAGTGATTTTCCCAGGTAATCTTTGGCCCTGCGGGAGAGACTTAACCCCCAAAAAAGAAGATAGCCGTAAAGGAAGAGAAAAAGGGTATTTCCCAGGAGACCGAAGGCCTCAGCCCAGACAGAAAAGGCAAGATCTGTATTTTTGGCAGGCAAATAATTCAGCCTCGTTGACCAGCCCTTTTGAAAGCCCTGCCCTCTTATACCTCCTGATCCGATGGCAATTAAAGATTGATTAAGCTGGTATCCCCAGGTTTTGTAATACCTTTCTGGATCAAGATAACCATAGATTCTTCCCTTTTGATGAGGCTTAAGCTTGTTCCAGGCCACAGGAACTGCCACAACCATTAGGAGGATCGCCAGAAGACAAAGACCTATAAAGAGTCTTCTGGGGAATCCCAGGGCAAGAAGCAGACTAAAGAACATAAGTCCTATAATAAAGGCATAATCAAGGTCAACGGGTAGTAGGAACATAAGAGGTAGAGCAATCACAGCAAGTAAAAAAAAGGCCTCTCCGTTGTCAAATCTGAAATCTTTCTTTTTCTCCGTGATGAGGGCCAAAAGATAGACTAAAATAATCTTCAGAAACTCAGAAGGCTGAAAACTAACAGGACCAAGGACAAGCCACCTTTTCTTGAAGAGGGCAAGAATTATTAATAAGAGCAACATCAGTCCGTAGAGAAGCCAGATTAACTCTATGGAGATACGCCGATAATCAGAATAAAGGACGATGATTGAGAAGATCAACAGGCCAAGGACCTGCCAGATGAGATTTTTCCAGAAGGCCCCGCCTGTATCCCCCATATTGAGCTGATTTATAATATCTATACCCACGAGGGCAAAAAGGGTCATCAGGGCCCAGAGATTCTCCTTTAAAAAGGCCTTAAGGCGAGGTAGAATTTCCATAGTCCTCCCCTGATTCTTGAGGCAGTTCTTCCACATTTTCTGGTATCTCTGGCTTTAGAAGCGAGGGCATTTTATAGAACGCTCGGTATAATTCACCAGCCATCGGTGCGGCTACAGCCCCTCCTCCTCCCCCGTGCTCAACGAGAACTGCTGAGACAATCTCTGGAGTGGAATTCCCGGCATAACTCACAAACCAGGCATGATGCTCAAGTTGTTTGGTCCTTTTCTGTAAGGCTACCACCTGAGCGGTCCCGGTTTTTCCAAAAACGGAGATCCCCGGAACACGGGCAGCCTTCCCGGTCCCACTCTCCACCACCTCTCTCAGTCCCTCTCTTATCCAATCTAAGTGTTGGGGATTAATTTCAATCCTTGCTTCAAGCTTGGGTACGGATTGATAGAGAATTTTGCCACTTTTGGAACGGACCTCCTTCACCACATAGGGTTTATAAAGAAAACCACCATTAGCAACCACTGTATAAGACCTTGCCATCTGCAAAGGGGTGGTAAGAATATAACCCTGACCGATGGCAACGACCACGGTCTCTCCCTGTTGCCAGGGGGCCTTATAACGCTTCTGCTTCCAGGCCCTATCAGGCACAAGCCCGGCTTTTTCATCTGCAAAACCAAGACCGGAAACCCTTCCCAGCCCTAAGGAGCGGGAGACCTTAGCCAGAAAGTCTATGTCCATTCTTGAGCCCACGGTATAAAAATAGACATCGCAGGAAAGAGCAATTGCCTTGATCAGATTAACCCCACCATGCCCCTTCCTTTCCCAGCAACGAAAGATGTGGTTTCCATAGTTAAAATAGCCTGGACAGAAGACCCCCCAGTTTAACCCCTTAATGACCCCTGACTCAAGACCTGCCAGGGCGGTAATCATCTTAAAGGTAGAGCCTGGAGGATAGGGCTGAATCGCCTTATTAAGAAGGGGTTTTTTGGGATCAAGGGCAATCCTTTCCCACTCCCCTGGTTCAAAGCCTGAAATAAACTTATTAGAATCCACAGAAGGTGCGCTCACAAGGGTGAGAAGGGCGCCATCCTGGGGGGATAGAGCAACTATGGCCCCTCTCTTATCCTTCAAAAGCTCATAGGCCCTCATCTGCAGATCGTGCCGAATGGTTATTACAAGATCATTCCCAGCAATAGGGGAGCTCCTCCCCACAACCTTACCCAGTCTCCCATAGGCATCCCTTTCCATCTCAATGCGTCCATTTTGCCCCCTGAGATAGTTTTCAAAAAGTCTCTCTATACCCTTTTTCCCTATGAGGTCCTCCGGGGAGTACCCCTTTTCCTTGAAACTTTCGTATTCCTCTTTATTGATCCTGGCGACATACCCGAGAAGGTGAAAATAGGCCTCCCCGTAGGGGTAGTATCTTTCAGCCTCAGATTCCACAATCACCCCGGGGAGATAATACCTGCGCACCATGATTCTTGAGACCTCATCCCAGGTGAGATCTCTTTTGAGAAGGATCCTTCCCAGATAGGTCTTTTTGGCAAGATAGTATCTCTCCTTCAGGGCTCCAAAGTCCTCCCTAAGGAGAAGGCTCAACTTTTTTAAAGTCCCCTCCTCATCCTCTAAGGTCTCCAGATCAAGATAAAGTTGGAAGATGGCCCTATTTGTTGCCACAACTACTCCATCTGCGGTGATGATCTCACCTCTCGGGGCCTTGATCACATAACTGGCTATGGACCTTGCCTTGGCCTTTTTCAGGTAATAGGGGTGCTTGATCACCTGAAGATAAAAAAGCCGGACCCAGAGGAGACTGAAGAAAAAAAATATCAAGATTTTAATGAAAAAAAGCCTTTTTTCCCAGACCTCATCCACATTGTTCTGTTTTTGCCACCTCTCTTTGAAGTTCCCGATCTTCATCCGCTTTCCCCAGAGGGTATTAAAATCCTTGCAAAGAGCCGGTAAAAGACAAAAGTAAAAATCCAGGTCAAAAGTCCGTAGAAAAGGGTTTTTACCAGCAAGTGAACCCAGAAGGGATAGGTCAGGGTGTAAAGGTCAAGGGAGGTGAAAAAGGCAAAAAGCTTGATTATAAGAAAAGAAAGGATACAAAGTCCCCAGAAGGCGTATCTAAAGAGCTTGGTCTCTCCCTTGAAAAGTTTTTGGGCCTGAAAAAAGGCCCAGAAGAGAAATAAATGATAAGAGATCCAGAAAAAGCTGGATAAATTATCCTCAAGGCCCTTTAAAAGAGAGAGGATAATCAGGGCTAAGAGGGCCCAGAGGTTAAAGAAAAGCAAGGGGATAAGGGAGAGCACAAGCACCAGAAAAAGATCAAAGGGGGCGTAGGAGAAAATCTGTGAAAAGAATCCCTTAAAGAAGGTAACCACTATCAGAAAGGGCAAAAATTTAAGGAAAAAGACCTTTCCGATCATTTCTTAAAGAGGTATCTCCGGGACCTTGAGTAACACCACAACCCAGCTAAGATTATATATATCCACCAGGGGCTTAACCTCTGCCCTTTTAAAGAGCCCCTGAGGGTCCTTGCTCAGGGAGACCATTTCTCCCACGATAAGACCTGGGGGGAAAAGAAGGTCCTGCCCGGAGGTGACAAGGATGTCTCTCTCTTTGGCCTGAGAGTAGAGGGGTAAAAACTCTAAGGCCACATTGGGCTCTCCTTTGCCCTTGAGAATTCCCCTATCCTGGGTCCTCAAAACCTTGACATCTGCGGAAAAAGAGGGATCGGTGATTAAAATTACCTTACTCCAGCTCCGATGAACCTCAACCACCTGACCTACAAGCCCTACCCCCTCACTACCCACAAGGGATAAAACCGGCATCTGGGGCAAAAGTCCATCCTTGGACCCCTTATCAAGGATTATCTGGTCTATGTATGGGTCAACGGCCTTGTAAACAATACGGGCTATAACCTGAGGATATTTATGGGTCTCACCAACCCGATATAACCTTTCAAGACTCAGGTAGAGATTTTCTCTCTCCTGGTAATAGGCCAGTTCCTGTTTGAGGAGGAGAACCTGGTCTTTGAGGGACTGATTTTCCCTTTTTACATCCACTAAGAAGAGATATTTAGAAAAAAAATCCCTTAACTCTGAGGCAAGATAGCTTTCTGCCCTCCAGAAGGGCTGTAAAAAAAATCCCGCTACCCCTCGAAAGGGATCGGATTTAAGGAGAAAGAAGGCTATGAAAAAAAAGAAGACCGCACCAACGAGAAGAAGCCATTTTTTTCGCATACTGCATTATTTTAACACAGCTCCCTGCTTTTCCCAAGTGGATGTATGAGGCAGAAGGATTTTAGACTTAGAGACCTTTACAAAATTATGGTTCTTTTTTAGGTTTCTGGTTGCCTTGGCCCGTAGGTTGCGTTAGTTTTTTGATTTTTTGTTTTCTGGTAGCCGCAAGCTTCAGCTTGCGTGAGATTTTTTTGGTTTTAAAAACCCTCGCAGGCTAAAGGTCTTGCGGCTAC
>CAYTDX010000003.1:0-46850 GCA_964436655.1 uncultured Caldimicrobium sp.
ATTGGCTGTGCGGGGATAGAGGGTGATGAGTTCTTTGGCCTTTTCCATCCCCCTATTAAGAGTTGGAAAATACCAGATCTCTTCGCCAATAATTAAAGGGACCACTCGTCCTTTACGCGCTGGATGATTCTCTCAAGATAAGGGAGATCCTCTACAGGACAGAGGCCGAGGAGTGGGGCTCCAGATTGGACCAGTTCAAAGGGTCTAAAATAGAGCTGATAAACGATAAAGTCCCCCTTTTCCTTAAGATTAATGGGGGTTTCCCTCTTCATAAAGGTCATGATGAGAAGCTCTTCTCCCTCTTTAACTTTCACCTTTCCAGGGCCTTCTTTTTCTAATCTTCTGGCAAGTTCAGGGTTCAGGATGTAACGGGCTGTCTCAGGAGCAGGGATAATGTAAAGAGCGGAAAGCAGAATCTCTGCGATAACCTCTTCCTGCGTGAGGGGATGCCTTATCTCAAGTATCTTTTCTCCCGCCTCAACGAATCTGTTTAGAAGATCCGTTCTTATTCCCTTAGCCTGGCCGCTGTAATTTGCACGGATGAGCTTGGGATTTTTTTCTCTCTCTAAGACAAAAAGAGGGGTTCCAGGTTTTTCCAGCCACTTGCCTGCAGGCCCGTGGACCTCCTCTCCTTCTTTGACCTTAATTTCAAGGACCCGGCCGGTATGGGGGGTTAAAATCGGATAGATCTTATAGGGATTGGTCTTTAGTTTTTGAAGAAGTAGGGTTAACTGTTGAAAGTCAATCTTCATAGGGAACTTACCTGTAGTAGAGATTTGGGCCGCCCATGGTAAGCAGGGCAAAAAAGAGTTTTTTCCTAAGCTCCCGTCTATCCCAGATCCCCTGAATGTGTCCTCTCTTTAGGGCATTCTCTACGCTGTGATAATCCGGGGGAACGGGCTGTCCCGTGGTTTCAAGGATAACCCTCGGGCCTGCAAAACCAAGTCTCGTTGACCTTAAGGCAAATTGATAAGGGGCTGATCCAAGAAAACTTGCCACCGGTCCTGCATAGGAGTTATTGTCGTAAACAACTATGTAAAGCCCCCCGTTATCCACATAGTCTCTCACAGCCATAGTGCACCGGGGCATTTGTATAACCCCAATGGTGCCTTCGTGGATGCGAATTCCGCCCGTGGTGTGAACCAGGGCAATAAAGGGTCTGCGGGACCTCTTGGCAAGTTCTATAGCCCTTATGAACTTTTCACCCTCAGCCACCCCAACTGTCCCCTGTCTGAAATCTGAGACAAGCATCACCGCAACGATGTTAATCCCCCCAATCTTGGCCTCAAAAGACAGAAGGGCTGAATTCAACCCAGTCTCCTTCCTTGCACTTTTCAACTTCTCGGCATAACCCTCAAAATTAAGGGGGTTCCCCGAGGAAATTTCGTCGTTAAAGGTGCGAACGCTTTTTTTATCAAAAAGATTATTCAGATACCAGTTATACTCCAGAGGAAAGTGATAACCACAGGTCGGGCAGACACCACAGAATTCTCCGTAGAGGTCTGGCACCCAGAGATCGGGGCATCCAAACTTTTCGGCCTGGGGACAGGAGATTGTGCGGTCCTGTAAGGCAAGGGGACTGATGTAAAGGGTTGTATCTCCCTCAATTTCTGTTAGGGCCTTAACCTTGGCCCTTATTTTTTTACCCACAACAAGGTTGTAAACACTTTTGACAGGGTCAGAGACAGGCTTAAGCAGAAGAGAGGATTCGCTAATTAGTTCATCCCAGAATCTCTTAAAGGTCTTTTGTCCCCTTTTCAGGATTTTGTATTTGACCTCGTAGGCAAAGCTCTGGCCAAGTTGAGCCCCCCTTTGAGCCATACATCTGAGAAAACCTTTGGGTTCAAGAAGGGCCCATTGAGAGAGCCTGCGATATTTCTGATACCTATTTTCAACCAGTATTTCTCTTTCGTCCTCAGAAAGCTCCCAGTTAACAAAGTATCTGAAGGACTCATCCGCTTGTTTAGCAAGGGCGTATTTTCTCAACATCTTGAGGCTTCTTGTCTGTAAGACCACCTCATCGGTTGCCCGGATCAGTTCAAACCTTAGTCTTCTGAAGAAATCGTAGTCCTTTCTTCTGGCCCCAAGAGGTGGCTCGGCAATAATGCGATCTATAGTTCCAAGTTCAAGGTTATCTTTGGCTGTAAGCTTAAGGGCCCGGGCCATTTTTTCCACCAGTTCCCTTGGAGGCCTTCCATCCTTTAATTTGGCCTCAATAGCCGCTGCCCCTTCCGGGCTGATGACAGAATAGTATCCCTTTTCAGCCATAAGTCTTAAGTCCGCAAGGCCTATGGCCTCAGCTCCTCCAGAGCCTCCCTCTGAGATGAAGGAAACAGTTGGGACCTCAAGTTTACTCAGATAATAGAGGTTTCTTGCAATCTGCTGGGCAGCACCAGGGGTATCCTCAACAGGATAGGCTCCCGGTGTGAATATAAAAAAGTGAATGGGTATCCCCTCGGTTTCAGCCATCTTTATGTATCTCAGGGCCTTTTCATTTCCCCAGGGTGTGGCACTGCCACCGCGTCTGAACTCCTCTCCATGGCCCTTTTCGTGTCCGATAACCATGACCTGATGAAAATAGATCTCCCCTCCAACCCGCCTGCTGATCAAGGCCTTTGCACAGACAACCGCAGGGTCAAGATTAAGCTCGCCCTCTCCCCCAAGTTCCACATAGGAATCATAGACATTCTCCAAGATGTCAAGAAGGGTAAATCTCTGAGGGTGTCTTACGATCTTAACAATCTCGTAAGGAGTGAGGGTCTCTTCTGCCTTCATAAGAATGGAGTTGAGCCTTTCCTGAAAATCCCTGTAAAGGGCCTTGATCTCTTCAGAAGGATATTCGTAAAAGTTATGATACCTTTCTTTAAGGGCCTCATAAAGCTCTCCTATCCTGAGAAAATCTACACCTTTAATATCAATGATGTATTCGGCTAAATCTATTAGCTCTTTCAGGTTTTTGTGGAACTCAATCAACATATCTTAAGCCTTTAAAAATTGATAGATGTATTTAAGGTTTTCCTTTAAAAATTCTACATTGCTCAGAAGGGGCTCTCCTTTATGAGTTTGTCCCTCAATTTTTATCTCCTCTAAAAAGAGTTCGGCCCTTTTTAAAAGCTCAGGGAGATCCTCTGCATAAATTATAGCCAGGGCCAGATTTGGGTCAAACTGGGTGGGAATGGTGTAGGGTCTGTCCTGAGGGACATGGGTTCTCATAGTAAGCCAGGGGTGCTCCCTATAGGAAAAACATTGTATTGTCCCGCTCAAAGGGACAAATCCCCTTTTTGTATCCTCTGCAACGAGCCTGAATTCAAGGCTCATGCCCTTGAAATTTACATTGCCCTGGTCATAGCCAAGTTTTTCTCCAAGGGCCACCCGGATCTGTTCACAGATCAGGTTGACCTGTTTGTCACCTATGAAAGCGATTTTGGCAGAGACCTCATTTTCCACCTGGATACGGGTATTTACCTCCATGAGGTAATACTTCCCCTCAGGGGTAATGAGCCATTCAAAGGTCCCCACACTATCGTAATTAAAGTGCTCAGCCAGTCTCAAGGAGTGCTGAAGGATCTCCCTTTCTGCCTGGAAGGGATCAAATCCGTAGGTAAAGTGCTTACAAAATCCCGGGGCAAGCTCAATCCTTTTCTGTTTGAAGGGGCTCTGGATAGTGCAATTTCTTGTTCCAAAATGGACATATTCACCTCTCTGGCTTCCAAGGATCTGCACCTCTAAATGCTGTATGACAGGGATTTTTATCTCAATGATAATACCCTCTTCACCAAAGAGCCTTTTGGCGTAGGCCCGGATTTTTCTGAAGACCGGCCTTATCTCCTCAAGACTTTTGACCTCTTCAATTCCCATGCCTCCGCCACCAGCCACGGCCTTTACAAGAAAGGATATTTCCTGAAAGCCTTCTGCCTTGGCCTCTTCCAGGAGCTCTTCCGCCTTCAATTCAGCTTCAATCTCGTTGTAGATTGGCTCAATGGTGCCAGGAATTACGGGAATTCCGAGGTCATGGGCTACCTTTTTCATATAAAGCTTGTTACCTAAGTCCCTGATTGCCTCCCAGGAGGGACCTATCCAGATAAGAGGTCTTTCCCTTTTGACAACCCTTCGAGCAAATCTGTAATTCTCCGAGAGAAATCCATAGCCTGGATGAAGGGCTGTGCATTTTTCTTCATCTGCTACAGCCAGAAGATCGTTCATATCCCGATAATCTGAGATGCGATACTTTTTCTTAGCCAGTCTTACATGGAGGGACTCTTCATCTTCTCTTGTATAGACTGCCACATAGTCAAGTTTCAGCCTTTCGCAGGCCTCCATGATCCGTAGAGCTATTTCACCTCTGTTGGCAATAAGGACCTTGTCCTTCATTGAGGGTATCTCACTCTTAGAGGAAAAAGTTTCTCTTTAGGAAAAGGCAATTTTCCCTGTCTGGACCTGTGCTGATGACATCAATGGGAACCTGCAGGTAATCCTGGATGCGTTGCAAGTAGATTTTAGCCTCCTCAGGAAGGTCTTCAAATCTTTTTACCTTGCTTAGGTCCTCTTTCCAGCCAGAAAATTCTTCATACTGAGGCTCAACCTGAGCCAGCTCCTCAAGGGTTGAGGGAAAGTGCTCAATGGTCTTTTCCCCTATTTTATAGCCTGTGCAAAGTTTGATTTTATCAAGACCGGAGAGGACATCCAGCTTGGTGATAGCAATTCCGGTTACCCCATTTAATTTGATGGCAGTCTTTACCATTACCAGATCAAGCCAACCACATCTTCTGGGGCGTCCGGTGGTAGAGCCGTATTCACCCCCCTTTTCTCTCAGGTAGGCTCCTGTAGCGTCGTTGAGCTCTGTGGGAAAGGGGCCTTCTCCAACCCTGGTAGTATAGGCCTTTACTATTCCCAGGACCTCCTTTATGGCCGTTGGGCCAAAGCCTGAGCCACAGCTGGCATTCCCTGAGAGGGTATTGGAGGAGGTCACATAAGGGTAGGTGCCGTAATCAATGTCAAGAAAGGTCCCCTGGGCCCCCTCAAAGAGGATGTTTTTTTTCTCGGAATGGGCCTTCCACAGGAGGGTTGAGGTGTCTGTAAGATAGGGTTTTAGATATTCACCAAATTGTAAATACCTTTCATAGATCTCCTTAAAATCCAGGGGCTCAGCCCCGAGGTACTGCAAAAAAAAATTCTTCTCTTCAAGAAGAAGACCTAATTTTTCCCTGAAAAAATCAGGTTTCGTGAGATCAATAAGTCTAAATCCCCGTCTTCCCACTTTGTCTTCATAGCAAGGCCCGATACCCCTTCCGGTTGTTCCGATTTTATTCCCTTTGGCCTTAGCTTCTCTTGCATGGTCAAGGGCCCTGTGATAGGGCATAATAGCATGGGCCCTCTCACTAACCCTCAGTTTTTCAGGTGTGACCTCAAGGCCTTCTTTTTTCAGTTTTTCAATCTCCTGAATAAGCACCTCCGGATCCACCACCACCCCATTACCTATGACACAGGTTGTGTGGGGATGGAAGATCCCTGAGGGTATGAGGTGAAGGATATGTTTTTTCTGATTTATGACAAGGGTGTGACCGGCGTTGTTTCCCCCCTGAAAACGGACAACAAAGTCAGCCCTTTCAGTTAAAACATCTACGATCTTACCCTTTCCTTCATCTCCCCACTGGGTTCCAATAATAACGAGTGTGGCCATAAAGAAGCCTCCTCAAGAAATCAAAGACATTATAGCATAAAATCACCAAAATCCATAGCCCTTTAGAGCCTTTCTTCCTTCTTTTTTTCCCAGCCTGGAAGAAGGTGGAGCTCAAGGATCTGTTCAATTCTGACCTCACTTGGGGCACCAGTGAGAAGACACTGCCCTCTCTGGGTTTTGGGAAAGGGTATGACCTCGCGAATGCTTTTTTTGCCGAGCATTAACATAATAAGCCTATCCAGTCCAATGGCTAAGCCCCCATGGGGAGGGGCTCCAAACTCTAAGGCCTGAAGGAGAAAGCCAAATTTTTCCTCTGCCTCTGCCTCGGAGATTCCAAGGATCCTAAAGACCCTTTGCTGGAGGTCTCTCCTGTGAATACGGATACTGCCTCCTCCAATTTCAATCCCATTCAGCACAATATCATAAGCCTTTGAGCGCACTTTCAAAGGATCTTTCTCCAAAAGTTCAAGGTCTTCATCCTTGGGATGGGTAAAGGGATGATGGACAGAAACCGGTCTTCCTTCCTCTTCACTATATTCAAAGAGGGGAAAATCAACCACCCAGGCAAACTTAAACTCCCTTTCTGATATGAGGGAGAGCCTTTTTGCAAGCTGGTTCCTGAGCTCACCAAGTAGGCTATGGGTCAGGCTGAATTCGTCTGCAACAAAGAAAAGGGTGGCTTTCTCTTCTTTGAGCTCAAAGAGCTCCTCCATTTTTTCAAGAAGGGCTGGGTCAAAGAATTTGACAATAGGGGAGCTCCACTTTTCTTCAAGGGTCTTTCCAGCCCGGGTGTATTTAATCCAGGCGAGCCCCTTTGCCCCGAGCTCCTGGGCCAAAGAGGTCAGTTCCTCAATTTCTTTCCTTGAAAAATGGGCAGGAACCTTGATACCCTTTACAATCCCTCCCTTTTCAAGGGCCGATCTAAAGACCTGAAATTGAGAGGCCTTTGCTATTTCGGAGACATCTCTGAGCTCAAGTCCAAAGCGAAGATCTGGTCTATCCGTTCCGTAAGTAGAAAGGGCATACTGATAACTCAGGCGAGGAAAGGGCGTAGAAAGACTGATATTCAAGGTCTTTTCAAAGAGATGGACGATAAGCTCCTCTACAAGCTGCATGACCTCTTCTTCAGTTACAAAACTCATCTCCAGATCAAGTTGGGTAAACTCGGGCTGACGATCAGCTCTCAGGTCTTCATCCCTGAAGCATCGCACTATCTGATAATATCTCTCAAAGCCTGCAACCATAAAGATCTGCTTGAATAGCTGAGGAGATTGGGGTAGGGCATAGAATTTTCCGGGGTAGAGTCTGCTTGGCACAAGATAGTCCCTTGCCCCTTCTGGTGTGCTCTTGGTAAGATAGGGGGTCTCAAGTTCAAGAAATCCCCTTGAGTTAAGGAAATCTCTTATAGCCTGATTGACTTTGTGTCTGAAAATAAAGGGCTCCTGTCCGTTGAGGGCCCTCATCTCAAGGTAACGATATTTCAATCTCAAGGCCTCAGAAATTTCTGAGAGGTCTTCATCCATGGGGAAGGGAGGGGTCTGAGAGGTGTTTAGGATCTCAAGGTCCTTGGCTACAAGCTCTACCTCACCGGTTGGAATCTTGGGATTTTCCATGCCAGGAGGTCTCCGCCTCAGGGTCCCCCGGATAGAAACTACATACTCAATCCTTAGGGAGTCTGCCAGGGCATGAACCTCTGGATCAATTCCTTCTTCAAAGACCACCTGAAGAAGCCCGCCTCTGTCTCTGAGATCAAGAAAGATAACCCCTCCGTGATCCCTTCTTCTTAGAATCCATCCAGAGACAACCAATTCCTTACCGATAAGCTCAGTGGTTATTTCATCTATGGAATGAGTTCTTTTTAGCCGCATTCCTCCTCCCACTTTCTTTGAAATCACGAAACGAAGATATTCTAACAAAAAAATGGAAAAATTAAAGCTTGAGACCTTTGCAAAATTTTGGGGTCTAAGCTACTTGAAAATCTAAAAATCCAAAATAGGGGGCTGAAGATTAAAAAACTTAATGGCATTTTGGGTGGTAATGTGGGCAACCTCTTTAAGGCTCATCCCTTTGATTTCGGCAAGTTTAAGGGCTGTATACCTCAAAAAGGCAGGTTCATTTCTTTTCCCTCGCATGGGTGTTGGAGCTAAATAGGGGCAGTCTGTTTCAAGAACAAGCCTCTCTAAGGGGATAAACTTAACAGCTTCCTGCAGGGTCTTGGCCTTATCAAAGGTGATCACCCCCGGAAGGGAGATCATGGAATTGAAATCAAGGGCCTTAAAGGCTACCTCTTTTTCCGAAGTAAAGCAGTGAAAGAGCAGGGGAAGATCCTGATGGGCCTTAAGAAGATCAAAGGCAAGGTCCCAGAAGGGCAAATCTCCTCTCAGATGAAGGATTACGGGTTTCCTGTACCTTCTTGCAAGTTCAAGAAGTCTTTCAAGGTGGCTGATCTGGAGCTCCTTGGGAGAGTATTCCTTTACCCAGTCAAGCCCAACTTCTCCCAGGGCCACTGCCTGCTCAAGTTCTCTCTCTAACCAGAGATAGTCCTCCTCTGTTAATTTTTTCACCTCATGGGGATGAAATCCCAGGGCAATCTCCACAAAGTCTGGAAAGGCCCTTTTTACCTCAAGGGCCTTGATTCCTGTCTTTTTATCAATTCCAACGACTATGCATTTTATGATTCCAGACAGCCTTGCTCTTTCTACAACCTCAGAGAGGTCTTTTTTAAATTCCGGAAGATTCAAGTGGGCATGGGTATCTATAAATCTCATTTTTTCTCTACCCAAAAGATCAGCAGAATGTAAAGTCCCATAAATAGAATTGCTCCTGCTGAAAAGGGGATATCCAAATATATAGAGAGGATAAAACCAAAGAGCACAGCCAGTAAATTAAAAAATATGCTCAAGGGGACTACCCATTTAAAGGAAGGAGAGATTTTAAGGGAAAGGGTAGGGGCAAAGACAAAAAAGGAGGATACCAATAGGACACCCATTAATTTTACCCCCACTAAGGTCTGGAGGGTAATCAAAAGTAAGAAAAAAAACTGGGCCTTCTGAAAGTTAATTCCAGGGACCTCCCTTTCTATACTCATGGTAAGCCAGCCATCTCTGTAATAAAAAAAGACCCCTAAGGAGAGGATCAAGACAAGGAGACCCTCAGCTACATTTATGGCTTCAACAGTTAGGAGAGATCCGAAAAGATAATTCAGAAGGGTTATATCATATTGAGATGTTTTGGTGGCAAGGATCAGGGCTACTCCTATGGAGAGATAGGTAACAAGGGAGGTTGCGGTATCCTCAAAGAGGCGTAAGACCCTGACCAAAAGGTGAATAAGGGAGCTTAAAAGGAGGGTCAAAAGAAGTAAAAAGGGAAAGTGAAGGGGGGTGGGAAGCTTAGTTGAGAAAATAGATAAAAGGAGAAGGGATAATAATAGAAGATGGGTTATAGCATGGGGGAAGAGGGAATTTTTTTGAAGAATCAGATAGGGGGAGGTTAGTCCACAGGATAAGGCAAAGAATATCCCCAAGAATAGTCCCCATTTAAAGAGCTTAAGAAAAAAAAGGAGCTCCTGCATTTTACTTAGATTCTGTTCGGTGTTTTTTGAATCTCCTATCTATCATTTTCATGGGGCAGGTCTTTTTTCCTTTACCTACCAGTGGAGGTGTTCTATTCTATGGAAGGGAAATTCAGTAACCTTTTCCGTAGCTAAGGCACAGAAATCTTCATGTTCTCCGTGATAATAGAGCCGGTGATTTAAACAGGCTACTTTGTTTATCTCCCGTGTTAAGAGCCAGGTTTCATGGGTAATGAGGATAATGGTCAGGCCCCTTTGGTGAAAATCTGAAAGGAGCTGATAAAAGGCCTCCTGGGAGATGAAATCAAGCCCAACAGAGGGCTCATCCAAGATCAATACCTCTGGTTTTAAAAGCAAGGCCCTTACTAAATAGGCCCTTTGAAGCTGGCCAAAGGAAAGATGGTAAATCTTCTTTTCAACCAATCCCTCAAGCCCAAAGGTTTCCATAAGATACCGAAGATATTCTAAGTCAACGGGTTTTTTATACCATCTGGAGGGAAGAAGCAGGAATTCCCCAAGAGTTATGGGATTTAAGGAAAGCATTTCTTTACCAGCCCTCTGAGGGAGGTAGCCGATTTTGTGCCAGTCCCTGAACTCAGAGCAAAGTTTTCCCCAGAGGATAATTCGGCCCTTTTGAGGTTTTAAAAATCCCAGGAGACATCTTATAAGAGTGCTCTTCCCTCCACCATTTGGGCCGATAATAGCCAGAAAATCCCCCTGATTTATGGTTAGATTTATGTCCTCCAGAATGGCTTTCCCGTTGAGAGAAAGGGTTAGATCCTCAATCTGAATCATGGTTTTTTAAGTCTTCCCAGAGAGCATCCATCTCTTCAAGGGAGAGGTCCTGCAGACTTTGTCCTCTTTCTTTGATTCGGCCTTCCATGGCCTTAAATCTTTTCTCAAATTTCTCTAAGGCTTTTCTCAGGGCCTCTTCTGGATTGACCTTTAGCTTTCTGGATAGATTAGCCAAGGCAAAAAGGACATCCCCCATCTCCTCTGTGATGTGGGATTTATCTCCCTTAAGGATTGCCTCCTCAAGCTCTTTAAGCTCTTCATAGACCTTGGGTAAAACATCCTGCGGGTTTTTCCAGTCAAAGCCAACTCTTTCAGCCCTCTCCCCAAGTCTGAAAGCCCTCTGTAAGGCTGGAAGACTTTTGGGAATATTGCCCAGCACCGAATCCTCTTTCCCCTCTCTCATCTTTATCTTCTGCCAGTTGGAAAGAACCTCTTCGGCAGACTTAGCCTCTTCTTCACCAAAGACATGGGGATGCCTTCGTATCATCTTCTGAAAGGTCAAATAGGCAAGGTCTTTAAGAGAAAAGGACCCGGCCTCCTCAAAGAGATAGATAATAAAAAGGACTAAAAAGAGCAGGTCTCCTAACTCTTCCTTTATCTCTTCAGGAGATCCCTTCTCAATTGCCTCAAAGACCTCATAGGTCTCCTCAAGGAGGTATTTCTTAAGGCTTTGAGGGGTTTGCTTTCTGTCCCAGGGACAACCCCTCTCGCCTCTTAAGGCCTCAACTATCTCGTAAAGGGAGGACAAATCTCCTTTGCCCTGAAAGGAAAAATTGAGCTTAATCCCCATAAATCCTTGTTTTTAAACTGAGCAACTTGCTTGAAATTTTTTCATTATATGAGGGATTAAGCCTCCATCTTCAAGAATAGTCTTCATAAAGGCTGGTAAGGGATGGATTTTATAGGTTTTTTTCTGGGTATGATTGATAAGGACTCCCTTTTCCACATCAACCTCAAGGGTATCTCCGTTTTTGGTCTCTTTTGCCGCATCAGGGCACTCAATTATCAGGAGCCCAGTATTAAAGGCGTTCCTGTAAAAGATCCTGGCAAAGGACTCGGCAATCACACAGGAGATTCCGCAGGCCTTTATGGCAATGGGAGCGTGCTCCCGTGATGAGCCGCACCCAAAGTTTCTTCCAGCAACAAGGATGTCTCCTTTTTTTACCTTTTTGGAAAATTCGGGGTCTGCATCCTCCATGCAGTGCTTAGCAAGTTCCTCTGGATCCGTGGTGTTGAGATACCTGGCTGGAATAATTACATCGGTATCAATGTTATCACCAAATTTCCAGGCCCTTCCTTTAATCATCTTTTTCCTCCCTTGCAAAGATTTTGCATAAGTTTTTCTATTTCTTCTACAAAGGCCTCAAGTTCCCCTTTATTTGCCTTTACCTCTTCTAAAAGAAGTTTATCCTCCACTTCCCAGTATCTATGAACCAGTAAATTTCTCAATTTGGCAAGCCCTACCAATTTTAAAGTCAACCCTTCCGGTAGAATAGAGAACTCTCCTGCCTTTTTAATGCAGTCAACATAACCGCTACAGGTTTTATTTTTCAATTTCAATAAAAGATGGGTCAAAATATTACATATAGCCTCGACAGCTGTAATCAACTCAAATTTCAAAGCCCCAAGGGCTGTTCTATTTTCCAAAACTTCCCTATCCTTTAATCTTGATATATTTTCTATCTCCCTGAGGGATTCTCTAATATAATCTAAATTTTTGTAAATTTTTTCTAAATTTATTTCCATTAGTAGTGTGTCCCCTCTATGCCGAGGCACAAATTACGAAAATGGGCATATTCTCTGTATCTCAGGCAAAGGGTCTCTATGAAATCTGTCCTCAGGTTATCGTCCTTAGAGAAGAGAAGATATCCCTTGGAGAGAATTTCCATCTGAAAGCCAAGTGAAAGGGCTTGAAAATCAACAATATCTACGGGGTAGTTAATGTGGCTTTCAAGGAGATTGGAAAGCTCAATTAGCTCTGACAAAGCAAATCTCTCTTTGCCAAAAAGGGCTAAATCAATGTCATGGAATTTAAGCCCCTCTGCAAGGGAACCAAAAAGATAGGCAAAAAGGATCTTTTCCTTTTCTGCTAAGGTATTTTTGATGGCTCCTATAACTTTTTTCTTTTCTTTTTCAGATACTTGAAAGGTTTTTTTAAATTTCAATTCCGGATCAATCATTACATCCCCAGTTCTTCAGGGGTTCCTATATAGCCAAGAACTGCTGAGGCTGCAGCCACAGCTGGCCCTGAGAGATACACTTCACTTTCCGGATGGCCCATTCTTCCAACGAAGTTTCTATTGGTTGTAGCAATGGCCCTCTCACCCTTGGCGAGGATTCCCATGTGTCCCCCCAAGCAGGGTCCACAGGTAGGTGGTGAAATAATAGCCCCAGCCTCAAGAAAGATCTCCAGTAGACCCTTTTTCAAGGCCCTTTTGTAAATCTCTGGGGTTGCTGGAATGATAATACATCTCACATTGGAATTTATCTTTTTACCCTTGAGGATCCTTGCAGCCATCTCAAGGTCTTCATATCGGCCGTTAGTGCAGGAGCCGATTACCACCTGGTCAATATAAATCCTTTGAGAGAGATTTTTTACGGGTTTTACATTTGAAGGAAGATGGGGAAGGGCAACCACAAGGTCAATTCTGGAGCAATCATATTCCCTGATCTCCGAGTATCTGGCTTTTTTGTCAGCCCTGAGAAGGAGCGGGTCTTTTTTGAGTCTGCCCTTCAGAAATTTCAGGGTCTTACTATCTGCCTCCATAAGCCCCACTTTACCCCCTGCTTCAATAGCCATGTTTGACATGCTCAGGCGCTCTGCCATAGAGAGCCCTTTTATGGCCTCTCCGGTAAACTCCATGGCCTTATAAAGGGCACCATCTACTCCTATATCTCCAATTGTGTGAAGGATAAGGTCCTTTCCTGTGACCCAGGGCCTGAGTTTTCCGTAATAAACAAATTTAATACTTTCAGGCACCTTAAACCAGGTCTTGCCGGTAATCCAGGCAGCCGCTAAATCAGTTGACCCCACACCTGTTGCAAAGGCTGAGAGGGCTCCGTAGGTGCAGGTGTGGCTGTCTGCCCCGATGACGATATCCCCTGGTGCGATAAGTCCGAGTTCAGGAAGCAGGGCATGTTCAATACCGCAAACCCCTCCTTCGTAATAATGTCTGATCCCGTATTTTCTGGCAAAGTCTCTACAAATTCGCACCTGTTCTGCACTTTTGATATCCTTATTCGGGGTAAAGTGATCCATGACTAAGGCAATTTTTTCTGGATCAAAGACCCTGTTTATGCAGGTTGATTCAAAGACCTTGATAGCAAGGGGCCCGGTGATATCATTAGCTAAGGTTAAGTCAACAGGGACCTCAACAAGTTCCCCTGGTTCAACCTTAGGGACCCCCAGTTTTTGGGCAAGGAGTTTTTCAGCTAAGGTCATGGGAGGTCTTTTCATAGATCCTTCTCCTTTGCAGGGTTTTTGATTTTTCTCTAAGATACTTCTTTTCTGGTTTATTTCAAGTTATTGAGGTCTTTGCAAAATTGTTTTTTTTGGGGTATCCGCAAGACCTTTCGCCTGCGAAGGTTTTCAAAGGCGAAAAATCAAAAAACTCACGCAAGCTGAAGCTTGCGGCTACCGGAACCAAAAAAAGATTTTGAATTTAGAGTTAGCCGTAAGACCTTTAGCCTGCGATGATTTTTTAAAACAAAATGTATGGGTAGCCGAAAGACCCTCGGCCCTGCAAAAAAAATTAAAAACATCCTGAAAAGGTAAACCCTGGCAGGTTTTTTTTAAAGTGAAGGTTCTAAAAGTGCCTAAGTAAAAACCCCGGGGAGTAAGCATTTCCTTGGAGGATATGGTAAAAAAGCAGAACAATCTTATAATTTGTATTATGGTTCGGCCAGTTTTACTCATGAGTAGATGTTTCTTTGAGGCAGTCCGTTATGATGGGGGAAAAATCGTTGACCCTGTGGTTGAGAGATTAAAAGCCTTTGTTGAGGCTATTCCCTTTTGCCCGGAGGCAGAATTTGGCCTAGGTATCCCAAGACCAAGGATTATAGTTCAAAAGATTAGAGATCAAAAAATTGTCTGGCAGGAAGAGACAAAAAGGGACCTCACCCCTGAAATGAAAAGATTTTTCCTCACCTTCCTTTCCTCCTTACCACCTATTGAAGGAGCCCTTCTTAAGAGCAAATCCCCCTCCTGTGGGGTAGGCACAGCTAAGCTTTACGAGGATGGAAAGATTATTGGCAAAACAGACGGGCTCTTTGCAGGCATCTTCAAAGAGGTCAATCCGGATCTCCCTCTTGAGGATGAGGGCAGACTCAGGGATAAAAGCCTTTATTATCACTTTCTGACCCGGATCTTTCTTTTGTCCCGCTTTAGAGTTGAGGTATCCAGGGATGAGCTCAGAAAGCTTCTTGATTTTCATAGCAGGGCCAAATTTCTCTTGAAGACCTATAACGAGGAACTAACCAAGAAGATGGGAAGTCTGTTGGCAAGTAGAGACATCCCCGAGAGAGAAAAAATTCACCTCTACGGCTCTCTTTTAAGGGAGGCCCTTAAGAAAAAGCCTGATAGAAGGAGACATGCCAATACCTTATATCACCTGGCAGGCTATTTCACCCGAAAAATGAGCCCAAAGGAAAGACATCATCTTATCCATTTAATTGAGAAATTCAGGGTTGGAAAGATTGATTTAGCGGTGCCTTTAGAATTGATTAAAAGCCTGGCCCTGCGATTTGAGGAAGACTATATCTTAAACCAGATCTACTTAGAGCCCTTTCCTGCTGTCCTCTACTAATAATTTCCTTAGAGACCGCACCTTTGCAAGCTGAGGATTCTGTATGCAATAGCCAAAATTGAGACCCTTGCCAAATTAGGGTCCTTTCAAGGGTCCTGATTTAAAAATTCAACCTCAAAATCCTCTAAGATAGATGTAACCAATTCTTTTTCACTTGGATAAAAGGAAACCTTACAGATACCCTTCTTGCTATCAAGGATAGTTAAAATAGCCAGATGGTCATAACCCTCAAGAAGAAATTTCAGAAAGGCTATTTTGGATAGACTAATCTTAATGATGAAGAAGCTTCCTGTCACAGGAATATGAAAAAAGGAAGAGACCTTAGTCTCTTCCCTTAGGTGGTCAGGATAGGGAGTTACTCTTCTTCTCTTCTCTGGGGTCTTCTCTGGTTCTGAGGATTTCCGGCATCAAGGACCTTTACCTTAGATGCCTGTTCTCCCTTGGGACCCTGAATGACCTCAAACTCAACGGTTTGACCTTCTCTGAGGGTTTTGAATCCCGGCATGTCAATGGCTGAAAAGTGTACAAAGACATCACCACCCTCATCCTTGGAGATGAACCCATAACCCTTCTTCTCATCAAACCACTTAACCTTACCTCTAAACATGTTACTTAAACCTCCTTGTTTTTGTTTCTTGACATGATAGATTACACCCAAAAAATTTTTTGTAAAGAGGGTAATAAAAAAATTTTTTTATAATAAAATTAAAGGGATGTTTTTGACCTTAGCTGGCCCACTCCGTTATAAAGATTTTAGACTTTTTATTATAGGACACTTCATTTCCTTTACAGGGTCCTGGATTCAAAACACAGCCCTGCAGTGGATAATATACAATCTGCATCATTCTACAGGAGAGCTTGGGCTCTTTAGTTTTTTAACCACCTTTCCCTCAATTTTTGTGACCCTTCTCTCAGGATTCATAATTGACAGGTTTGATCGCAAAAGACTTCTTCAGATACTCCTGATTTTGGCCCTTTTTCCTCCTCTGATTATGGGGATTCTGGTTCATGTTGGAATTTATACCTTCTGGGCCTTTGTAATCCTCTCTTTTTTAGCAACTCTTTTTTCCTCCATAGACATGCCTTTGAGACAGGTTTTTATAAGCGAAATCGTTCCTCCTCAGTATTTAACCAAGGCCTTATCGCTTCAGGCCTCCTCTTTTAATAGTGCCCGAATGCTTGGTCCAGCTATAGCGGGTTTTTTGATGCAAGTCTTTAGTGTAAAGGTCTGTTTCTTTGCCAATCTCATAAGTTATTTACCCCTTCTTATCTTTACCCTCTGGATCAAACCTTATCAGGATTTTTTCAAAAAAACAGAAAAATTTCATTTAATTAAAGAATTTACACAATTTGTTGAATTTTTAAGAAGAAATCATGGAATTTCTTTAATTTTGATGCTAACAGCGAGTTTTACTTTTTGGGCAACTTCTGTTATAATATTATTTCCAATGCTAACTTTTAAGGTTTTGCATGGTTCCTCAAAGGAATTTGCCTTCCTTTCTACCGGTGTGGGAATAGGTGCCATAACCGGGGCCCTCTTTCTTTTTTTTAAAAAAAGCGACATAATCTCTAAGCCCCTTCACCTCCTTAAAGCTCATTTGCTCTGGGTGATAGGACTCTTTTTTTTAATATTTAGCCGTAGTTTTCCGATATATTTTATTGCTTCCATGTTAATTGGAATAGCCTTCACCAATTTTTATCCTGTTGTAAATTCCTATCTCCAGGAGAGGTCCCCTTTGGAGATGAGAGGAAGGGTTATGAGCCTCTTTTCAGTTGCCTTTCTCGGAATGGCACCCGTAGGACAAATTTCCATAGGTTATATGGTTGAAATTTTAAACTATAGGGTTTTAATGCTTTTATGGGGACTTTTATGCTTTATAATAAACTTACCCCTTATTTATCTTCTTAAAGAGAGGAAAAGGTGTCTGAGCTGATTTTAAAGGCCTTAGATAACCTGGATAATCCTGTCCTTATTGTGAATAAGCATACAAGAGAGGTAATTTATTATAATATCAAAGCCAAAACGCTTCTGGAAGAAATAGATAGACAAGGGATTTTACATAAAAGAGACCTTTCTGAAGAAAAAAGCCTCCTCTTAACCCTTGATTATCCCACTCCGCTTATATTTTTCGGGATCTGTAAGTCCATAGACGAAGAAAATCTCCTTATTTCCTTCCGGGAACTCAGGAAAGATAGACCCTTTTCTGGTTTTCTTTTTGAATTAATTGAGGAACTCCCGATTCTGGTTTTGTTCATGAGGAATGGGAAGATAATTTATGTCAATCGCTTTGTTGAGCCCCTTCTGGGGTATGCAAGAGATGAGTTACTGGGCAAGAATTTGATAAAAGATCTTATCTGGGAGCTTGATAGACCCAAGGCTGAGGTCCATTGTAAAAAGGTTATAAATGGGATCAAGGAAGAGGGGGTTATCTTTGCCCTTGTTGATAGAAGTGGAAGAGTAAGAAATCTTCTCTGGAAGTGTTTTTTAACTCAGGATTGGGATGGAGAGCCAATTGTAGTATCCACTGCCTCAGATGTCTCCGAATTCCTTGAACTTTCTCGAAAAATTGAAAGGATTCACAAAATTCAGACCTTTTCAGAGTTTTTAAGAGGGCTCATACACGATTTTAATAATGTCTTGCAAACGATCCAGACTTATCTCAGGGAACTTCGCTCAGCACCTGTCAGCAAGATGGAGGGCCTTATCTCTTCCATTGAAAAGACTATCTTTTCCTGGATTGATTTAAACAGGATTTTGCTTGATTATACCAAGGAGAGCCGCGAGATATGGAAGAAGAAAATAGATATCATTAGCTTCCTCAAGGAAAATCTTGAAACCTTTCAGCTGATTTTAGGAAACAAGGTTCAGCTCTATTTTAATCCTGGACATAGCAAGAGCCTTTTTACTTGCGGAGATTCCGCTTTCTGGCGATATATTTTCTTAAATCTGTTTATTAATGCCAAGGATGCTATGGAGGGGGAAGGAGATATATATGTATCCGTAGGTACCTATGAGGATAAAATTAATGAAAAAAAGTATGTAAAAATATCTATTAGAGATACCGGTCCGGGAATTCCAGAGGATGTGATTCCCAGGATCTTTGATCCTTTTTTTACAACCAAGGAGAAGGGAAGTGGTCTTGGCCTTTTTTTGGTTAAACATCACATTAATAATCTGAAAGGATTTATTGAGGTGGAGAGTAAATTAAACCGGGGAACTACTTTTCACCTCTATGTTCCTTTTGTTTCTGAAACACCTCTCTGTCCCTCTAGTAAAGAGGTATCCTTAAAGGCTAAGGTGATCTATTTAGTAGAAGATGAAGAGGAGATCAGAGAAACCCTTAAGGCGGTGTTAACCGAAAAAGGGGCCAAGGTCTTTGCCTTTGAAAAGGGAGAGGACCTTTTGGAAGAACTCGATACCCTTGAAGCTCCGGATGTAGTCTTAGTTGATCTGAATCTACCGGATCTGGAAGGAAGAGAGGTGGTGAGAAGATTAACTGAGGTTTTACCTCAGGTAAAGGCCCTTTATCTTACAGGAGATGTATTTATTTTATCAGAAATCCCGGAGGAGAAGGTGCTTTTAAAACCCTTTAAAATAGAGGAACTCTTTGCAAAAATCTCAAATATCTTAAATGAGGGATAGAGTAGAGGATTTTTTAAAGTTTTTGGAGATAGAAAAGAACTATTCCCCTCAGACCTTGAGGGCCTACCGGGTTGACCTATCCCAGTTTCTGGAATTTCTGAAGCAGTCTGGATATTCCCAGGCAGAATTGAGCCCCTTTCACTTAAAAGGTTATGTCCTGGAATTAAAGAAGAGGGGGCTTAAGGCCTCAAGTCTTTCAAGAAAGGTAAGTGCCCTTAAGAGTTTTGCCAGGTATTTATTGCAACGGGGTGAAATTCAGGGAATACCTTTGTCAAAGATGAGTATTGGCCGGATTAGAAGCCCTTTACCAAGGGTCCCCTTTGAAGAGGAGCTCAATCTCATGCTTGACGCTCTTGAGGGGGAGGACTTTAAATCTTTGAGAACAAAGGCTATTTTTGAACTCCTCTATGCCACAGGGCTCAGGGTTTCTGAGGCAGGTTCTCTCAAACTTGAGGACCTCTCTTTGGAATCAGGACTGATGAGAACAAAGGG
Organism: uncultured Caldimicrobium sp.; assembly: GCA_964436655.1. Taxonomy (GTDB): domain Bacteria; phylum Desulfobacterota; class Thermodesulfobacteria; order Thermodesulfobacteriales; family Thermodesulfobacteriaceae; genus Caldimicrobium. The sequence goes on from CAYTDX010000003.1 coordinate 18,987, forward strand.
TAAGGGTGGAAAGGAAAGGGTCCTGCCTGTGGGAAAAAGGGCCTTAAAGGTGCTATCTCAGTATCTGGAAAAACGAAAGGAACTTTTAGGGAAATTAAAAAAAGACAGCCCCTATCTTTTTATCAACCAGAGGGGAGAAAAACTCTCGGAGAGATGGATCTTTGAGCTTATAAAAAAAGAGGGGCTACGCCATGGCCTCTTGAGCCTTCATCCCCATGCCCTGAGACACGCCTTTGCTACCCATCTTCTCAATGCAGGCATGGATTTACGCTCTATTCAGGAGCTTTTGGGCCATAGCTCTCTGGCTACTACTCAGAAATATACCAAGGTCCAATATGAGTTTCTCCTCAAAAATTATCTCAAAGCCCATCCCAGGGCAGGTTTAAAAAACTCACCTCCTCACAAAGGTCCCCTCCTCCAAGAGGAGAGGGAGTGAGCCTAATAAGTTAGGCCTTGGAAAAGCCTTTTTTGGGAATAAAATAGAGAAAAAATTTTGGGAGGAAAGGGGAGATGCTTGAGGAATCTCAAATAATCAAGACGCGTTACGAAAAACTGGAAAGGCTTTTACAGAGTGGTATCAATCCCTATCCCAATGACTTTAAACCCAAGGATCGGGCACGCTATATCAAAGAAAAGTTCGGTGATCTCAGTGCCGAGGAACTTGAAAGGCACAGGGCCTCCTTTTCTATCGCTGGAAGAATTGTAGCCAAAAGGGAGATGGGTAAACTTATCTTTGCTCACCTCCAGGATGAGACAGATCGTATCCAGATTCTCTTTGCGAAAAACGAACTTCCTTCAGAGGCCTTTGATTTTGTTAAAAAGTTTCTTGACCTTGGAGATATCATCGGAGTTGTGGGAAAGGTGATGAAGACTAAAACCGGAGAGATAACCCTTCTTGCCAAGGAAGTAAGGCTTCTTACCAAGTCCTTAAGACCCCTTCCGGAAAAATTTCACGGCCTAAAGGATGTGGAACTTCGTTATCGCATGAGGTATCTTGATCTCATAATGAATCCCAGGGTAAAAGAGATCTTTCGCACAAGAACGCGGATCATTCAATTTATCAGGGATTATCTTATCTCAGAGGGTTTTCTTGAGGTGGAAACACCCATGATGCAGCCCATCGTGGGAGGGGCAACAGCTAAACCCTTTGTGACCCATCACAATGCCTTAGATATGAATCTATATCTGCGCATCGCCCCAGAACTTTACTTAAAGAGACTTCTTGTGGGAGGTTTTGAGAGGGTCTTTGAACTAAATCGCAACTTCAGAAACGAAGGGGTCTCAAGCAGACACAATCCAGAGTTCACCATGCTGGAATTTTATGAGGCCTATGCCACCTTTGAGGACCTTATGAAAAGAACAGAGGAAATCTTTTACGGCCTGGCCTTAGATTTGAATGGTTCACCAGAGATTCGGTATCAAGGGCAGACCATAGATTTTACTCCACCCTTTAGAAGACTCCATTTTATTGAATCCCTGGTCAGCCTGGGAGGCGTGCCTGTTGAGATTCTCAGGGACAGGGATAAACTCCTCAATTTTTCAAAGGAAAAGGGGATAGAGCTAAATGTGAAGGATCCGAGAATTGGAAAGTGGTGGACCAAGCTTTTTGAGGAACTCGTTGAACCCAAGCTTATCCAGCCCACCTTTGTGCTGGAATACCCGGTTGAGGTCTCTCCCCTTGCCAGAAGGAGTGATAAAAATCCAGAGGTTGCTGAAAGGTTTGAGCTTTATATCGGGGGAAAGGAGGTAGCCAACGCCTTTTCAGAGCTTAATGACCCGAGGGATCAAAGGGAGCGCTTTGAGGCCCAGTTGAAACTGAGAGATGTGGATGAGGAGATCCCTCCAGAGGTAGATTATGATTTCATCCGGGCCTTGGAATACGGGCTCCCACCCTGTGCAGGAGAGGGCATAGGAATTGATAGAGTTGTTATGCTCTTTACTGATTCACCCTCTATCCGGGAGGTTATCCTTTTTCCGCACCTAAGACGCAGAGAGGATCTGTGAAAAAATTCCTCAGCTGGGAACTCTGGTTAGCCTTAAGATACATCCTTTCACCTAAAAGGGAGAGATTTACAGGTATTATTACTCTAATTGCCTTAGTTGGCGTTATCTTAAGTGTTTCTGCACTGACCATTGTAAATGCAGTCATTACGGGATTCAAGGAGGTTGTCGCCGAAAAGATCCTGAGCCTGAATCCTCACCTAAGTATCAGTTTTTATTCCCCTGAAGAGGGGACCAGACTTATCCAGGTCGTAGAAAAAAGTATCCCCAAGGAAGAACTTCAGAGCATCCAGCTTGTCTCCACCCAGCAGGGGCTTATTGTCAAAGGGGGTCAGCCTGTTGGCATAATCCTTAAAGCCGTAGATCTTCATCGCTACAGTAAAGAAAGGGGCTTTAAGTCCTTCAGGTATGATTTGCCTTTAGCGCTGGAAGGGGCCATCCCGGTTATAGTTGGGGCAAGACTGCGAGATAAACTGGGGATTGCTCAGGGGGATAGACTTACTTACATAAGTATTGAGGGCTTTTACACCCCCTTTGGTTTTTTTCCGCGGATCAACAATCTAAAGGTGGTCGGTTTTTTTGAAACGGGAATCTATGATTACGATTTTAACCTTCTTTTCACCTCCTTTGACCTGTACACCCAAAAGGTTACTCCAGGGAGTTACTCCTTAGAGCTTAAGTTAAAGGACCCCTTTAAGTCACAAAAATTTAAGGGCCTCCTTTCTAAAAATCTTGGGCTAAGGTATCACCTTTTTGATTGGCAGGACTGGAATAGAAATCTCTTTTCAGCGCTTAAGATGGAAAAGCTCGGACTCTTTGTAGTCCTGAGCCTTATGGTTGCTGTTTCACTTTTTACTATTCTTTCAGCCATGATTATGCTTGTCTCGGAAAAGAAGGCAGATATTGCCATTTTACAGGCCCTTGGGGCAACTTCAAGGAATATTCTGAAGATCTTTTTCTATGCAGGGCTAATTCTTTCTGGAGCTGGAGTTGTCCTTGGTCTTTCCTTAGGCATTTTCCTCAGCCTGCTCCTTTCTAAGTATCCAGTTATAAAATTACCGGGAGAGGTCTATCCTGTGGAGTATATGCCCATTAGTCTTCAAATTTCTGATATTCTCTTAATTGGAACTGTAGCCATTCTCATCAGTCTTCTCAGCTGTCTTTATCCGGCCAAAAAGGCCTCTCAGTTTGTTCCTGCCGAGATACTGCGAAGGGAATGAAGATGCTTATCAAGGCCAGTCAGATAAAAAAGGGTTTTTTTAACGGAAAAAAAAGGATTGAGGTCCTGAAGGGGATTGATCTTGAAGTAAAGAGAGGGGATAAAATTGCCATCCTTGGCCCCTCTGGATCAGGGAAGACCACCCTTTTAAATATCCTGGGCACCTTAGAGAAACCCGATACGGGTGAGGTTTTTTGGGAGGGGAAACCCCTTAACTTTAAATCTGAAAGGGAGCTTTCTTATATCAGGAGAAAAAAGATGGGTTTTGTTTTTCAGTTCTATCATCTGATGCCAGAGCTCAATGTCCTTGAAAATGTAATGCTTCCGGGAGTAATGGAGGGCTGGCCAGAAGAAAGGATTGTAAAGCGGGCTGAAAGTCTCCTCCAGAGACTAAGGCTTTCAGAAAAGGCCTTACAAAGGATTTACACCCTTTCTGGAGGGGAGCGTCAGAGGGTAGCTATTGCCAGGGCTATTTTTCTTTCACCAGAGGCCCTTCTGGCAGATGAGCCAACGGGGAATCTGGATATGGAGAGCGCCAGTGATGTGGTCAACCTCTTCCTGGAGTTAAATCAGGAGCTCTCCCTGACCATTGTTGTGGTTACCCATAATCTTGAGGTTGCCAAAAAAATGGATAGAATCTATTTACTTAAAGAGGGTTTTCTTGTAGAATATAGGGAAACCCTTTAGAGGGATTGGAGTGACCAAAAAAATCTGGCCCTTTCTTCTTTTAAGCCTACTATTTTCATTGGCCTATCCCCTCTGGGCCTTAGATAAGATCTTGATCTACGAACAAAAAACCTTTGGAGAGCCCCAAAGGGAAAAAATCCTTTCTACCTATCTGGAAGGCCTCAAAGAGCAACTCAAAAAGTCAGGGTTTGAACTGGAAGTTAAGTCCTTTTCTGAAAAAACAGCCCTTTCTTTACTCAGAACCGGTGAATATATTGGTCTTGCCGAGATTAAGCTCACCTTTATAAAGGATACCCTGAGTCTTGACTGGAAGATCTATAAAACAGGCCAGAAAAATCCCTATTATTTTTATGTAGTGGGCAAGGTAGAGAATCTTGAGGGTCTTTACAAGGATACCCTGCGGGAACTGGAGGTCCTTTTAAAGGCCAAGGTCTTAATTGGGAAGATAAGGTTTGTTGGGAATAAAAGAATCGGTGAGGACCTTCTTTTACCCAAGATCAAAAGTAAAGAGGGAGACCCCCTTGATCTGAAGGTAGTTAATGAGGATCTAAAGAGCCTTTATAAACTCGGATACTTTGAGAATGTGGAGGTGCAGATAGAGGATGCTGAGAAAGGGGTTGATCTCGTCTTCAAGGTTCAGGAGCGGGAATCCATAAAGGAGATTACCTTTAAAGGGCTAAAGGAGGCCAAGAAGGAGGACCTTGCCAAGATCATTGAGTTAAAGCCAGGGGACATCCCCACTCCGGATAAATTGAATAAGGCCCTTGAGAATCTTAAGGGTTATTATGAGCAACTCGGTTTCCACGGAACGGAGATCAATCTCAAGACTGAGAAGGCAAGCCCCACCCAGGTAAATCTCGTCTTTGAAATCAAAGAGGGTAAGAAGAAATACATAAAAAGTATAGTATTTGTGGGTAACAAGGCCTTCTCTGATAAGGACCTTAAAGGCTATCTATCTGTTTCTGAAAAGAGCGCCTTTTCCCCTATTAAAAAGTATGCCCGTTACATAACCCAGTTTATCAGTCCTGAACCTCAGGCTGAACCAGGGGTTTACAATCTGGCCTATCTATATAGAGACCTTGGAAAGATTGAAACAGCCTATAAAAATAAGGGTTATATTGAGGTCAAGATTGGTGATCCTCAGATTTCTGAAGAAGCTGATGGTGTAATTATCAAGATCCCCATAGAGGAAGGGCCACAATACCGGGTTAAAGAGGTAAAAATTGAACAGGACCTCTTCCCGGTGGATGAGGTTACTAAAAAACTCAAGACCCAACCAGGAAAGGTCTTCAGTCTTGGAGAACTCAAAGAGGATGAGGTGGTGCTTACCCACCTTTTTTCTGACTTTGGCTATGCCTATGCCAAGGTGGAGACAAATTTTGAAAGGCTTCCCGAGGGGAATCTTCTAAAGGTAAGCTTCAAGGTGGATAAGGGCCCTGTGGTTTATATAAATCGCATAGATATAGAAGGAAATACCAAGACCAGGGACAAGGTGATTCGCAGGGAAATCCTGCTCGCAGAGGGCTGGCCCTATTCAGGCAAGAGACTTGAAAAGAGTGAAGAGAGGTTGAGGAGGCTTGGTTACTTTGAGGATGTGAAGATTGAAAAGGAAAAGGGGGTAAAAGAGGAGGATCTGAATCTGAAGGTAAAGGTAAAGGAGGCCCTCACAGGATCCTTTAGCATAGGTGCGGCTTACAGTTCCAGCGAAAAACTAATGTTTGTATCGGAGATCACCCAGAGAAACTGGCTGGGGAAAGGACAAAAGGTGAGTATTTCAGCCAAAATTGGTTCCAGAAGCACGCGCTACTCTCTAAACTTTTTTGATCCCTACTTCAGGGATACCCGCTATTCCTTAGGCTGGTCTCTCTATAATTACGAAACTGAGTATGACGATTTTACCAAGGATAGCACAGGGGGATCCCTTAAGCTCGGCTATGTCTTTACCCCTGAGTTTTCTGCTTATTTAGGTTACCGGTACGATGATTCCAAACTCAAAGATGTAGTAAATAATGCCTCTATTTATATTAGAGAATCTCAAGATATCCATGTGACCAGCGCCTTTGAGCTTGGTGCAGTTTATGATTCAAGAAACCGCTTCTTTCTCCCCAACAAAGGCTGGTATCACGAATTGGGACTCAGCTATGCAGGGGGTTTTCTGGGGGGTGATAGCAGATTTGTCAAGTTTACTGGAGAACATCAGGTCTATTTCCCGATAAAAAATCTCACAGGGCATTTAGTCTTTGGTTATGGTTATATCACAGAGGGGTCTGGAAAAAAGGTTCCTGTATTTGAGAGATTCTTTCTGGGAGGGTTATCCTCGGTTAGAGGCTATAAATTTGGAGACATCTCCCCTATTGATCCAGAAACCAAGGAAAGAATCGGTGGAACCAGGATGTTTTATTTCCAGGGAGAAAGCATCTTTCCTTTAATAAAAAGTATCAATCTTAATGGCGTTATCTTTTACGATATGGGTTCAGTGTGGAGTGAAAAATACAAGTTTAGTTCCTCTGAAATCCGAAAGAGCGTAGGCCTTGGTATAAGATGGTTTTCTCCTCTTGGTCCTCTAAGGATTGAATGGGGCTACAATATTGACAAAAAGCCCGGAGAGGATAGCTCCAATGTTAATTTTCAGATCGGAGGAGGCTTTTAACGCGGGCTAAAGGTCCTGCGCCTACTCACAAAGTCTAAAATCCAGTGGACTTATACACATGCTTGCATTTTTAAAGAAATATATTAAATTTTGCCCAAAAGGAAAAGGAGGGGTATAGCATGTCCAAGATTTGTGAGGTCTGCGGAAAAAAACCGACCTGTGGGAATAAGGTCAGTCACTCCAATAAAAGAGCCAGCCGCTGGTGGTATCCCAATATTCAGAGTATAAGGGTAAAGCTCCCCAATGGCCAGGTGAAGAGGATGAAGGTCTGCACCCGTTGTATCAAGGGTGGAAAGATTCAAAAGGCCGTTAGCTAAACAAGTTTTCTTTCTACCTTCAGGACGCCCTCTACCTTGCTTATATTAGCTATAACTCTGTCTAAGTGACCTTTGTCTGAGACCTCTACATAGATTTCAAAAAAGGCCTTTTTATCAGGAGTGGTTTTGACCTCTGCCTTGAGGATATTACCTTCCGCACTGGCAATAGCGGAGGAGACACTTGCCAGAAGTCCCTTTCTATCCAGAGATACCACATAGAGATGGGCAGGATAGACCTTCCCATCCGGTTTTTCCCACTTAACCTCAAGGATCCTTTCTGGATCAAGGTCAGCTAAGTTGGGACAATCTGTGCGATGTACAGAGATACCTTTCCCTCGGGTAATATAGCCAACAACCTCATCACCGGGAATGGGTCTGCAGCACTGGGCTAAATGAAAGAGAAGATCAGAGGATCCATCTGCCACCAGACTAAGCCCTGGTTTTATCTCCGGTATCTTGGTTTCTCCAGCCTTATGATAGCTTATGACCTCATGCGGGGTTTCTTCTAACTTGGGGAATCCCTTATTCAGTTCACCATAAACCTTAAGGATTTGCTTAGAGCTGATTTTCCCAGTGCCAAGGAGGATGAACAACTCCTCTACCGATTTTAATCCAAGTTTCTGCAATAACTCTGTAAAAAGGGGTTCCCTTTGGAATTCATTCAGGGTAAGGTTGTATTTTTTGAGGTCCCTTAACAAAAGTTCCTTCCCAAGGGCGATCTCTCTTTCCCTTTCTTCCTGTTTGAACCATTGTTTAATGCGCGAGCGAGCCCGGCTGGTTTTTACAAATTTCAGCCAGTCCCGGCTTGGTTTTTGATGAGGTGAAGTCTCAACGCGAACTATATCCCCGGTCTCAAGTTTGTAATCCAGGGGAACGAGTTTTTCATTGACATAGGCCCTTACACAGCGATGTCCAACCTCTGTATGAATGCTATAGGCAAAATCTACCGGAGTGGAACCAACAGGTAAAACCACCACATCCCCTTTGGGAGTGAAGACATAGATCTCCTCCGGAAAGAGGTCAAGCTTCAGGGATTCCAGAAACTCCCGGGGATGCTTGAGTTCTTTCTGAAGTTCAATAAGTTTGGCAATCCACTCAAATTGTTTATACTTTGAGGAATCAACGGCTGCGCCTTCTTTATACAAAAAATGGGCTGCAATTCCTTCATTAGCAATCTTATCCATATATTCGGTGCGGATTTGAATCTCTATCTTTTTCCCCTCAGGTCCTATAACTGTAGTATGAAGGCTTTGATACATATTGGGTTTAGGGAGACTGATATAATCTTTAAATCTTCCTGGAACAGGTTTCCAGAGGGCATGCACAAGCCCCAGGGTCTTATAACACTCTTCTATGGTATTAACAATTACTCTGAAACCTATCAGGTCATAAATTTGATCAAGATCATTGATGGTTAGGTTGTATTTTTGGAGTTTACGATAAACACTGTAGAGATGTTTTACTCTCCCCAGGACCTTGCCCTGGATGTGATTTTTTTCCAGGAGTTCCTCCAAGAGTCCTTTGACCTTTTCAACAAAGTCTGTAGCCTCTTTTATCCTTTTTTCTACCTCTCTTTTGAGTTTTTCATAATCTTCAGGGTAGAGATATTGAAAGGAAAGATCCTCCAGTTCGGTTTTCACCCAGTCTATACCAAGCCTTCCAGCAAGGGGGGCATAGATTTCAAGGGTTTCTCGAGCGATTCTTTTTTGTTTGTGCTCTGGCATGGACCTGAGGGTCCGCATGTTGTGAAGCCTGTCGGCTAGCTTTACCAAAATGACCCTGAGGTCTTTGGCCATGGCAAGCAGGATTTTTCTAAGATTTTCCGCCTGTTTGGTAATCTTATCAGAGTAGCCGGGTAGATTCTTGAGTTTAGTTACCCCCTCAACAATGGTAGCTACATCTTTACCAAATTCCTTTTCAATCTGTTCAAGGGGGATCTGACAATCCTCCACCACATCGTGAAGGAATCCAGCTGCAATGGTTGGAAGGTCAAGTTTCATCTGGGCAAGGATATAGGCGACTTCCATTGGATGGGCCAGATAAGGTTCCCCGGATTTTCTAAGCTGACCGTCGTGGAGTTTGGCTGCCCATTCGTAGGCCCTTTCCACAAGCCTGGTATTTACACCCGGCAAATAGCTCTGAATCTGATCCAAAATCTTACTAAGGGTAACCTGACCTTCTCTCATATAATTTAATATTAAATCTAAAATTAAAAAACATCAAGGGAGGGCATAAGGCCAAAAGGTTTGGGATTTTGTTTTAGAGGTTGTAGCAAGGGCTGAAGTTTACTTGCAAAAGGAATTTTCTGGATAGTTCTGACAGAACCTTTTGATCTCATCAGAAAGTAGCCCTTTGGTTTCAAGCTCAGCCTGTTTTAACTCCTGCCAGAGCTGGCAGTTGGGATTTTGAGGTGAAATTTTTGTGCAAAAGCTAAAGATATCGCGTTTGGAACTCCCTTTACAAAATCTCTCTTTGGGGTTTTTGTCACAGAAATCTTTAATATCTCTATAGATCGTGCTTTTAACCTCAAGTCTTTTTTGTTTGATTTCAAACCACCTCTGACAGACCGGATTAGAGGGGGAAATCTTTGTGCAAAAGAGATTTGAATCCCTTTGGGCTTTGGCAGGGACTTTGGAAGAGTTTTCAGCTAAAATTATTCCTAAAAAAATATAAAAGAAAAAGATACCAAAAATTATCTTTTTTACCATGGCAAAAATTTCTAAGCAAAAAAGATACCCTTTAAGTTCATAAAGTATATCAAGGCCTGTAGGGGCTAAGCTGACAAAAAGGTCAGGCCTTTTCAACTAAATTGACGAATTTTTCTACAATTTTCTCTGGGGAAAGCCCGTATTTTTCTCTTAAGGTTTTAAGGTCTCCCTGTTCAATGAATTGATCAGGAAGCCCCAAATGGGCAAATTTAACCTCTAAGCCCTCTTCAAGAATAAGCTCAGCCAGGGCTGAGCCAAGGCCTCCATAGATGGAGTTCTCTTCCACGACTAAGACCCTACTTGTCCTTTGAGCGTATTCCCGAAGGAGCTCCCGATCTAAAGGTTTCAAAAATCTCACATTGATGACAGCCACAGATAATCCTTTTTTTTCTAACTCAAGGCCTGCCTTTAAGGCTGGGTAGCACATGCTTCCAATTGAAAAGATAACGCCGTCTTTCCCATCCTTAAGAAGTTCTCCCTTCCCGGGTGGAATGTATTCAAAGGTCTTGTCCATTTCAACCCCTATGGCTGCTCCTCTTGGATATCTGATGGCACAGGGCCCCTCATATTTAAGGGCACTGAAGAGTAGGTCTCTTAGTTCCTTTTCATCCTTTGGGGCACAGATAATTAAATTCGGAACTGCTCTTAGAAAGGAAAGGTCAAAGGCCCCGTGATGGGTGGGCCCGTCTTCTCCCACCAGACCCGCCCTATCAATGGCAAAGATCACCTTGGCCTTATTCAGGGCCACATCATGGATGATCTGATCATAGGCCCTTTGCAAAAAGGTAGAATAAATGGCACACACAGGTATGAAGCCCTCTAAGGCAAGGCCTGCTGCAAAGGTAACGGCATGTTGTTCACAGATCCCCACATCAAAGAATCTCTCTGGAAATTTCTGGGCAAACCCTTTTAAGCCTGTTCCTGATTTCATGGCTGCAGTTATGGCAATAAGTCTTGGCTCAATTTCTGCAAGTTCTATCAAGGTATCTCCAAAGACCTCGGTATAAGTAGGGGGAGCACCTTCGGTTTTAATGGGTCTTCCTGTCTCAAGATTGAAAGGCCCTATCCCGTGAAAGGTCTCAGGATCGGCTTCAGCTGGAGGATATCCTTTCCCTTTTTTGGTAAGCACATGAAAGAGTAGTGGGCCTTTGAGTTCCTTCAGATTTTTGAGGATCTCTATCAGGGTATCAAGGTCATGGCCATCCACAGGACCTATATATTCAAAGTTTAACGCCGTGAAAAGGGCCCCAGGTGTTACAGCCATTTTTAAGAGGTCTTCACCCTTTTTGAAGATGTGAAGGAGGTTATCTCCACCGGGGAACTTTGGAACTATCTTTTCCATCTCCTTTTTAATAAAACGCACAAGGTTTCCGGTCATCCTCTTGGAGACAAAGCTTGATAAGGCCCCTACATTGGGAGAGATGGACATCTCATTGTCATTGAGGATGATGAGAAGGTCTTCTTTGAGATAGCCGGCATTATTGAGGGCCTCAAAGGCCATTCCTGCTGTTATGGAGCCATCTCCAATGACTACAACGATTTTGCCTCCCTCGCCTTTCAGTCTTCTGGCAACTGCCATCCCGAGACCGGCAGAGACTGATGTGCTGCTGTGTCCTGTATCAAGCACATCATAGGGGCTTTCGGCCCTCTTGGGAAAGCCAGCTAACCCCTGAAAGGTCCTTAGGGTCTTAAAGGCCTCCCTTCTTCCGGTAATAATCTTATGGGTGTAGCACTGATGTCCCACATCCCAAATAATCTTATCCTTCGGTGTATCAAATACATAATGAAGGGCAAGGGTAAGTTCCACAACCCCTAAGTTAGGTGCAAGATGTCCTCCCTTTTGGGAGACTACCTCTAAGATGAGTTTTCTGATCTCCTCTGCTAAAAGCTTGAGCTGAGAGGTCTTTAATTTTTTTAGATCCTCAGGACCATTTATCCTGGCAAGGAGGCTCATTTCAGCTTATCCTCTGCAGGAGATACCGGGTTAAGGCCTTGAGAAGCTCTCCCTTTTCTTCCAGGACCTCTAAGGATTCTATAGCCTCTTTTGCAGTCTTTTCAGCAAGCCCTTTCGTTTTTTCCAGACCAAAAAGAGAAGGATAGGTAAGTTTCCCCTTTTTGAGGTCAGATTTGGCAGGTTTTCCCATCTTGGTCTCATCTCCGATGAGATCTAAGAGATCATCGGTTATCTGAAAGAGGAGCCCCAATTTTTTACCAAATCTGGATAAAATCTGGATGGTTCTTGAAGGGATACCAGCAAGGAGGGCTCCACTTACAAGGGAGGCCTCTATGAGGGCCACAGTCTTGTGTTCATGGATCCATCTCAATAATTTTTGATTGCCCCTTTTACCCTCGGAGAGGAGGTCTGCCATCTGCCCCCCAACCATTCCCTGCAGACCAGAGGCCCTGGCAATAAGATGGATAGCCCTTAAAAGGGCCGTGGGCCTAACTTTTTTTACCACTTGAGGATGAGTAAACCATTCATAGGCCAAGGCCTGAAGTCCATCTCCGGCTAAAATGGCTGTTGCCTCATCAAAGGCCTTATGACAGGCAGGTTTACCCCTTCTCAGGTCATCATTGTCCATACAGGGAAGATCATCGTGGATAAGGGAATAGGTATGGATACATTCAATACCGCAGGCAAAGGGCAAGATCTCTTCGGCCTCTTTGTTCCCAAGCTCATAGCCCATAAGACAAAGGATGGGACGGAGCCTTTTTCCCCCTGCAGAGAGGCTGTAGTAAGAGGCAGAAAACACCCTCTCCCCAGGTGCATCCCCCCTGGGAAACAGGGCCTCTAAGGTTTCTTCAACCTGCCTGCGCCTCTTATCTAAGTATTCTTTAAGTCTGTTGAAATCATCCATTTTTTAGCCTTTGCCTGGCTGATTCCAGGTCTTCTGTGAGGAATCCTTCTCTTTCTTTTAGAATAACCTCTACTTTAAGTCTTGCCTCTTTAAGTCGGCTTTCACAGAGGTGAACAAGCCTTATTCCCTCTTCGTAAAGAGAGAGGGCCTGTTCAAGGGAGAGATCCTTCTGATCAAGTTTCCTGAGGATCTCTTCAAGCCTCCTCAGGGCCTCTTCAAAGGAAGGTTGCTCTGAATTGGCATTCTTCATTCTTCCACCCTCAAGACCCTTGCATAAATTTTGCCCTTGGACAGGATAATTTCAAGAGAGGCTTCCGGGGTAACCTCCTCTGCAGACCTGACAATTTTCCCATCAGGCAGGGTTTTCACAATACTATAGCCCCTTTCAAGGACATTGTAAGGAGAAAGTGAAAAAAGGAGCTTTTTGAGACCTTTGAGTCTTTCCTCCTTAAGGGCAATCAAGGCCTCTGGAGATCGGCTTTCAATCCCTCTTTTTAATGACAGCAAGTGCCCCTCCTTTGATTGCAGGAGGGTGGATATTTTCTGATAGAGTCTCAAGGGATAATCCTTCAGGAGGTTTTCGGTCTTTGATAAAAGCAGGAGGGGATTTTTCTCCTGAAGGGACACCTGATGGGTCTTAAGAACCCTCTCCAAGGTAGTAAGCCTGAGGTCAAGGAGGTGGGTAAGCTTTTTCTTAAGTATGGCTAAGCGTTCCAGGAGTTCTTTTTTGTCCGGAAGCACCTCCTGGGCTGCAGCTGAGGGTGTTGGGGACCTCCTGTCAGCAGCAAGATCGCAAAGGGTTAGATCAATTTCATGCCCCACCGCTGAGACAATGGGAATCCGGGAATTAAAGATACTCAGGATTAACTCCTCGGTATAAAAAGGGGCAAGGTCTTCTGTAGATCCTCCTCCTCGGGTAATGACAATCAAATCCAGCTCCGGAAAGTGGGTATTTAAATCCTCAATGGCCTTCACAATCTCAAGGTGAGCTCCTTCCCCCTGAACCTTCACAGGATAGATGAGGATATGGGCTCCCCAGCGGGCCTTACCAACCTTGATAAAGTCCTGAAGGGCTGCCCCAAAAAGAGAGGTGATAAGAGCGATCTTTTGGGGAAAGGGGGGAAGACTTTTTTTAAGCTCCGGGGCAAAAAGGTGCTGATACTTCTTTAGCAAATATTCCTTTTTGAGCTGGAGTAGTCCTATCCCCAGGGGATCAAGCCTACGGATGATAAAGAAGATTTCACCAGATCTGGGAAAAAGGGTGAGTTTCCCATAGGCAAGGACCTTTAGACCCTCTCTCAGGACCTCTGAAGCTATGGATGGTCTCTGCTCCTTAAAGATTATCCCTTTAAGAGTGGCCTCCTCATCCATCAGATTAAGATAAATATTTCCGTTGTGGCTGTGCCTTAAGCTGGAGATCTCTCCCTCTATCCAGAGATATGGAAAATTTTTGTCCAGAAGGCTCTTTATGTTCTGAGAGACCTCCTTAACGGTATAATAGAATTTTTCTTCAATCGTAGGGGTTTCAGTGAATAGGGCCTCTTTTTGCATTATCATTAATATAGGCTCATTTTTAAAAATAAAAAGTCTTGGCATGGGGAGAGACTGTTAAAGAACTCATTTTCTTAATTTTCCAACTGCCTCTGCTTTACTTTTGACAAAAAATAAGGCATAATTATAAGGTAATGAAGTGTCCCAAGTGTAAAGAGCCTGAAACCAGGGTCATTGATTCCCGGATTATTGAAGACGGCTTTACCATCAGAAGGAGGAGAGAGTGCCTTAAATGTGGGTATAGATTTACCACCTACGAAAAACTGGAGCTTGATATCGTGATTGTGAAAAAAGATGGAAGGAGAGAACCTTACCGACGGGAAAAGCTTTTGTCTGGAATCCGCAAGGCCTGTCACAAAAGGCCTATCAGCGAGGAGACCATAAAGGCCTTTATTAATGAACTTGAGCTTGACCTCATTCAGAGGGGAGAAAGAGAGGTCCCCGCAAGTTTTCTTGGAGAAAGGGTTATGGAGGCCTTGAAGAAATGGGATAAAGTGGCTTACATTCGTTTTGCCTCAGTTTATAAGGACTTTCAGGATGTAGGTGAATTCCTGCACAGCATCCAGGAGCTTAGCAATGATAGAACCAAGGAAGAAGATAATCTTTCCTCTTGATTTTCAGGATCTTAATGAGGCCCTTTTATGGGTTGAAAGGCTGTCTTCCTATGTGGGGGTGTTTAAAATTGGCCTTGAACTCTTTACCAAGGAAGGTCCGAGGGCTGTTGAGGAAGTCAAAAAGAGAAGTAAGGCCCAAATATTTCTGGATTTGAAATTGCAGGACATACCCAATACCATGGCAGGGGCGGTAAGGTCTGCAAGCTCACTGGGAGTAGATTTTCTGACAGTGCACATCCTCTCTGGCCGAAAGGCTCTGGAATCAGCGGTAAAATCTGCTGAGGGAGGTCTAAAGATACTCGGGGTCACTATCCTAACCTCTTTGGATAAGGCAGACCTGCTTGAACTTGGTTTCAACGGAGAGCTAATTACTAATCTTGAGGACCTTGTTCTCAGGCTTGCCTTTCTTGCCAGGGCAACCGGTTGCGATGGGCTTGTCGCTTCAGCGCGTGAGGTATCCCTGTTAAAAGAGGCCTTTCCTCAGCTTATAACCGTTGTCCCGGGGATCAGATTGGAATCCTCTTCTAAGGACGATCAGCAAAGGACTGCAACTCCCTATGAGGCTATCAGAAAAGGAGCAGATTATCTGGTTATTGGAAGGCCCATAAGAGAGGCTGAGGATCCAGAAAACACTCTGGAAAGGATTTTGAAGGACATACAAAAAGGCCTTGAGGAAATAGGATGCTCAGAAGGGCAGTAGTTGATCTCCCTCTACATACCGGGAAGTGCCCGGCCTGGCTTTTTGATAAAATGAAAAGGCTGAGTAGGGCCATATTGTTAATAATCTATCAAGAGTTTGGACAAAAGGAGCTCCTAAAAAGACTTTCGGATCCATACTGGTTTCAGGCCTTAGGGTGTCTTCTTGGCTTTGACTGGCACTCTTCCGGACTTACCACGACCCTTTGTGGGGCCATAAAAGCCGGGCTTGAACCGCACTTTAAGGAGCTAAGGTTCTATATCTGCGGAGGAAAAGGCAAAAGGGCTTTGTCTACCCCGAAGGAGATAGAATTCTGGGGAGAGAAAGCGGCCCTTAAAGAGGAGGCCTTTAAATACATAACCCTGAGCAAGTTGATTGCAAGAATTGACAATAATGCCCTTCAGGATGGCTTTAACCTCTATTTTCACATCTTTATTTTCACTGAAGATGGCTCCTGGGCGGTTATTCAGCAGGGGATGGATGAAGTATCCCATTATGCCAGAAGATACCACTGGTGCAGTGAAGAGGGTAGGGACCTTTTTTCAGATCCCCATACCGGTATTGTCTCCGCCTTAAAAAGAGAAGAGGTTTTAAATCTTGTCTCCTCAAAGAGTAAGGAACTGAGGTTTTACATGCTCCAGATGCTCAAGGAAAAACTGCCCCATATACTGAGGGAGATAGGGTCAGCAGAGAAACTCTTCTTCAAAAGGGCTCACCCCTTAGGTTATGAAGATGTTCCCGTTAATGTATTACCCAAGATCTGGGAAAAAACCTATGTCAATCCACCCCAGGACTTTAAGGACCTTCTTTTAACCCAGGGGCTTGGGGCTAAGGCCTTAAGGGCCCTTACCTTGACAGCCGAGCTTATATATGATGCTAAGGCCTCGCGCCTTGACCCTGTTCACTATGCCTATGCCCATGGTGGCAAAGATGGCTATCCTTACAGGGTGGATCGTAGAATCTACGAAAATACCATAGCTGAGCTTGAAGAAATCCTCTGTAAAACCTCTCTTTCCGCCTCTGAAAAGGCTGAACTTTTGAAGAGATTACCGAGGCTTTTTGCATAAGAAGGAAAAATTCTTTGAAAATCTCAAAAATTTTTATCTTTCAAGGCCTAAATTTTATTTATTTTCTAAGGATTGACAATTTCTGCTCTTGACTTTTAAATTATTTTTTAAAAAATCCCTCAGATAAGGAGGGGGACCAAGTTTGGATCTCTGGAGTTATCTAAGAGAACGAAAGAATTTTATCTATCGGCACTGGTTGGATCTTTTCTGGGAAGGCTTTGGTGAGAGTTCCGTTTATTTCAAGCGTGAGGTAGATCAGTTTACCAATCCCTTTGCCTATCATGTTGAGGAGAGTTTTAAAGGCATCCTTGAGGGAATTTGGGGGGAATTTGACTGGAGTTCCCTTGATCCCCATCTTGAAAAATTGGCCCAGATAAGGGCGGTTCAAGAGGTCGTGCCCTCAAAGGCTGTGAAATTTTTTTTGGATCTAAAGAAAATTATCCGTGAAAATTTTGGTGAAGAGATCTTGAAAAAGTTTGGCCTTGAAGACTTCTTAAGGCTTGAGGATAAAATAAACTCTCTTTTGATTAGATACCTTGACTTCTATCAAAGGTATCGTGAGAGATTATTTGAGATCCGTCTGGATGAGTTTAAGAGAAATAATTTTCTTTTATTAAAAAGGGCTGGTTTTATTGCAGAGCTTGAGCAAGAAAACTCTTCTCCTATGGAGACTATTAAAAAACATTAAGTGAGGGGAGTGGCTTATGAATCTAATATTTAGTCTCATCGTCCTTGCCATTTTAATCCTTGTTCCCGTGATAGGGGTAGGAGTTTTAGGGCTAAAGGGCCTTTTTGCCATCTTTATCCCCTATCTGGGGTTTGCCCTTTTCTTTTTTGGTCTAATCTATCGCATGATTAATTGGGCCCGTTCACCCCAACCCTTTAAGATTCCTACCACTTGTGGACAACAGCAGAGTCTTCCCTGGATCAAGAGAAGCAGGCTTGAGGCCCCCAGTTCCTGCTGGGAGGTCTATCTCAGAATGTTCTTTGAGGTCTTCCTTTTTAGATCCCTTTTCAGGAATTTGAGGGCTGATTTTAATGGTAAAAGGCTGATTTATGGTTCAGCCAAATGGCTCTGGCTTGGGGCCATCCTTTTTCATCTGTCTTTCTTAGTAATCCTGATCAGGCATCTCAGGTTTTTTGTTTATCCCGTTCCCAAGGTTATAGCAAATATTGACTTTGTGGATAGTTTCTTTCAGATCGGATTACCTCCGGTTTATCTCACGGATGTATTGATTCTTGCGGGTCTTGGCTTTCTTCTCTTGAGGAGACTCCTTGATGCCAAGATCAACTATCTTTCTCATGCTTCGGATTACTTTCCCCTTCTATTAATTATTACCATTGCCGGAACTGGTGTGCTGATGAGACTTTTTATTAAGCCAGATATCTATGCCATAAAACAACTTGCCTACGGGCTGGCAACCTTTAAACCAGCCTTACCCGAGGGGAAACTGAGCCTTCTCTTTTACATCCATCTCTTTCTGGTGAGTTCCTTAGCTGCCTATTTTCCCTTTAGCAAGCTTGTGCACATGGTGGGTGTCTTTTTCAGCCCCACCAGAAACATGGCCAATGACAATAGGATGAGACGCCATGTTAATCCCTGGGATTACCCGGTAAAATATACCACTTACTGCGAATGGCAGGAAAAGTTTAGAGATGTAATGGAGGAATCAGGAATTCCCATTGATGACGAATGGTGTAAAGAAACCCAAAAGCAGGCCTAAGGAGGAGGTAAAAAAATGAGTAAACTTCCCAAACCAGACGAACTACTCAAGGACCTGGATTTACATAAAACCCCGGATAAACACTGGATGGATATTAAACCAGAGTTTAAGCCCGGCAGATACTGTTATGCCGTTGAACCCCAGGTCATGGAGGATCTCGGAAGACCAAATCTGGGGAAATGGCAGCCCTATGATGAGAAATGGCCTCTACCTGATGACTGGAAAGAGAGAATTTTAAAGGGAATTCGGGATCGGATGGAGAGATTCAGATCCTTTAAACTTTTTATGGACATCTGCGTAAGATGCGGGGCCTGTGCAGACAAATGTCATTACTTTTTAGGATCAGGGGATCCCAAAAATATGCCTGTTTTAAGGGCTGAGCTCATAAGGTCCATTATTAAGGGAGAATTTTCCTTTTTTGGCAAGCTCTTTGGAAGGTTGGCTGGAGCTCGTCCGCTTACGGAGGAGGTCCTAAAAGAATGGTTTTACTATTTTTATCAGTGCACAGAGTGCAGAAGGTGTTCCGTCTTTTGTCCCTATGGGATTGATACCGCTGAAGTCACCATGATAATGAGAGACCTTTTGCATGAGCTTGGTATAGCCACAGACTGGGCCATGAAGCCTGTGCGATTTTCTCACTTTGTGGGGAATCACATTGGGCTTCAACCCCACACCATAAAAGAAAACATTGAGTTTCTCCTTGGAGACATAGCTGAGATTACCGGTCTCAACATAGAGGTTCCCATAAACAAAAAGGGAGCAGAAATCCTTTTTGTGACCCCTTCAGCCGACTTTTTTGCTGACCCTGGTATTTACACCTTTATGGGTTATGTCCTTCTCTTTCACCACATAGGGCTTGATTATACCATCAGCACCTATGCCTCAGAGGGAGGTAATTTTGGATTTTTCAATGCCTTTGAACTTGCCAAGAAGCTCCATGGTAAGATTTACGAAGAGGCTAAAAGGCTCAAGGTCAGATGGATCCTTGGTGGAGAATGTGGACACATGTGGAGGGTCTGGCATCAGTTTCACAACACCTGGTTTGGCCCCTTTAATTATATGGATGTGCCGAGATCTCCTATAACAGGCACTGTCTTTGAACATGCTAAGGACAACAAGATCGTGCACATTTGTGAATTTACAGCCGATCTTATTGCCCATGGAAAACTTAAATTTGACCCATCCAGAAATGATCACATGATTGTTACTTTCCATGATTCCTGTAATACCTCAAGGGGTATGGGTATTTTTGAAGAACCAAGATTTATATTAAAAAATGTTTGCAATAACTTCGTGGAGATGCCTGAAAATACCATCCGGGAAAAGACCTTTTGCTGCGGAAGTGGATCTGGATTAAATGCTGATGAATATATGGAAATGAGAATGAGGGGTGGTTTTCCCAGGGCCAATGCTGTGCAATATGTTAATCAGAAATATGGTGTAAATACCATGGCCTGTATATGTGCCATAGATAGGGCTGTCTTACCCACTCTTATGAATTACTGGATTCCAGGAGTTGAAATCGCCGGTGTGCATGAGCTGGTTGGAAATGCTCTCATCATGGAGGGGGAAAAGAAAAGGACAACAGACCTCAGATACAGACCACTAAAAGGTATGGAAGAGGAGGTATAGGTCATGTATAATGCGGGCAAGGTATTGATAGGAATTATTGTTTTTGTCGTATTTTTTTCCATACCCTTCTGGTTAAATTTTGGAAAGGTTGAGGCCCTTCCTAAACCAGAGCTTCCGAAAGATGAACAAAAGTGTGTAGAAGATACTGCCTATATGAAGGCTTATCACATGCAGTTACTCCATAAATGGAGGACGCAAAAGGTAAGAGAAGGAAAGGTCTATCACATTAATAAAGAGGGTAAGCTTTATATAATGAGCCTTCAGAGAACCTGTATGAAATGTCATAGCAATAAAGAAAAGTTTTGTGATAGATGCCATCAAGTGGTTGTAACCCATCCAGATTGCTGGAGATGTCATATTGCACCAGAGGAGGTTAAAAAATGAGTCTAAAAAGAAGGGAATTTTTGAGATTAGCCGGATATACTTTAGCAGGAACCCTGCTTTCTGTCGGTGGTGGCTTTGTAGTCGGGAGAGGTTCTGAGATCTTAGAGAGCCTGGATAAGGCCTCAGATAAAAAGGCCACTAAATGGGCTATGGCTATTGATACCAGGGCCTTTAAAAGTGATCAGGATTTTGAACAGGTAATTAAGGCCTGTCACCAGGCCCATAATGTGCCAAATATTCCTGACAAGGATAGAGCTGTAAAGTGGATATGGAAGGATACCTTTCAAAGAGGGTTCCCTACAACTGAGACAACCTTTATAAGTGAAGATGTAAAAAAGAGGAATTTTTTACTGCTCTGTAACCACTGCGATGACCCCCCCTGTGTGAGGGTTTGTCCGGTTCAGGCAACCTTTAAGAGGGAGGATGGGATCGTTATGCAGGATATGCATCGCTGTATAGGATGTAAGTTCTGCATGGCTGCCTGTCCCTATGGGAGCAGAAACTACAATTTTTATCCACCCAGAGAATATCTGCAGAGCTATAACCCCGAATTTCCCACTCGGACCCTCGGTGTAGTAGAAAAGTGTATCTTTTGTTATCATCGTTTGGATGAAGGAAAATTGCCTTATTGTGTTGAGGCCTCTCAGGGGAAGATGTTTTTTGGAAATCTGAATGATCCAGCCTCCGAGGTGAGGAAGGTTATCTCTGAAAATATTGTCATAGTCAGAAAACCAGAATTAACTACCAGACCTAAGGTGTTTTACATAATTTAAGAGCAGGGGGAAGGAAGATGATTGAAAAGGCCTTAAAGGGTGGCATAAAATACTGGGTATGGCTTTTATTTCTGGCATCCTTAGTTGGGATTGGTTTTTTGTGCTGGCAATATGAACATCATTACGGTGCAGGGGTTGCCACAGGGCTCCATCGGGATCTCACCTGGGGGTTCCAGATCGGTCAACTTGCCTTTTTTGTCGGAGTAGCTGCCTCAGCTGTTACCATTGTTATCCCCTATTACCTCCACAACTATAAAGAGTATGCCAAGATTACCATCCTTGCAGAATTTTTAGCAGTTGGTGCAGTTATGATCGCCATGCTATCTGTTTTTGTGGTTATGGGGCAACCAACAAGGGTTATGAATGTTTTATTGTATCCAACCCCTAATTCCCTTATTTTTTGGGACCTTGTGGTATTATCTACCTATCTATTTCTTAATCTTCTCTGCGGATGGAGTGTTCTTCACTCCTATTATAAGGAGGCTCCTTATCCTTCCTGGGTAAAGCCCTTTATTTATTGGGCTATTATCTGGGGTCCAAGTATTCACATAGTTACGGCCTTTTTGCTTCAGGGGTTGCCTGGTAGGCATTACTGGCTAACAGCTATTATGGCTCCGAGATTTCTTGCCTCAGCCTTTTCAGCAGGTCCAGCCTTTTTGATAATCCTGGCAGTCCTTGTAAAAAAGTTAACCAAATTTGATGTGGGAGAAAAGGCTATCCAGAGCATAGCCAAAACCATAGTTTATGCCTTTATCATTAATTTACTTTTTTTGGGATTTGAGGTGTTTACAGCCTTTTATAGTGGTATCCATAGCCATAAGGCCCCTTTCCTTTATCTCCTCTTTGGCTATGAAGGGCATGCTGAGTGGGCCTGGGCTATGTGGGGATCTTTAATCCTTGCTGTGGTTGGTTTGGTCATTCTTTTGATACCTTCGGCCAGAAAAAAAGAGACCCCTCTTGTGCTTGGATGCCTGTCCATTTTTCTTTCAACCTGGATGGAAAAAGGGCTACTACTTATGATAGGAGGATTTACCCCCAATGTATTTGAAACGGTAACTCCCTATTTCCCAGCTTTGCCTGAGTTTCTGGTTCAAGCTGGGGTATGGTCAATTGGTCTCATAGTGATAACCCTCTTGTATAAAATTACAGTTTCTGTCTTTCAGTCCAAGGAACTGGCCATAAAGATCAAAAAATAAATTTTAAAGGGGCCGATTGGCCCCTTTTATTTTTTCTAAATTGTCTTAATTTATTAGTCAATAATATGTCTAATTCCTTTCAAATCCCCAGAATATGTATATCAGCCCCCAAGGGTGGTGCGGGCAAAACAGTTTTCACCCTTGGATTGATCCATTATATAAAATCAAAGGGAATTAAGGTTGCCCCGTTTAAAAAAGGGCCTGATTATATTGATGCGGGCTGGTTGGGGAAGGTGGCTGTAGCACCCTGCAGAAATTTAGACCTCTTTCTCTTTAGCGAAGAGCTTAATCTTTATTCCTTTTACCGAGGAGCCAGGACCTCAGATATCGCTATAATTGAAGGTAATAGAGGTCTCTTTGACGGGTTAGATGTTGAGGGTTCCTGTAGCACAGCCAGTCTGGCTAAGCTACTTAATGCCCCGGTTATTCTTGTTCTTGATTGCACTAAGGCCACCCGAAGTATGGCAGCTCTCTTAAAGGGGTTTCTGGAGTTTGATCCAGAGGTCCAGATAAAAGGGGTGGTTTTAAATCACATTGTCAGAGCCCGCCATGAAAACATTATCCGATCAGCCATTGAGAGATATACAGGTGTCCCTGTCCTTGGGGTGATACCTCGCCTTAAGAATGCAGTAAAGGAAAGACACCTTGGTCTGATAACTGCCTGGGAGAGAGAGGCCTCTTTCCTGGAAGAGCTGAACGCCAGTTTTAAGGAGAACCTGGATCTAAACACCATTCTTAGCCTTGCCCAATCCGTTCCAGAGCTCAAGATTCCAGAACAGCCCGAATCTGAATCAAGGTATGCGGTAAGGGTAGGGGTTTTTCTGGATCCAGCCTTTCAATTCTATTATCCCGAAAATCTTGAATACCTTGAATCCTTGGGAGCAAGGTTAATTTTTATAAATTCCTTAAAGGATCATAAGCTCCCGGAGGTTAATGCCCTTTACCTTGGAGGAGGTTTTCCGGAGATTCAGGCAGAAAGATTAGCAGAAAATGTGGGATTGCGAAAAGAGGTAAGAAGAGCAGTTGAATCCGGCATGCCTGTTTATGCCGAATGTGGAGGTTTAATGTATCTTGGTGAAGAGATTAAATGGCAAGGGAAAAAATTCCCAATGACTGGAGTTTTGCCTATTAAGTATAATGTTGATAAAAAACCTCATGGACACGGATATGTCCTGGCAAGGGTAGTAAACCAGAATCCCTATTTTGAGACAGACACTTTGATTAAAGGACATGAGTTCCATTATTCCTATCCTGAAGAGGTGGGGGAAAAAGAGGGGATGAAGTTTATTTTTGAGCTGGAAAAGGGCTCAGGCTTTGATGGGAGAAGGGATGGAGTGTCCTATAAAAATTTGCTTGCAAGCTATACCCATATTCATATTTTTAGTGTAAAATATTGGGCTGAAAGATTTTTAGATTTGGCAGAACAATTTAAAAAAACATAGGAGGAGGTGTAATATGTTTGAGATTACTGTGAATTATGACACCTGTGATGCCTGCGGAACCTGTGTTGAGTCCTGTCCTGCCCAGGTTTATGACAAGGGGGATGATGGTAAGCCGGTTGTGGCAAGGGCAGAGGACTGTCTTGGATGTATGACCTGTGTTGAGGTCTGCCCGACAGGTTCTATTGAAGTAAAGGAGATCTAAGGAGGATAAGGGGGCAAAGGCCCCCTTTTATGTATATCAGCCGAAGGATAGCCCCAACTGGCTACACCTATAGGATCTGCGAATCCTATTTTGAATCCCCCTATTATAAGAGCAGGGTCCTCTTTGACCTTGGGACGAACCCTCAGGAATTCATAACCTACTATAGCGATGTCTCCTTTTCCATTGATATAGAGGAGGAGCTGGCAAGATCTGGCTGTAAGACTGATCAATTTGAATTAGAGGAGCTTTTTTTACGATTTTTGACCCCAGAGGCCCAACGCTGGGTCATCTTTTCTCAGAATAGAAGGGCCACAAGGAAGACCTCAATTGAGCAAGGCCTCAAACCAGAGGAGTTTCACTGGTTTGATAGAATAAGATTAATTACCCTCAAGCTTGACCACCGAGAACCCCAGAGGGTCATAAATAGAAAGTTTCCCTTTTATAATAAACTACTAAATAAATCAAGGGATGAAATTGAAAATCTCCTCTGGGATATGGAGGATCGGCTTAATTTCAGAGAAAAATCTCGTTATTTAATAGCCATTTTTGGTATCCAGAGGGCCAATTCTCTTGAAGAAAGAGATGATGCCTTTTTAAGGACCCTTTGTGAAATAACCAAGGATCCCTTCTATTGCATGGACCTTACCGAGGCAGAGGTCTTGAGAAATTATCTATCCCGTTATGTCTGGCTGTATTTTGATGCCCTTTCCTGGAGAAGGGTCCCGCGAATCTATCAGCAGATGGAGGTCTCTTTATATCAGGAACTAGCCTTTCACCTCGGGATCTCGGTAGAGGTTTTGGTTAACAGTTCCAAAAAAGAGATCCTGAAGATTTTCAGACAAAAGATCCTGGCCACTCATCCTGACAGGGGTGGATCTCACGAAGAGTTTATAAAAATCAGGCGGCTAATGGAGGATTTTATAAAGTTAAGATTTTAGTGTTCGCTATAGTTTTTGAGCCTTGCAACAAGGTTACCAAAGATTGGGAGCCTCCCTCGGATCTCTAAGGGAATCCTTTCATTTACTGACAGGAAAAAGGTGACTTCACTGGTCCTCTTCAGGAGTTCACTCTTTTCAGGTAAGTTGACCCTAATTTCTAAACAGCTCAAGGTCCTATTGCCGAGTTTGCAGGTAGTGTAACCCTTTGAATGGATAAGGGCAAGGTGCCTTTCTCCGTCTATGTAGAGGGGGATCTCATGAGAATTTTTTTCTCGGTAATTCAGGTTCCAGGAATAAATAAAGGCTGTTAATTCGTCATAAACCGGAAAGGTTATAGAATAGGTCTTTTTTTTGGGTTTGGGTAGCCTTTTCTCCACAAGGATATTTTTGTTTTTTTCATCAAAGTAGAGGATTTTTTCACGCTCTTTAAAGCGGTCCTTAGAGTGAATAAGACTTTTCAGAGGTTGATTGTGCTGGTTAAGGCTTGATGTCCATTTTGCCTGATAGGGATAGAGGACATTTCCAGCCCCGGTGGTATAGGCAATGGCCGAATATTCCTGCGATTTAAGAATGATCTTACTTTCTCCCAGTTTAACAGGCCCATAAAAGATCTCATAAAAGAGGGTCTTTTCAGAATGGGCCTTAGAGGAATAAAGAAGTACAAAAAGGATAATATTAATCTGAAGAAAGAGGTATCTTATTAGCATGTTCAAAATCCTTCCAAAATCATCCAACTTCCTTGGGACTTTCTGAAAATTTGTTTCATCTTCTCCCTCTCACTTAGTGAGATAGGGTCGCGGTGAGGGGGAAAGGTTTTATCTATGCAGGAACCCCTGAGAACTTTTCAGCTAATTTTTCTGCCACAACCCTTGGAACGAGATCATCCACCTTACCCCCAAATCTGGCTGCCTCTTTAATAATAGATGAGCTGAGAAAGATGTAGCGGAGGCTTGGCATGAGAAAGATGGTATCAATAGAGTTTGAGAGTTTTCTATTCATCAGGGCAAGTTGCATCTCATATTCAAAATCCGAAACTGCCCTCAGGCCCCTTATGATTACGCAGGCCCCCTTCTTTTTGGAAAAATCAACCAGTAATCCTGAAAAGCTTTCTACCTCAACCTTTTCAGAAAGATTTAATTCTTCTAAGGCCTTTCTTACCATAAAGAGCCTTTCTTCAATGCTAAAAAGGGGTCTTTTAACGGGATTTTCTCCAATTGCCACAATAATCCGATCAAAGAACTGTAGGGCCCTTTTAATCAGGTCTAAATGGCCATTGGTGATGGGATCAAAGGTTCCTGGGTAAACTGCTATCTTGGGACACATTTTTATCATCCTGAGAGGTATTAAGGATATTTATAAAGAGCAATCTGAAAACTGGTTTTTTGTCAATTTTACCCATCCCAAGGAGGCCTTCCAGAAATTCCACATAATTTGTTCCTTCATCTTTGACTGCTCTTAAAAGAAAGGCCAGTTCATGAACCTCGCGGGAGGCTATTTTTTCATATCTGTAAAGTCCCCAGAGCATTTTTATAAATTGATAATCCCCTTTTTCAAAGTTTTCAAAAAACTTGAGAAGGGCTCCGTAGTTTCTCTCAAGCCCTTCATCGTGTAAGGGCAAAAGGGCAGGGAAATAGTGAATCTTCACCTCCCTTTTATAGTCCTCGTAGGAGTAGTAAAAGGGCCAGAATCTAAATTCTCTACTGCTCTGGGTAGAGTTATCATAGGTCTCTGTTTCCTTTGAGAGAAGTAAAAAGCGGTGAGACCTTTCAAAATAGCTGGAATTGCCGTGGGTGAAATTGCCTTCATTGTAAAAGTAAAGGGGCCAGAGAAGAAAGGAATCTATGGAATCCCCTTTTTTCACATAGCCGTAAAAGGGCCAGAATCTCTTTCCAGAGATCTCTTTGCCCCTTATACTTCTGTAGAAAGGCCAGGGGGCATCAATCTGTTCATAAAAGGGATCGTATCCACAGATCCGCTGAAAGAAGGGCCATAAATAAATGGTTTTTTCGTAGGCATCTGTCTTTTCTTTG
The DNA here is from genome assembly GCA_964436655.1 of uncultured Caldimicrobium sp. Taxonomy (GTDB): domain Bacteria; phylum Desulfobacterota; class Thermodesulfobacteria; order Thermodesulfobacteriales; family Thermodesulfobacteriaceae; genus Caldimicrobium. The sequence goes on from CAYTDX010000003.1 coordinate 45,677, forward strand.
CCGTAAAAGGGGAAATAAAGGACCTTGTCTTCAAAATTTCCTGTATCATCCCTATAATGGGTTTTAATGAAGAAGGGCCAGAGGATAAATTTTCTCTCTTCTTCTCCTTCTTTGAAGTGTCCGTAAAGGGGCCAGAATTTAACCCCCCCATACTTGGCCTCATCCTCCTTTGATTTGGCCTTAGCTGTTCTGATGAAGGGCCAGAGTATGTTTTGAGCAGTATATTTCTCATAAGTCACCTTGGAATAAAGAGGCCAGAGGATAAAGGTAATCTCCTCCCTTCCGAAACGATCTTTAAAGTGACCATAGAAGGGGAAAAAGCCTCCATAGGTCTCATTCTGAGCGGTTTTCCCGGAAAAGATTGGAAAGTATTCCCACTTTGAGCCCTCCTTCTCTTCAGAGGGGACCTTTTCAATTTTTCTATTGATTAAAGGAATGAGCTTAAAGGTTGTGGTCTCATTATCCGAGCTGTAAAGACCAAGAGGGGATAAAAAATAGGCCTTTTTGGAATCAGGCTGATTCACAGATGAGTAAAGAGGGCGATAGGAAGTCCCATTTTCTGATTCAAAGCGATATTGATAGATAAGGGGGCCCAAAAATTCCTTTCTCTCGTAGCCTCTTATCTTGTTTTTAGAGTAAACTGCTATTGGCCAGAGATTGATCCTCTTTTCGGCTGAATCTTCATAGGAAAAGGCTTTATCAGGGAAGATGGGGAGCAAAATAAAAAGTAATAAAATTAGCCTGTAAAGGGTCATCAAAGAGATATTTTATTTAGGATTTTCAAAAAGTCAATAAAGATTCTGAAAAAGGGAGCCAAAAGGGCCTCTTACCCTGGAAGACCTCCTCTTGGCAGTCATAAGCTTCAGCTTGCCTTGTTTAAAAATGGCATAAAATTTGCTTAAAACAATTATAAATTCTCTGAAAAGGAGGAGATGAATGCTTACAGTTCAGGCCCTGGCTAAGATGAGTTTTGACTTTAACGGGTATCACTTTGACTTAAAACCCAATGAAAAGCTTCTTTTTGCCAATGATGTCTTTGGCCTGCTTCCCAAGCAACTTCAGGATGCCTTTATGAAAACCAACACCGCTCTTCCTCCCTTTTATGATGGAGAAAATCTCAATGGAAAAACCCTTTTTGTCTTTATGCAAGGGGCAATTGGAGATGTTCTCTGCT
>CAYTDX010000004.1:0-41294 GCA_964436655.1 uncultured Caldimicrobium sp.
GTCAAACCGATGTTTTACTCTTTATTATCATGGCAATTGGAGCTGTTTCAGCGGGGTTTATAGGCCCAAGAATTGCCAAGAAATTGAGTCCCCTCTGGGTTAAAAGAATAGCTGTTGTCGGTTGTGGTTATCTTGGTCTAAAACTTCTTGGCTTAGTCCCCTAATCCCTAACTCCCACTAATCCCCCTCCCTACAGTCATACCCCTTCCCGTCCCCTCCCGGGAAGGGGTTTTTTATTTATAGGTCTACCTTGTTATTTGTAGGACTTGTGCTATAAATAGAAGCTATGTTTGAGGGAACAACAGTCCTTGCGGTTAAAAGGGATGGAAAGGTGGCCTTAGCTGGAGACGGACAGGTCACCTTTGGAAATACCATTTTAAAACACAAAGCCCGCAAAATCAGACGCCTCTACAAAGGCCTGGTTTTGGTAGGTTTTGCTGGAGCTACGGCGGATGCCTTAACCCTCTTTGAGAAACTTGAAAAGAAACTGGAAACTTACTCTGGCCAGCTTTTAAGGTCTGCCGTTGAACTGGCCAAGGACTGGAGAACCGATAAAATCTTAAGGAGGCTTGAGGCCTTTCTCATCGCCGCAGACAAAGAGCACCTTCTTTTGATCTCCGGTTCAGGGGATGTGGTTGAACCAGATGAGGAGGTTGTGGCCATTGGTTCTGGAGGGCCCATGGCCTTAGCCGCTGCCAAGGCCCTCCTTCGCCATACGGATCTTTCAGCTGAAGAGATTGCAGTAAGGGCCCTTAGGATAGCCGGAGAGATCTGTATTTACACCAATTCTGAAATCACTGTGGAGGTTCTCTAAGTGGGCAGGCCAAAGACAGAACTCACCCCCCGAGAGATAGTTGCCGAGCTTGATCGCTACATTGTTGGACAAAATAGAGCCAAAAGGTCCGTTGCCATAGCCCTGAGGAATCGCTGGAGAAGAAGACACCTCAAAGGCCCTTTGAAAGATGAGGTCTATCCCAAAAACATCCTGATGATAGGTCCAACAGGGGTGGGCAAAACAGAGATTGCCAGGAGACTGGCCCGCCTTGCCAGGGCCCCCTTTATAAAGGTGGAGGCCACAAAATTTACCGAGGTAGGTTATGTGGGAAGAGATGTGGAATCCATGATTCGGGACCTGACCTATGTGGCAGTTCAAATGGTAAAGGAGGAAGAGGAAAAAAAGGTGCTTGCCCGTGCCAAAGGGCTGGCTGAAGAAAGGCTTGTGGAGTACCTCCTTCCCCAGAGCTCTCCCAAGGTCAGTTATGATGCCCAGACCAAGGAGAAGTTACTCAAGATGCTGAGGGACAACGCCTTAAATGAGAGAGAGGTGGAGATTGAGGTAGAACTCCGGGAAAAACAACCCAGTATTGAGATCCTGGCTGCCTCTGGTCTTGAGGAAATAGAGATGCAGTTAAGGGAGATGCTTTCAACCTTTGTGCCCTTCAGGAGCAAGAAGCGGCGAGTTAAGGTCAAGGAAGCCCTTGAAATACTCACCAAAGAGGAGGCCTCCAAACTCATTGACATGGATAAGGTGGTAAAGGAGGCCATTCATCGCACAGAGACAAGTGGTATCATCTTTATTGATGAGATAGATAAGGTTGCCAGCCGTGGGGAGGGTGCCGGTCCAGATGTGTCCAGAGAGGGGGTCCAGAGGGACCTCTTGCCCATTGTGGAGGGGACAACGGTCAATACCCGTTATGGCATGGTCCGGACCGATTACATCCTTTTCATTGCCAGTGGCGCCTTTCACATTGCCAAACCCTCAGACCTCATCCCCGAACTTCAGGGAAGATTTCCCATTCGGGTTGAACTGGATCCCTTAACCAAGGAGGATTTCATCCGCATCCTTACCCTGCCTGAAAATGCCATTCTCAAACAATATCAGGCCCTGCTTGCAACAGAGGGGGTTGAGATAGAGTTTACCCCGGAGGCTATAGAGGAGTTAGCTGAAATCGCCTTTGAAATCAATCAGAAAATGGAAAACATAGGTGCAAGAAGGCTATATACGGTGGTTGAAAAGGTCCTTGAAGATATCTCCTTTGAAGCCCCGGACATTGCTCCAACAAAGGTTGTGATTACGCCAGAGTTTGTCAGGGAAAAATTAACAGAGGTCCTGGAAAAAGAAGAATTGATGAAGTTTATTCTCTGAAAGAATGTCCTCCCCGCGAATACTTTTCTTAGCTGGTATGGCTGGAAATATACTTGAATGGTACGATTTTATTATCTATGGTTACTTTGCCACTCAATTTGCCAGGCTCTTTTTCCCGGTCTCTGATCCCACGGTCTCCCTAATCTTGAGTTTTTCAGCTTTTGCCATAGGGTTTTTTGCCCGGCCCCTGGGAGCCCTCTTTATTGGTTATCTCGGAGATAGACTGGGTAGAAAGCCTGCCCTTCTCGTCTCCATTGCCCTTATGGCAGTGCCTTCAATACTGATGCTCTTTCTTCCTACCTATCAGACCATCGGAATACTTGCTCCCCTTCTTTTGACTCTTTTGAGACTTCTGCAGGGTTTTTCTGCAGGCGGGGAATATACAACCTCCATCACCTTTCTCCTTGAACACAGCTCTCCTGAAAAAAGAGGCCTCTGGAGCAGTATCAATCTCTTTGGAGCCATCCTGGGCATTCTTCTTGGCTCCATGGTTGCAACCCTCCTTCATCATTACTTAGAAAAGGATTTTCTGGAGGGCTATGGCTGGAGGTTAGCCTATTTACCTACAATATTTCTGGCCATTATTGGCTATATCATAAGAAGATATACCTATGAGACACCTGCCTTTATAAAAGAGGCCCTTTCTCCTCTCAAGGGCTTCCCCCTCTTTTACGCCCTTAAAAGATATCCCCGTTCCTTCTTCTTAACCCTGATTCTTTCCATGGTGCAGGGAGTGGCCTTCTACATCCTCTTTGTCTATTTTCCCACCTACTTTGCCAGGTATTTTGAGGTCCTCCAGGATAAGGCCCTTTTTTCAAATACCCTTGCCATGATACTGCTCTGCCTTTTGATATTACCCTGTGCCTATCTTTCAGACCTTTACGGGAGAAGACCCTTTTTTCTAATTTCCCTATTACTTTACACACTTACCAGTTTTTTTCTTAATTCTTATCTCCTTCCCCAAGGATATACTTTCATGCTTCTTTCCCATCTTGTCCTTGCCTTTATCTCTGGGTTTTTTATGAGTATCCTGCCTGTGACCCTGGCTGAGCTCTTTCCTGTAAAGGTAAGGAGCACCTCTTTTGCCGTTCTCTACAACAGCTCCCTGGCCATCTTTGGAGGAACAGCCCCTATGGTTTGCACTTATTTTATTGAAAAGAAGGGATTTTTGGCCTTTCCGGGCCTATACCTTTCAGTAATCACGGCCCTGGCCTTTTTGATCTCTCTTTTTTTCCTGCCGGAGACTCATCCTCTTAAATCCAAGGGAACCGCCCAGAGGTCATAGACACCACTTCTCACAATCTTCACCTCTACTAAGCCTCCGGGTAAGAGGTGTCCCCTGCCCCTTTTAAGAAAGGTAAGGCCGTCTATTTCAGGGGCCTGAAGCCTTGAGAGTCCAAAGGGCCTTCCCTTATTGTCCTCTCCCAGGATCAAAACCTCCTCCCTTTGTCCAACCCTTAGGCTCAGACGATTCCTGGTTATCTCCCTTTGAACCCTTAAGACCTCCCTTGCCCTTCTTCTTTTTTCCCTATAGGGGACCTGCTCAGGCAAGCCTGCAGCTCGGGTCCCTTCCTCGGGATAAAAGGGAAAGACCCCTAAGTAGTCAAACTGGGCCTCTTTCAGAAAAGAGAGCAGTCTCTCCAGATGGCTCTCCCTCTCTCCCGGAAAACCTACGATTATACTTGTGCGGAGGGTAGAAAGGGGATTTAAAGAACGCACCTTCTCTATGATCCTCAGGATTCTTTCCGGGGAATAGCCCCTTTGCATCTTCCTCAAGACCTCCGGATCGGCATGCTGAATGGGGATCTCAAAATAGGGTAAGACCCTCGGGATCTCAAAGAGGGCCTCAATGAGGGTATCTGTCAGGTGAAGAGGGTGCAGGTAAAGGAGCCTTATTCTGAAATCAAAGGGGAGGGCAGAAATTTCTTTCAGCAGATGGATAAGCAGATGGGGGTTACCCAGGTCCTTTCCGTAGGAGGTTATGTCCTGGCCAACCAAGATGATCTCTCTTACCCCTTTTTGAAGAAGCCTTTCTGCCTCTTTGATAAGGAGCCCTAAGGGTTTACTCCGGAAGGGGCCTCTTATTCTGGGAATAGTGCAGTAACTACAGCGGTGATTGCAACCCTCTGAGACCTTAAGATAGGCATAAAAAGGGCTTTCTGAGAGGACTCTCTCTGTGGGCTCCTCCTTAGAAAGGTATTGAAAGGGCTCAATGCCATAAAATTCATCCACCTCTGGAAGAAGCCTTTTCAATTCCTCAATGGAATATCTGGCAGGAAGGCACCCGGAGACAATGAGCTTTTGCCGGGAGCCCTTGATCTCTCCCAGTTCAAAAATCTGCTCTAAGGACTCCTTTACCGCTGGCTGAATAAAGGCACAGGTATTTACCCAGAAGAGATCAGCCTCCCCGGGATCAAGGGTAAATTCATAGCCCTGCTGATTCAAAAGAAAGAGAAGCTTCTCAAAATCGCTCTTATTTTTTGGACAGCCTAAGCTAACAGGGTAAACCCTTTTAGAGGTTTTTGACCTGGACAACTTCATTTTTCTCGTTCAGATAAAGCAGTCTCGTCTTGAAATAGGGAAGCTCAGCATCTTCTACCCAGGCGTAGGCCACAATTATGATTCGGTCTCCACTCTCTCCAAGCCTTGCAGCTGCCCCATTGAGAATAACCTCTCCCTTTTCTCCCTCCAGAAGATAGGTCTCAAAGCGGGCTCCATTGTTGAGATTATAAATCCAGACTGCCTCAAAGGGCAAAAGACCCGCCTTTTCCATTATTTCTCTATCTAAGGTGAGACTCCCCTCATAATAGAGGTTCTTATCGGTAATTACTGCCTGATGAATCTTGGCCTTTAAAAGTTTTCTCCACATAGCTCCTCCTGCGGTCTGATCACCCTGTTATCAATAAGCCTTGTCTTCCCCACAAAGACAGCCAAGGCCAGTAAAACCGGCCCCTTTATCTTGTCAACCGGTCTTAGGGTCTCAGGATCTACAATCTCTACATACTGAACCCTGTTGTGGGGAAACCTCTCAATGTATTCCTTCACAAGCTTTCTGATTCTCTCCGGGTCTTTTTCTCCTCCCAGGACGAGTCTTTCTGCAAGCTTAAGGGAGTGATAAAGTGAGAGGGCAGACCTCCTTTCCTCTTCTGAAAGGTAGGTATTTCTTGAACTCATGGCCAAACCATCCTCTTCTCTAACTGTGGGATGGGCAAGGATCTCTACCTCCAAGTTTAAGTCCTTAACCATTCTCTGGATAACCTTTAACTGCTGATAGTCCTTTTCTCCAAAGACAGCTAAATGGGGTTTGACGATATTAAAAAGCTTAAGAACAATGGTTGTAACCCCTTTAAAATGGCCAGATCTAAAGGCACCACATAGCCCCTTTGTAAGCTCCGTTACCTCAACATAGGTCTGGAAATCAGGGGGATAGATCTCTTCGGCCGAGGGGACAAAGACTATGTCTGTTCCCTCTCTCTCAAGAAGGCTAAGGTCCCTATCCAGGTCCCGGGGATAGATTCTGAAATCTTCAGTGGGACCAAATTGAAGGGGATTTACAAAGATGCTTACTATCACCTTATCTGCCCTGCTCCGAGCAAGCCTGACTAAACTCAAATGCCCCTCATGGAGGTAACCCATGGTAGGCACAAAGCCAAGAACCCTACCCTCTCTACGGAGGACATCCCCTCTTTTCTGCATCTCCTGGATACTTTTTATTACTTCCATTCCGATAAGGGCCTTGCTTGAAAGGGGTCAAGCAGGAAGTTTATCTTTTTCATCAGGGTTTCTTTCAGGGTCTTTTCAAGTTGCCGATGAAAAGACCCCTCTGGTTCCGAGTAAACCTTACTATTAAGTCTTCCCCTTACCCATTCCTCCCAGAGTAAAAGTCTTTTACCCTTGTAGGTTTCAATAACCTTAAAATACCAGTAAGTATAGGGGTCTATTTTCAAATATAATGCACCTTCCCAAAAATCCAAAGGTCTAACCCTGATGGGGTAGGCTAATTTCATCAGGATCTCAAAAAGGGGTCTTTGAGAGTGAATTATATAAACAGGATCACCTATCTTTACAGATTTTAAGAGGCTCTCAAGATCCGTATTATTAAGAGATATACAGCCCTGGGTCCAATGATAATTAAGGGTGCCCTTTTCCTCTTTGTAAGCTCCCCCACCGTGAATCCCGATGTCCCTGCCTAAGGGGGTATCTCTGTAAGGATTTTCTTTCTGAAGATATCTCTCAAGTAGCTCAAGCTTTATCTCTCCTCTAAAATAGGCCAAAGAGAGATCATTAAAATTGGGATAGCTGAGTTCTAAAAAATAATGATACCGGTTTGAAGGTCTGATGGCTGTAATCCTGTAAACTCCTTCAGGGGTGAGAAAATCCCCCCTTTTGGTTTTAAAAAGGGGACTATTTAATCCATAGCCAACTCTGACCTCAAGGGTGGAACCCTGATTAAAAAGATAAAGGGTATAGGTGGCCTTATCTATGAGGATGTATCTATCCTCAGCCAGCACCTGAAAGGTAAGGAGAGAGGTAAAGAGGGTCTTCAAGAGAAAAACCTTGATTAAAAATCTCATCCCAGGACCTACTTTGCTGAAACTATGCCAAGAAAGGCCTTTAACTACCTTTTTTATTTTAACGACTTCTTTGCAAAATCAAATAGAATCCTGCGCAAAGAGGCTATAAACCTTGGCTGCCAAGAATTTTGAGATATCGTAGTAGCCGATTTAGGTTGCCCTTTTTCTATTTTCTGGCATGAGAGATTTAACCTAAACCATCCTAAGCCGCTTCTAAAACTCTGGCCTCAAGTCTTTGAACTCTCAACAGCACATCATCAAAGACTTCCTTTTGAGATAGGGCCCTGTTAAGATCCCCTCTGATCTTTGATACCTCCAAATATAGCCCATCAATGCGATTATTGGTTTCATCAATGCGCTTATTGGTCTCGTCAATGCGTTGGGTATTGGCTGTAATTTCGGCTTTAAGCTCAACCCTAAGTTCATCAATGCGCTTGTTGGTCTCGTCAATACGCTTATTGGTCTCATCAATGCGTTGGGTATTGGCTGTAATTTCGGCTTTGAGCTCAACCCTAAGTTCATCAATGCGCTTGTTGGTCTCGTCAATACGCTTATTGGTCTCATCAATGCGTTGGGTATTGGCTGTAATTTCGGCTTTGAGCTCAACCCTAAGTTCATCAATGCGCTTGTTGGTCTCGTCAATACGCTTATTGGTCTCGTCAATGCGCTTGTTGGTCTCGTCTAAAGAGCGTCTGATATCTCTGACCTCTCCTTCAAGATTGGTCATTCTTGCGTTTATAGACTCAATGGCCAGTTTAAAACCCTCAAGCTGTCCTGAGACAGTTGCCCTGAATTCTCTAAATTCTTCCCTGATCTCCCCAATTATCGCTTCCCTAACTTTTTCTAATAGTTTTTCTATGTCCATAAGGGCCTCCACCTTTTAGTTTTCTTTTCTTAATACTATATCGTAAATCAATTTAAATCAAGAGGGTGTATAAGGCAAAAGGATTTTAGACCTTTTCTCCGATGCACCCACATCCCCCTAAGGAGATCTTTGATTTTCCAGGCGATTTAGAAATTCTTCGGCAAGTTTTTGAAAGGCCTCACTCACCTTGTGGTGAGGTTCGTAATCAAGGATTGGCCTTCCAAAGCTCTGGGCCTCACTAACCCTTACACTCCGAGGAATAGCGGTTTCAAAGAGGATCCACTTAAAGTGTTTCCTTACCTCTTCAGCCACCTCCTGGGTAAGTCTGTTTCTCGGGTCATACATCATGAGAACCATTCCAAAAAGTCTGAGTTCAGGATTAAAGGCCTCTTTTAGTCCCCGCACAGTTTTCACAAGGAGGGAGAGCCCCTCAAGGGCATAATATTCACACTGCAGGGGAATCATAACCCCCTGAGAGGCTGTCAAGATGTTTACAGTTAAAAGACTTAAGGAGGGGGGAGAGTCAATGAAAAGGAGGTCAAATTGGCTCAGGAGGGGCGCACCTTTCCAAGGGATGTGGTTGAGAAAATCCCTGAGAACATATTCTCTTCTATCCAAGTTGGCAAGTTCAAGTTCAAGCCCCACAAGATCTATGGATGAGGGAAGAAGATATAGCCCTGAAAAGGGTTCTTTTAAAAAGGAGTCAACTTTCCCCTCAACGATAGCCTGATAGATACTTTCCTTTCGGCTAACCCTTACTCCAAGGCCTGCGCTTGCATTGGCCTGAGGATCAAAGTCAAGCAGAAGCACCCTTTTGCCCCTTAGGGACAGGGCCCGGGCTAAATTCACAGAGAGGGTGCTTTTCCCAACCCCACCTTTTTGATTTATAAAGGCAAAGATCTTAAGAGAAGGTTCTGTCATAGGGGAATTATCCTGTCCAATAAAACGATGATAAAAAAGAGGAGGCTTATAAAACCATTTATGGTAAAAAAGGCCTTGTTTATCTTGGACAGGTCCTTTTCCGAGATAAGGCGATGTTCATAAATGAGGAAGAGGGTGATGGCAAAGAGCCCTATGAAATAGATGATTCCAGCCTTGGCATAGCTAAGCCCTACCCCCAAAAGGGCAAAGAAGGTTATCAGGTGAAAGATCCTGGCCAGCTTCAGGGCCCCCTTGATCCCAAAACGCACAGGGATAGATTTCAGGCCCATCCGCAGATCAAACTCGTAATCCTGAAGGCTGTATAGGACATCAAAACCTGAGACCCAAAAGGCCATGGCAACTCCAAGCAGAAGGGCCTCCTTGGAGAGGGCCTCATTTAAGGCCACATCCACAGCAATGGGGATCAAAAGGTAAATCAGGCCCAAGACAAGGTGTGGATAATAGGTAAACCTCTTGGCCAGGGGATAGAGGAAGAGAAGGAGGACCACCACAGGACTTAAGAGCAAGGCTAAAGAGTTGATCAGTTTTGAGACTATGATAAAGGCCATCACAGAAAGGGCTATTAAGAGCTTTATCTCCCAGTCCTTAACAAGACCGCTTACATGGGGCCAGCTCATGGTTCGAGGATTTTCGGCATCAAAACTCCTATCCAGGCACCGATTAAAGAGCATACCAGCGGTTCTGGCTAAAACCAGGGCAAGAAGAATAAGCAAGATCCTGCTTAAAGCAGGGGGTCTCTCCATGAGAATAACTATGCTTGCTGAGGCAAAGGGGAGGGCAAAGATGGTGTGCTCAAATTTTATGAGTTCTGAGTAATACTTAAGTCTCCTGAGCATTGTCTCTCCTAAACTACATTTTGCACCTGTTCCCGGATCTTTTCAATAAGGTCCTTGGCTGTAACGGCAAGTAGAGATATCTCTGCAGATTGAGCCTTGTTGGAAAGGGTATTTATCTCTCTCAGGAGCTCCTGACAGAAAAAATCAAGCCTTTTTCCGGGCTTCCTTTCATCAAGGAGATTTTTCATCTCCTTAAGGTGCACTTTAAAACGATCAAGCTCTTCAGTAAAGTCCAGACGATCAAGAAGGAGGGCTATCTCCTGATATAATCTCACCTCATCAAGTTGTCCTGAAAGCTCAGCCATCATCCCTTCTATCCGCCCCCGCATCTTCTTAAGATTTTCATCCCTTACCCTCTCTTTTAGGGCCTCAATCTTTTCGGCTATCCCTGAAAGCTCCCCTAAAAATTCCTCTATGCGTTTCTTCAAAAGGGCCCCCTCCTTTAGCCTTGAGTTTTTAAGCTCCGCTAAGGCTCCCTCCAGGGCAGGCAAAAGCTCCATCCATAGACTTTCAAGCTCCTCTTCCCTTTCCTCAAAGATCACGATTTCCCTGAAGGATAAGATCTCCTCTAAGGTTATCTCTCCCTCTAAATTAAGGCCTTCTCTCAGGGTTTCAAGATTTGCCTTAATGGTCCTTGCAAGTTCAAGATCAAAGGCAATGTCTCTTACCTGTCTGGGAAATCCATAGATCTTGATCTGGACCTCAATCTTTCCCCTTTCAAAGAGTTCAAACACCCTTTTGCGAATCCTTTCTTCCAGGGAGGAGTATCTTCTGGGAAGTTTAAGGGACACCTCAAGATAGCGGTGATTCACTGATTTGGCCTGACAGTGGATCTGAAAGTTTTCCCCCTGAAAGATAAAGCCTCCAAAACCCGTCATACTCTCCATAAAACCTAAGCCCCCTTGGATATTCTCTAATCTCTCCTTTATAGGTTCTTTACAAAATTTGTTCTTTAGGTAGTCACAAGACCTTTAGCCTGCGTTAGTTTTCAAAAGCTTGCGGCTACCATACCCAAAAACATAGCCCCTTTCATAGAGTTGCCAGATATTCCTCAATCCTCTGGGAGATAGACAAAATCTCGTAAGGTTTGAACCATTCAATATCCTTTTCCCTTTTAAACCAGGTCAGTTGTCTTTTGGCATAGTGCCTGGTCTCTCTCTGAATTATCTCAATAGCTGAATCAAGGGAGAGCTTTCCGCAAAGGACCTGAAAGAGCTCTCTGTAACCTATGGCCTTGATTTTGTCAAAGATTGAGGCTCCATACCTGAGGTAGAGGGCCTCTACCTCCCTTAACCAGCCTTCTTCTATCATCCTTTCCACTCTGGCATTGATTTTAGCATAAAGTTCCTCTCTTGGAAGATAAAGCCCGATCTTTAAAAGGGGATACCGCTTTTCTTTAAAAAAAGGGCTTTTGCGGTGAAATTCTGAAAAGGCCTTCCCGGTGCTCAGGATCACCTCAAGGGCCCGTACTATTCTTACTCTGTCCTTGGGATGGACCTTTTGAGCATACTCTAAGTCCCGCCTTTTTAACTCCTCATAAAGGGCAGGAAGATCCTCTTCAGCCCTCTTTTTGAGCTCTTTTCTAATCTCGGGATCAATCTTCACCTCAAAAAGCCCATATTCAAAGGCCCTAAGATAAAGACCTGTTCCTCCCACTAAGATGGGAAGTCTTCCCCGAAGACGGACCTCAGCCACCTTTTTATCGGCAAGTTCAACAAACCTTGAGGCATTCATCTCCTCCAAGAGACTTATTTCCTCAAAGAGATGATGGGGGATTCCCTTTCTCTCCTCCAGTGTGGGTTTGGCTGTGCCTATGACAAGCTCCCGATAAAACTGCTGGGAATCAAAGTTTACTATCTCCCCAGAAAATCTTGTGGCTATCTCTAAGGAGACCTGGGTCTTCCCTACCCCTGTTGGGCCACAGAGGGCAACTATTTTCACTTTTTCCTTCACAGCCTTCTTTTGAGCCTTTTTTCAATCTCGGTAAGGGTCAACCTGAAAAAGAGGGGTCTTCCATGCGGACAGGTCTCAAGACCCTCTTTAAACATCTCCTTAACAAGATAGTTCCTCTCCTCTTCAGAGAGGAAATCACCTTTTTTCCGGGCAAGCCTGCAGGCAAGCTCTTTAAGAAAATAATCTTTGGACTCATCCAGACTGCTCCTTGGTAATAGTAAAAAGGACTCAAGGACCTCCTGAGCAAACTCTGAAAGTTCAGAGGGTGCACCCTTAACAAGAAGGGTAGCCTCTCCAGCCATTTCAACCTCAAAGCCAAGCTCTGAAAGATGAAGGAGCTTTTCCTCAAGACTTTCTTGCATCTCCGGGGTCAGGGTGATTAAAAAGGGCAAAAGAAGCCTTTGGGGATAAAGGGAATGAGCCTTCTTTTTCAGGGTCTCATAATGGATGCGTTCAGAAAGAGCGTGCTGATCAACCACAAAGAGTTCTTCTCCCTTTTCAACGAGCAGATAGGTCTGCTTAAAGGCCCCTATGACCTTAAAAGAGAAAAGGGGGACCTCCTCAAAGAGACCTCGGGGACTTAAGAAGGGGGAAGAAACTTTCTTAGCAGGGTATTCCAGAGGAAGATCCTCCTTAATCTTAAAGGGCCCGGTGCTTGGGGTCTCCCTGAAGGTTTGAGCTCTCTTGATTTTAAAGTGTCTTTCTAAGGCCTCCTCAAGGACCTGATAGACTTCTCCTTCTCTCTTAAATCTTACCTCCCATTTTGCGGGATGGACATTGAAGTCCACAAGCTGGGGAGGGAGGTTGATTTTTAGTATCCCTGCTGGAAAGCCCAGGGCTCCAAAGTATCCTTTGAGGAAGTGATAAAAGATCCTTGTGAGCCTGTTGTCCTGCAAAAGACGATTGTTTACAATAAAGAAGAGAAATCTGCCGTGAGAGAAGGTCTTACGGGTATCTGTTAAAAGTAGAGTTACCCCGTAGGGAGACCTTTCGTATCTGGAAAGACTCAGGTGTTCAGAGGGTATCTCAAAGAGGGCCGCAAAGAGTTCCTTCAGGTCTCCTCCAGGCCAGTTAAGGGTCTCCTTTCCGTCAATTATAACCTTAAAGGCAAGCTCAGGATGGGTAAGCATAAGGGCCTTTATAATCTCAAGGCTTTTAGCGGTTTCCGTTTTTGTGCTCTTTAAAAAGGCCCTTCTTGCGGGAAGATTTTCAAAAAGGTCTTTGACCTCAATCAGGGTGCCCTCTTTGATCCGAGCGGGTCTAAAGGCAACTTCTTTACCGAATTCAACGAGGACCTCAAAGGGGAGATCACTTCCTCTTTGCAGACTGAGAATCCTGAGACGGGAGACCTGGGCAATGCTTGAAAGGGCCTCTCCTCTGAAGCCATAGGTTGAAAGGGAAAAAAGATCAGAAAGATTCTTGATCTTACTTGTGGCAAAGGGTAGATAACAGAGCCTCAGGTCCTCTGGAGCTAAACCCTCTCCGTCATCATAGACCGAAATCCTCTCAAACCCTCCTTTGTTAAGTTCTATGCGAATTTTTTTGGCCCCGGCATCAAGAGCATTTTCAACAAGCTCTTTTATCACCGAGGCAGGTCTTTCTATGACCTCTCCAGCGGCAATTTTTGCCCGAATCTCCTCAGGCAGGACCTGAATCTTAGGCATTAAAGGACTTTACTTCCCTCAACTGGGCAAAGACAATCCTTCCTGTGGGAGAGTGCAGGAGGTGACTGACCACCACATCCAGGTGTTTTCCAATGAGGTGCCTGGCATTTTCAACCACCACCATGGTGCCATCCTCTAAGTACCCCACCCCCTGATCCCTTTCTTTGCCCTCCTTAATGATCTGAATGGTTATAAGATCTCCCGGTCTAACCGAGGGCCTTAAGGCCAGAAAAAGCTCATTTATGTTCAGGACCTCAACTCCATAAAGCTGACTCATTTTGTTCAGGTTATAGTCTGTTGTTACGAGCTTGGCTGAAAATTCGCTGCAGAGCTTAATGAGTTTCTCATCGGTTGGCAGATTTTTATAGTTTTGATCAATAATCCTCAGCTCTCCCTTGAAGGCCTCTTTGAGTTCCTTTAAAAGATCAAGGGCCCTCCTGCCTTTGGCCCTCTTTACAGGATCCGAACTATCTGCAAGCATCTGGATCTCTTCAAGCACAACCCTTGGAAGAAGTATGGGACCTTCCAACCAGGAGGTTTTGGCAAGTTCAAGGATCCTTCCATCAATAATGGCACTTGTATCAAGGATCTTAGGCGTTCCTTTGCGGGAAAATTTCTTGGATATGGAGCTTACAGGGGTTGTGATCTTACTGGCCAGTTTTTCACCCAGCCTTTCAAGAAACTCCGAGAACCCTATTTCCTCAATCTTTTTTCCCCCAAGCATAATTCCGAGATAGCCCAGTCCAAGGGCACTCATAACATAGAGGAAGACCTGCCAGACCCCCCCTGTAAAGATCTCAAAAAAAGAGGAGATAAGTTTGGCAAGAGCAAGTCCAAGGATAAGTCCTATGGATCCCCCTACAAGCTTCAAAAGGGGAAGCTTGCGAATCTTTTCTTCAAGATAGAGGGTCACAAGCCCGAGGATAACCCCAAGGAGGCCTCCTGCAATGACCCAAGGAACCCCCCTTTCGGCATAGTAAAAATAATAAAAAATCCCGGCACCAAGGATAAAACTAATTACCAGCAAAAGAATCTGAATAAAATATCTTGGCAAGAGGGGCCTCTCTTTTTAAAAGTTGAGAAGATCCATTATCTTTATCTCAATCTCCTCGGGGGTGCAATTTTCGCAGAAGGAGAGCTCTCTGACCAGAAGCTCCTTAGCCTTTTCAAAGATCTTTTTCTCCCCAAAGGAGAGGGGTTTAAACTTGGCGATCTCCGAAAGCTCTCTTAAAAGGGTAGCTAAGACAAAGATGTCACCGCTTTTTAATTTTTCTGTATATTCTTTGTATCTTTTGTTCCAGTTACCATCAGGGAGGGTTACTTCATTTTGGGCCAGTATCTGATAGACCTGCTCCACTTTCTCAGGGGATATAATGGGCCTTAACCCCACCCGATGGGTTGAATCAAGGGGAATAAAGAATTCGGTCTCGCTGTCAAGAAGTTTAAAGATATAGGTCTTAAAGATCTTTCCCTCTACGATCTTCTCTTCAATTGCAAGAATCCTTCCAAGACCGCACCCTGGATAGACGACAACATCACCAATCTTAAACATCCTTTCTCACCTTTATAAAGTATAGCACAGATTATTAAAAAAGAAAGTTTATACCCTTCCCTGAAAGGGCACCCCGCCCAGGGTCCCTCCCTCTCTAAGTGGGAGACTTTGGCAAGGGCAAAAGATATCTAAAGCATCCCGTTAACCGAGGAGATGAGGGTTTGGGTGAGATTGGCGCACTCTCTGAGCTGGGACCTTTCCTCCTCGGTTAAGTTGATCTCCAGGATCTTTTTCACTCCGCCTTTTCCGAGGATCACAGGAACTCCAAGAAATACCCCTGAAATCCCATATTCCCCTTCAAGGAGGACAGAGCAGGTGAGCACCCTCTTTTCATCCCTGAGGATACTTTCTGCCATCTCAATAGTTGAAAGTCCAGGTGTAGTAAAGGCACTTCCGCTCTTTAACAGGTTTACGATCTCGCCTCCACCAAATTTGGTGCGATGAACTATTTCTTGGATTTGTTCTTCTGAGAGGAGCTCTGTTACGGGTATTCCACTCACATTGGCAAGTCTCACTAAGGGGATCATAAGGTCTCCGTGGATCCCCATAACTAAGGCCTGCACATCCTTGGGTGAAACTCCAAGGGCCTCTGCAATGAAATAGCGATATCTTGCAGAATCAAGAACCCCTGCCATTCCCATAACCCTCTCTCTGGAAAGGCCTGTAACTTTGTAGGCCACATAAACCATGGCATCAAGGGGATTGGAAACCACGATGACTATACTATGTGGGGCATAGATCTTTATTTTTTCGGAACAGGCCTTAACAATTTCTGTATTTATCTTGAGAAGGTCTTCTCTACTCATCCCCGGAGTTCTCGGTTTCCCGGCGGTAATGATAACCACATCACTCTCTTTAAGCTGGGAAAAATCCTCTGTTCCATAAACCCTGCCTGAAAAGCCATACAGAGGGGCACTCTGGGCAAGATCAAGGGCCTTCCCCTGTGCAAGTCCGGGCACAATATCAACAAGAGTTATCTCTTCGGCCACCCTTTTTACCATAGCCCAGTGGGCACAGCTCGTGCCAACCGCTCCAGCTCCAATAATAGAAAGCTTCATGGTACCTCCTCCATCCCCTTCCTATCAAGGGCAGGGAATAAACCAGTCTGCAAAAAGTTTAACTATTAAACCTAAAGGAAAAATAGAAAAAAACAAGGGCCACCCCTTTTTAGTAGCCAGGCAGATTGCTCGTTAGTTTTTTGCCGAG
Source organism: uncultured Caldimicrobium sp. (assembly GCA_964436655.1). GTDB lineage: Bacteria > Desulfobacterota > Thermodesulfobacteria > Thermodesulfobacteriales > Thermodesulfobacteriaceae > Caldimicrobium. Next base: position 15,739 of record CAYTDX010000004.1, read on the forward strand.
CAAGCCTTTAGCCTAAGTAATCAAGCAGGTTAGAGGACATGAAGGCCTGCTAAACCTTTGGAGAATAAAAAATCACCTTTCCGGTAGCTGCAAGCTTTAGCTTGCGATAAATCTTGTTTTTTCACTTTTAAAAACCTACGCGGGCTAAAGGTCCTGCGGCTACCTTTAAAAAACTTTTCCCCCTCACCCCAGCCCTCTCCCGCCGAGGGAGAGGGAGTATAAAACCCTTTTAACGCAGGCTTAAGGTCTTTCGGATACCAGAAATACCTGATTATTCTCTTGCAAACTTTAAGGCTATTAAAAAACACCTCTGTTAGTGCAGAGAGAAAATGTCACCCTCTTTGCAAAGGCAAAATGTCACCACCTCTCGAAGCCATCCTCCTTCCCCCCAAGTTATTTAATTAGCTTAGGGGATATTTTAAATTTTCGTTTCGATTTTTACTTGAGGCAATTTGGAGTCTTGCAAAAAATTTTTAGATGGATAAAATACTGAATATGAATTTCACAGAAAAATATCTTATAGCCCTAAAAAATGAAGAACCTGAAAGATTGTCCTATCTTGAACAGATCCTCCTTGAGCGCTCCCTTGATGAATGGACAAATTTTTATGAGGAGTTTCTCTGCCTTTTAAATTGTCAAAGCGATACCTGTAATCTCTTTATACGGGATCTCCTTGAGATTTTTAAAAGATATCTCAAAAAAAAGACGGATGACCTCTTCCAGAAGAGAAAAAAAATTGAAAATATTCTCTATGTCTATTATTTTCTAAACCGGCTTTATGAGGTTCTCTGGCGGGTAAAGTCTGTAGATGAGTTTTTAGAAGAATTACCTTCTATCATAACCCTCATTCCCTTTATAACCCAGGTTACCTATCTTACCTCAGGCAAGGATCTCTGTAAGATGGACCCAAAGTATTCCCAATTCCAGGGCTGGCTAAGTCAATATCTTTCCTTTGTAGAAGTAGAAAAACCTCAATTGCTAAAGGCAGGGGATATCCCGGAATATTTAAGGGGCATCTTCACTCATCCTCAACAACTTATTTTACTTGTGCCTGTAGAGACAGAGAAAAACAAAATATACCTTGCCTTCCAGCTTCGTGGGCTCGAGTTAAGTGACTGGGAGAGAATTTTATTACTGGAGGAATTACCTTCCATTTTATCCTTTATTATTCACATCGTAATGGAAAAGGAAGAAGAAGATGTCTTCTTTGATAAGGTTACAGGTCTTCCCCGGCAAAATTACTTTTTATTCAAATTGGAACACCTCATAGAGCAATCAGCTCTCCATAAATCGGCTGTGCTTGTGGGGATTGCTGATATAGATAAATTTACTGCTATTAATCAGGTTTATGGATATGAGGCTGGAGATGAGGTCTTGATTTCTATCTCTCAGCGGCTGAAGGATTTCCTAAAGGAGGGAGAGATTGGAAGAGGAAGAGGAAGCAGTTTTATCTTCGCTGTAAAAACCTCTTCCCCCTTTAATTTACTCAAAGATTTAAAGCAACTTCTTGAAAAACCCGTAGAATCCTCAAAGGGCACCATAGAGTTCACCATTAGTCTTGGGGGCAGTATCTTTCCTGATGATGGTGATGAGCCCAAGATGCTTTTGAGGTGTGCCGAAAGTGCCATCAAAGAGGCCAAAAAAGAGGGTGGCAATACCATTTACCTCTTTAAAAAGGAAATCTTTCATAAAGCCTCCAAATATCTCCAGAGACTACCCCAGCTAAAAAAGGCCCTTCAGGAAAATCAATTTGTGCTCTATTGCCAGCCCAGAATTAGTTTAAGAGAAAGGAAGATCTCCGGTGGAGAGATCCTCATACGCTGGTTTCATCCCACAGAGGGGCTTATACCTCCGGGAGAATTTATCTGGATCCTCGAAGAATCTGGGTTGGTCAGAGAACTGGGTTACTGGATTTTAGAAGAGTCCTGTAAATTATTGAAAAAAATGCCTGAGGATGTCTTTTTAGCTCTGGATCTCTCTATCAACCTCTCCCCTCAACAACTCAAAGAGGTAGATCTTTTAGAAAATATCAGAAGGATTTTTGAGACCTATGCTATCTGTCCCTCTAAACTGGTTATTGAAATTACAGAAAATATCTTTATTGAGGATTCGGAAAGGGTGGCAGAGCAGATTAAGAAACTCTCAGACCTTGGTATTAAAATAGCCTTAGATGACTTTGGAACTGGCTACTCCTCCTTTCGCTACCTCTCCACCCTCCCCTTTCACGATCTCAAAATAGACCTCATCTTTGTCCAGAATATGCTTCAATCCTATTCAGATTTAGAAATCGTAAAAACCATTGTATCCCTTGGCAAGAGTCTTAATAAAAAGGTCGTGGCTGAGGGTGTAGAAACTGCTCAACAACTTAAACATCTGATCATGTTAGGGGTGGATGAGGCTCAGGGCTATTATTTCTATCCACCCTTACCCTGGTCAAAATTTTTAGAGATCTTGGAAACCTTCAGGCCTGAAGAATTCTTTCCTCCTACACTTTAGGCCCAAGTTGCTATGAAACCTTTACAAAACTCTGGACTCCTTCCTTAACCTCTGACTTAGAGATCTCTTTGACTGCATACCCCCTGATATCCCTACCCTTTTTTGAGAGTTACCTCTGTATCCTGGGCCTCAGGGTATGCCAATTTTATACCTTTCTCTTAAAAAGGAGATAGGGTTTAAGGATACGATCAAGGAGAATGGAGGCTGCAGACCTCACCGAGAGGTGATTGTATGAATCAAGTCTTCCCCAGATGGGCTCCATAAAAAAGTGGCAGAGGTTTAAGAATCTTTCTTCAAGCCCCCAGGCGGTCCCCAGAAGGAGACAGAGGGGTTTTTCCCAGAGTAGGGCCCTTACCTCCTCAGGAGAAAGGCCTTCTCTCTTAGGCCCTGCATCCGTGCCAATAAGCAGGGGTTCTTCACCCTCTTTAGTCCTGATATCCTCCAGGGCTGACTCCAGATCAGCATGGATCCTGAGAAGCTCCATAGCCTTGCTTCTTGCGGGATTATAACTCTTCCCCTTACCAGAAATCCAGTAAGCCACAAGATCTTCGGCAATCTTTTTTTGATCCTCAAGGGGTTGAATCACATAGACCCCTTTAACCCCGTAAGTGCGGGCAAGGCGAGCAAGGTCATGCAAGTCAAGACCCGTTATAGCTGAAGCAACGATCTCACCCCTTTTGTTGTAAACGGGATAATGCATAAGCAAAAGATAGAGCCTTTGCCTCTCCAAGAGCTCCCTTAAATACTCTAAGTCCTCCTCAGAAAGGGGAGTCTGAGATAGCAGTTCAGGCCGTCTTTTCAGGGTAAGTTCAAGGGAGGCCCTTCGGCGATATCTCTCAATTTCTGCGTGATTCCCTGAAAGCAGGACCTCTGGGACCTTGAGCCCCAGAAACTCAGCTGGCCTCGTATAACAGGGATACTTAAGGAGCCCTGAGGTAAAGGATTCTCTGTCAACGGAGTCCCTTTTACCCACAACTCCTGGAATAAGCCGTGCAACTGCCTCAAGGACAACCAAAGAGGCCACCTCCCCTCCGAAAAGGACATAATCTCCGATGGAGAGCTCCTCATCTATATAATGCTGACGGATTCTTTCATCAATCCCCTCGTAGCGTCCGCAAAGGAAAAGGAGGCTCCTTTTTCTGGAAAGCTCTGCAGCTATCCTCTGATTAAAAAGCCTTCCCTGAGGAGAGAGATAGACCACATAGGTCTGGGGATCTCTCTCTTTGATGTGGGTTATGGCCCTGTGCAAAGGCTCAGGCTTAAAGACCATACCCTCCCCGCCCCCATAAGGCTCATCATCCACCACCCTGTGCTTATCTAAGGCAAAGTCTCTCAGATCATAGATCTCAATTTCAATGAGACCCTTTTCTCTTGCCTTTTTGATCAGGCCGACCTCAAGGGGAGAGGTAAAATATTCAGGAAAGATGGTCAAGATCTTAAAGCGCATCCCTAAGTCTGACTCTCAACAAGGGCCTCAATTTCCTTAACAAGGACCATTTTTTCCCTGAGCCTTACCTCTTCCACATATTCATCCACTAAGGGAAGGTAAAATTCCTGGCCTTCAGGGGCCTTGACCAAAAGGAGCTCATATTCACCCACAGGCATAACCCCTGAGACCTCTCCCCAGACCTTTCCAGTCCTATCCACAACCTTCAGGCCCTCTAATTGATAATAATAAAACTCCCCTTCCTCAGGCTCAGGCAAATCAGAAAGATTAAGATACAGGGTCTTATTAACGAGCCCCTTGGCCCTCTCAAGATCAATCTCCTGAAAAGAGAGCAAAAAGGTATTAAATCCTGGCCCTTTTTGAATAGATCTGATTATAAGAGGACCCGCCCCTTCCTCGTTGAGATAAAGTCTTTGAAGATGGGGAATCAAATCCTGATCTAAACTGAGAAGGGCGACCTTCAGGTCACCCTTCAGTCCATGCGTGGATAATACCTTAAAGAGAGGAATAAATTCTTTTTGGGTCAAGGAAGGCTATTCTATGATTTCAAGAACTACCCTCTTTTTGAGTTTACTGCCGGCTGCACCGAGGATGGTTCTTATGGCCTTGGCAGTTCTTCCCTCTTTACCGATTATCTTGCCAAGGTCTTCTTTGGCAACTCTGAGTTCAATGACCGAGGTTTGCTCTCCCTCAATTTCGTTTATCTGCACAGCCTCAGGTTTATCCACCAGCACCTTAGCCACCTGTTCCACAAGGTCTCTGAGTTTGCTCATTTTCCGCCTCCTTCTGAAGTTTTATTTTCCTCTTAAAGGAGCCCCTCTCTCTTTAACAGGGCCCGAACTGTCTCCGTAGGTTCTGCGCCCTGTTTCAGCCAGGTTTTCACCTTTTCAGGGTCCACCTTAAATTCGTAAGGCTCCTTAAGAGGATTGTAATATCCCAGGATATCCAGAAACTTGCCATCTCTGGGAGACCTTGAATCAGCGGCAATCACTCTGAAAAAGGGCTTTTTCTTCCTTCCCATACGCATAAGTCTGATTCTTACTGGCACGCCTCTTACCTCCTTTAAGGAAATTTTAACTTTAAAATATAACATCACTTTTTAAAAATACAAAGGGCCTCTCCTTCAAAGGACTATCTCAATCTTAGGTCTACCCAATCTCTCAAGGGCCGAGCCATTTCTGACAGCTATCTCAAGAAGGCCCTCACTTCCAAAGAGGGCCACAACCTCTCCCTCTTCACCCTCACCATAGGTCCTGACAAGCCTGACCTCTGCTCCATCCACCAAGACCCTAAAGGGCCTATCTGAAAAAGCCTTCTCCCAGTTGGTAATAAGATTCCCGAAGTGATCCACATCCCAGATGGAGAGTCTAAAGCCTGAGGGAATGGGCTCAGGTTCTGGAAAGTCAAGTTTAAGGAGGCCCTCCCTCAAAAGCGGTCTTGTCCATTCTGTCATGGTCTCTCCCTTTAACAACCGGGCAACTGCCGGGGCAAAAAGGTCCCTTCCATGGAAGGTCTCACTAAAGGGATAGGAAAGGAGTCTTTCCGGCAAGATTTCCCAGACCTTGCAGTCTGAACTTTCCCGAAGGATAAAGGTAAAAAGTCCATTATCCGGGCCTACGAAGAAAAACCTTTCTGTCCTCACTACTATAGCCTTTCTTTCCGTTCCCACCCCGGGATCAACAATACAGAGAAAGATGGTTCCCTCGGGAAGGTATTTATAGGAAAATTTCAGGACAAGAGAGGCCTTCCTGACATCCTGAGGTGGAATCTCGTGGCTGAGGTCAATAAAATGGGGATAAAAAGGGGGTGCAAGCTCTTTTAAAATTCTTCCCTTTACAACCCCGGCATAGTGATCCCTCAGGCCAAAATCCGTAAGCAGGGCAACCACCCGTGGAGGATTATAATTTAATGAGGTCAACCCTTTTGCCCTCCTGAAGACTGAGTCTTGCCTTTTTGGAGTGTCTGAGGAGAAGCTCCTTTAGCTTGTCTTCCTCTAAAGGGCCTTCAATCACTGCCAGATAAGGAGAGGGCTCACTCAGGGTGTAAAGGGGAAGTCTTCCTGCTGTGACCCCTTCAAGTCTCAGGTTCTCCTTTTCGTTTCTTCCAAGGATTAACCAGAGGGAACTTTCAAAATAATGCCTTCCAAAGGTAAGAAGCTCCGCTGTCAGGGGATTAAGAGGTCTTTTTTCCTTTAAAACCCGCATAACCCGGCTCCCGATGATCGGGTCGGCAAGCAAACACCCGCCCGCAGGGGTAGGGATTTCTTTGAGACCAAAGGTCTTAGCAAGCTCCAGTTGAAGGTCCCTCCTTCTTCCGGCCTGGGCATAGAGTTTTTCTCTGGAAAGGAGCCCCATCTTTTCAGGTTTTGTCTCTTTAAGGAGCAAGGCTGAGAGAGGTCTCAGAAGAAGTCCCTCCACCCCGGCCTCCCTTTCAATCTTTTCCAAGGTAACCTTGTTCTGACTCATAGGCCTCTGGCCAACTACCTCACCGCTTGCAAGAAAATCGGCCTTAAGCTCTTCCATGAGAACCCTGGCCTTTTTTAAAAAAAGGATCTTGCAATCTATACAGGGATTGGCATAATCTCCGTATCCAAAGGCTGGTTTTTTAAGCATTTCCAGATATTCTTCGGTGAGATCCACCACTATTCCGGCCTTAAGACCAAGGGCCTTGACCTTTTCCTCAAATAGGTGGGGAGAGTCCTTATACCTCCAACCAAAAAAGGGGGTAATAAAACGCAGGGCGATGACCTCAATTCCCTCCCTCTTGAGAATAAGCCCACTTAGGGTGCTATCAAGTCCTTCTGAGAAAAGAAGCAGGGCCTTAGCCATCTCAGAGATTGAGTCCCTCAAGAAAGCCCCGGGCAAGCTCAAGATTTTCTCTGTCTCCGAGCATTCTGGCAAGCTCCTCCAGCCGTTCCCGGGCATCCAGTTTCTTGATCAGGGTAGTTGTCTCTTTCTGGGTGGAGCGCTTTTCCACTAAGAAGTGATGGTCTGCAAAGCAGGCAATCTGCGGAAGATGGGTGATGCAGATGACCTGGAGTCTTTGAGATAGCTCTTTCAGCTTCTTGCCTACCTTCAAGGCAGTTGTGCCACCAATTCCTGCATCCACTTCATCAAAAATAAGGGTGCCTGCCTGGTCGGTCTCCTTAAGTAGGCCCTTAAAGGATAGAAAGATACGGGAGAGCTCTCCACCTGAGGCAATCTTCTCAAGTGGCCTTAAGGCGAGTCCTGGATTGGGAGAAAAGAGAAACTCTACCTCATCAAGCCCTGTGGCAGAGAGATTTTGGGGAAGACCTTCCCTTGGGCTGATCTTGATCTCAAATTCCACCTTTTCCATACCCAGGTCTTGAAGCTCCCTTTTGATAAGTTGAGAAAGCCTGTCTTTACCCTTTTGTCTCTCCTCACTGAGTTTTTCGGCCAGGTCTAAAAGTTCCTGCTCAAGCCTTTCCTTTTCCTGAGAGAGCCTATCCAATCGCCCTTCTCCAGAATCAAGGAGCTCAAGTTCAGCCTTTAGCTCCTCTTTAAGTTCTTTTAGGCCCTTAGCATCCCGACCATATTTTTTCTTTAGCCTTTCGTATCTTGCAAGCCTTGCCTCTATTTGTTCAAGTTCTGATGCGTCCTCGGGCAGATCTCCCTCAAGGACCTTGAGGTCCCTTTCAAGTTCGGTTATTTCGTAGTAGAAATCCTGCAGGATGCGCTGTCTTTCCTTAAAGGAGGGCTCAAAGGGGCTCAGTCTTGAGAGGAGATTTGTTGCCTGGGTGAGATGAACCCTCACCTCATCCAAGGAGGTCCTGAGTCCGGCTGAGAGCTCCTGGATGAGTTGCAGGTGCCTGAGTTTCTCCCTTTTTAGCTTGAGAAACTCCTCATCCTCAGGCTCAGGGCCCAGTTCCTCAAGTTCTGAGATCTGAAAGAGGAGGTAATCCCGCTTCTGCAGGATCTGAGAGACCCTTTCCTGAAGACCCTTAAGCTCCTTTTCAAGGTCTCTGTATTGTCCATAAAGTCTTTGATAGGCCTCAAGCCTTTCCTTTAGCCCCAGGAGCTCATCCATAAAATTCAGTTGATTCTCCCGCCGCAAAAAGGTGTAGTATTCGTGCTGACTGGTAAGGGACAGGAGGTCCCGGGTAATCTGGCCAAGTTCGGTAACGGTTATGGGAGAGCCATTCAGGAAACACCTCTGCCTCTGAGATGAAAGGATCCTCTTGATGTGAATCTCCTCTTCCGCTGGATATCCCATCTCTCTGAGTTTTTGGGAAAGGGCAGGACCTCCGTAAAAGAGGGCCTCAACCTCAGCTGTCTCTGAATCTGACTTGAGATAACCCCCTGCCCCTCTATCCCCTAAGAGCAATCTCAGGGCCTTTATGAGGAGGGACTTTCCAGCACCGGTCTCCCCTGTAAAGATCGTTAGCCCCTTATCAAAGCTCAAATGAGCCTCATCAATCAGGACAAAATTGGCAATCCTTAACTCAAGCAACATAACACCTTAAAATATATCCACTTCCTAAGCCTTCGTCAATTACCTGTATAAGTCCACTGGATTTTAGACTTTGTGAGTTTTTCAAAAAAATTAGGCTTTTTCGGTAGGCGCAAGACCTTTAGCTGGGTAAAAAAGCAAAAAACATTCAAAAAAGCGCAAGCTAATGCTTGTGACTACCAACCCCTCAAAAATATAAATAGCGACATCCCTTACATTGATAGCCTTTGATCTGGAAATCAGATCATGTAAAACTCTCTTTTTAGGTATTGACTTTTACAAAAATTGTATTTCTAATATTGGTTAGATTACTTTACTTAGTTTTTTATAGGAGGAAAGAGGTCATGAATGAAAAGGGACAACTCTTGGAACCGAGTATTGATTTTTCCTGGCTGGAGAGATTTTTTCCGCCCCATGTTGCGGAAAAGATTCCCGGGATTTTGCTAACCGCTATAATTTCAGCCTTAGCCCTTTACACCAGTTCCCGGGTTTCCTATGTGAGTCCTCTGGTTGCAGCCATGGGGATTGGAATGATTATTCGCAATTTCTTTATCGTGCCCCGATTTTATTTTCCTGGAATCTTCTTTGCCATGAGGCCGGTTTTGAGGTTAGGCATTGTGCTTCTTGGGGCAAAGATAACTCTGGAAAAGGTTCTGGGGCTTGGTTGGCAATACATGGTAATACCTGCTCTTAGTCTTTTGGCAGGGCTTTTTTTTGTTTATTATCTGGGAAGGCTCTTTGGTATTTCTAAAAAAATGAGTCTTCTTCTGGGTATGGGCACCTCTATCTGTGGGGCATCAGCCGTGCTGGTAGGTGGTTCTCTGGTGAAGGCAAAAGAAGAAGACACAATCGTTTCTATAAGTGCTATAACTGTCTTTGGAACTCTTTCCATGCTTATCTATCCCCTTTTATACACGGGGTTTTTACACTTCCTAAATCCTGAGGAATACGGGCTCTGGGTTGGGGCATCCATTCATGAGGTAGCTCAGGTAGTCACAGCTGGTTTTAGTGCTGGAAAGGATAGTGGAGAGGTAGCAGTGCTAACAAAACTGGTCAGGGTGATTTTAATGTTACCCCTTGCCTTTATTTTATCAGTTCTTGTCGGGCAGGGCTTTTTTATGGAGAAGAAGGAGGAGGAGACCAGAAGGGAGAGGGTTTTAAGTTTTCCCCTCTTTCTGCTTGGTTTTGCCGGAGTAGTAATTCTCAATTCTATGGACTTTTTTACCCCCAAGGCCCAGAAGTGGATGGAGTTTTCTGCTCTCTTTTTTCTTCTTATGGGTATGGCGGGAATGGGGCTTGAGACAGATTTTAGAAGACTTCTCCGAATTGGATTTGCCCCCTTTTTTGTCGGGCTTATCTCAACCCTCTTCATGTCTGCCTTTAGTCTTTTTCTAATTTGGTTTCTGAGATAAAAGGATCGGGGAGGTTACAAAAGGTATCTCCTAAAAACCAGAAAAGTCCAAAGATGGTGTTAAATATTCCGTATCCCGTTGCCCTTTTCTCCTTAGGAGTTAATTGGGAAACAGAAGCCCGCATAATTGATTCCTGTGCCCCCATTCCTATCCCCCAGAGAAGCATTCCTAAAAGGGGTATACTTAATTCCTCTAAAAAGACAAAGGGAGAAAATAGGGAGGAAATGAGAATGGGAAAAATTAAAATCTTTAACCCCCTTATATCGTAAAGATAACCGAAAAGGAGGGCAGAGAGGGCATCCACTCCCATGGCAAAGGCATAATAAATGGGTATTAAGGATGGGCCTATCAGATCCTTTTTCTCAAAATGATAGGCAATTAAGGCAAAATCGGCATATCCCGCTCCATAAATTCCCATGGCAAGGACATAAAGCCAGTAGATTGAGGAAAATCTTCCCCTTTCTCCCTGAAAGGAGGCCCCTTTTTCATATCTTTGGGGATTTTGATAAATAAAGGCAGATAGAAAAAGGATTGATATAGCCAGAAGCGCAGGAATTAATAAGCCTATAAAGGCCACTTTATAATCCCTAAAAGAAAATAGAAGGAGGGCCACAAATAAAGGGCCCAAGATAGCTCCTATCTGATCCATGGCCTCGTGTATGCCAAATCCCTTACCCCTTCCCGAGGATTCTGAAGCAAAAGAAAGGATAGTATCCCGAGCAGGGGTTCTTACGGCCTTACCGATCCTTTCAGCAAGAATAAGGGTTACCACCTGAAAGGGGCTCTTTGCAAAGGCAAGGGCTGGGACAGAAAAAAGATTTACTATATAACCTATAAGGGTGACACCCCAGTATTTTTTAATCCGATCTGTAAGGTATCCTGAAATAACCCGCAGGGCATATCCCAGAAATTCGCCAAGGCCTGCCACAAAACCAACCAAAGTAGCACTGGCCCCGAGGGTTAAAAGATAGGGACCGATTATACTTCTTGCCCCCTCATAAGTGAGATCCCCAAAGAGACTAACCAGCCCAAGGAGAAGAATTAAGTTAAAGGGAGATTTAGAAGGCATCTTTAGTTTATTTTAAAAAGGCTATAATTAAAATTCCCATAAACATCAAAAGGGCAGAGGCCAAACGAAGGCCTATATATCTTTCCCGGAAGAAATACCAACCAAGAATCACGGCAAAGAGAATACTCGTTCTCTTTAGGGCAATCATGTAGGCAGTCTCAACAAGACTGAGTGCCAGCATATGACAAAGACACATAAGGGCCTGAGTGCCTCCCACAAGTAAGACCCCTTTTAGATTTTTCCTGAGAAAGACAAGGATTTCAACCCTGTAAAACACCTTTAAAACCAAGGGAGTGACTAAGGAAAGCAGGGAAAAATAAAAGGCTGCAAAAAAGAGGGGGTCTGAAAGGAGAAGCCCCCTTTTTCCCAGAACACTTGTAATTCCATAGATAAAGGCTGTTATCAGAAGAAAGAGGCCTCCTCTCTCTTCCCAGATGCCCTTGAAGGGTGCCAGGGGCCCCTGGTTTATCCGGGGAAGATGAATAAGATAGGCCCCACAAAGGATCAAAAAAATCCCTAAGGCCCCGGTGAGACTTACCTTCTCTCCAAGGATAAAAAGGCCGGTAAAGATAATAAAAACAGGGGTAAAGGACAGAAAGGGAAGGGTGGCTGAAAGGGGGGAGATCTCAATTCCTCGCATGTAAAAGAGGGTGGCAGTGAGCTCAAGAATTAAGAGAATGGAGGTATTGGTGAGAAAGGCCGGTGTAAAATAGAGCTTAGCACCCTTTACAAAGAGAAAATAGAGGAAGAGCGGGAATAAAAAGGGGAAGGCCCCCAGAGTTCTGGCCAGGGTCATCTTGATGAAACCCTCCTGGGCTAAATACCTTTTATTGAGGGCATCACTTAAGGCCACAAAAAAGCCCGCAAGAAGGGCCAAAAAAATCCAGAGCATAAAAGGATTTACCTCAGATCCGAAAGGGGACAGGTTTTACACAGGGGCTCCTTCTTTTTACAAAAGAGCTTTCCACAAGCCACAAGCAGGGCATGATATTCCTTGAACAACTCCACATCCCGTTCCAGATTTGCGTGAAAAAGCTCCTGCAATTCGTGATAATCCGTCTCCTCAGGACAGAGCCCATGCCTGGATAGAATTCTATAGGTATAGGCATCAACTACAAAAAAGGGCCTCTCCAAGGCGTAAAGTAAGATAGAATCCACGGTTTCAGGTCCAAGCCCCTTTATCTCAAGAAGTTTTCTTCTTAATACCTCCGGATCCTCTTTCTGCATCTTTTCCAGGTCTCCCTGGTAGTTTTCCAGGAGAAAGCTTAAGAAGTTTTTTAATCTCTTGGCCTTGATGTTGTAATAACCAGAAGGTTTAATAAGCTCAGCAAGATCTGCATCCGGACATTGATAAAGGGCCTCTGGGGTCATTAGACCTTTTGCCTTGAGATTTTGAATAGCCCTTTCCACATTGTTCCAGTTGGTATTTTGGGTAAGGATTGCTCCCACGCAGACCTCAAAGGCAGACTCTGCTGGCCACCACCCCTGGGGTCCAAAGTGTTGAAAGAGTCTGTCAAAGATCTCTAACAAGCCCTCAGGCCTCATCCACAAATTGAATGACCCTTGTGCCCTGTGAGGTATCACAGACCCTATAACCCCTTTCCACAAGGTGGTCTCTGATCTTATCTGCCTCTTCAAAGAGCCCCTTTTTCCTTGCCTCATCCCTTTTTCGTGCAAGGGAGGTTATCTCCTTATCCATCACCTCCTGGGGGAATAAAAACACCTTGAGGACGGTATTTATCTTTTTCAGCCTTTCAAAAAGGGCCTCTTTAAAGCCTGGGGGGAAGCCCTTTTCTGCCAGGTTATAAAGTTCTTTGAGGTAGCCTGAAATTTCCGAGATAGCCCGAGGGGTATTCAGATCCTCTTTGAATGCCCTCATCACCGCCCTTTCAAAGCCATCCAGACCCTCCCAGAGCTCTTCCCTTTCCCCTTCAGTAAGAACCCTTTCTTTCGCAAGGCCAAGGTAAGCCAGATAGGTCTCCAGTCTTTCGAGGAGTCTTCGGGCATCCTCTAAGGCCTTCCAGGAAAAATTTAGAGGACTGCTATAGTGACTCTGAAGCATATAAAGCCTCAAAACCCTTCCCTCAAAGCCCCTCTCCTTGATCTCGGGTATGGTTATTCTATTCTCTGAGGAGAGCTTTTTTCCATCGTAATAGGTCATCTCTGTATGTATCCAGTAATTGGCAAGTTCCTTTCCGGTGAGGGCCTTGGCAACAGCTCTTGTGTTTTCGTGATGGGGAAAAAGGAGGTCCCTACCGCTCGTATAGATATCAAAGTTATCTCCCAGATACTTTAAGGCAATACAGGCACAGTGAATATGCCAAGTGGGCCTAACTCTTCCAATAGGGGTTTCAAGAAAATAACCCGCCTTCATCTCAAGGATATGCACCCTTTTTAAAAGGGCAAAGTCACTGGGCTCCTCCTTTTCATAATCCTCCTGATCAACTGTAACCCCTGCCTTAAGGGACTTTAAATCCACCTTTGAAAGTCTTCCATAATCGGGAAACCTTGAGACATCAAAATAGAGGGCTGAGAATTTTTCATAGGCCCTGTGCTGCTCATAAAGTTTAAAGGCAAGGTTCTTCATCTCTTCAAGATTTTCACTAACCTTCGGATAGGCGTTAGCCCTCTCAATCTTTAAAAATTCAAGATCCTCATAAAAGGCCCTTTCAATTTCTTCTGTCAACTCCCTTAGAGGCCTCTCTTTTTCAAGGGCGCTCTGAATAGTTTTATCATCAAAGTCTGTAAGGTTTACCACATGAAAGGTCTTATACCTGTAAAGCCTCAGATAGCTCTTTAAGAGATCTGTAGTAAGGAGCCGTCGGTAAAGTCCCAGGTGGGGCCTTACATTTAAAGTAGGACCGCAGGTGTAGATCTTAACCACCTCTTTCTCCTTGGGGACAAAGGCCTCCTTCTTCTGGGTGAGGGTATTAAAGATATAAAGCTCTCTTTCCACCTCCTTGGCCTCAAAGCTCCAGAGGGGGGTTGAGAGGTATCTTTCTCCGTGATCAGGGAAAATAACCACAATCTGGCCTTCCTCTATCTCTTCTGCAAGCTTTAAGGCCCCGGTCAAGGCTGCCCCGGCACTCATCCCTACAAAGATACCCTCCTTTTTTGCAAGCCACCTTGCCATCTCATAGGCCTCTTCATCCTGCACATTTATCACCTTATAGAGAAGCTTTCTATCAAAGATTCCCGGAGGGAAGGACTCTTTCATATTTTTCAGACCCTGGATCTTGTGTCCGGGATAGGGTTCAACCCCCACCACCTTAAAGGGGAGTTTGTAATCCTGGGTATATCTTGCAATACCCATGGCTGTTCCTGTGGTCCCAAGGGCACTGACCACGAAGGTTACCCTGCCCTCTGTCTGAGCCCAGATTTCTGGCCCTGTGGTGCGGTAATGCATCTGCCAGTTGGCAGGATTATTGAACTGGTCTGGACAATAGTATTTTTCAGGCTCGGCCCTTACAAGATCATAGACAAACTCAATGGCTCCATCTGTCCCCTTGGAAGCAGGTGTCAGGATGATTTCTGCCCCAAAGGCCTGCATAACCTTTCGTCTCTCTAAAGAGGCTGACTCAGGCATGGCAATGACACAGCGATAGCCCTTGGCTGCACAGACCATAGCCAGACCGATCCCGGTATTCCCGCTTGAGGCCTCAATCACTATCTTTTCCGGAGTAATCTGCCCCCTGCTCTCGGCATCCTCAATCATAGCCAGGGCTATGCGATCCTTTACCGAACCTCCTGGATTCTGGCTCTCAAGTTTTCCCCAGATCTCTACAGCCCCCTTGATTTTTAGCTTGTTTAGTTTAACAATAGGAGTATTGCCTATCTTCTGGAGGATACTATGAAAACGCATAAGATTCCCTCCTTAACCGGGATTTTTTTATTCTATATTATTTTACTTATCTCTCAAGGGTTTGCCTTCACCCCTCTTCAAAAGGGCAAGCACATCTACTTTGAGGACAAATATTATGTCCTCAAAGAGAGAGACACCCTGGTTGACCTTGCAGTAACTTTCAAAGTCGGTTATCAGGCCCTGCTTCTGGCAAATCCCGGGATTGACCCCTGGGTCCCTCCCCCAGCCACCAAGATCCGTCTTCCCTATAAAATTATTATACCAGAGGACTTTATCCTGAAAAATCCCAATTACATCCTCATAAACCTTCCGGAGATGCGTTTATATTATTTTCAGAAAGAGGCCTTTTTGACCTTTCCCATAGGCATCGGAGATGAAGGGAAACTCACCCCTACCGGAAGTTACCAAATTGCCCGCAAGAAAGAGAGGCCCTTTTGGTATCCAACCGAATCCATCCGGAGAGAAGAGCCGGATCTGCCTGAGGTGGTCCCTCCTGGGCCTGAAAATCCCATGGGAGATTATGCCCTCTATCTGGACAAAGGGCTCTATGCCATACACGGCACAAATAAGGCTTACAGCATCGGAAGGAGAACCACCCACGGCTGTTTCAGACTCTATCCCGAGGACATTGAAAGACTCTTCAAGCTCGTTCCTTTAAAAACAGATGTCTTCGTCATCTATGAACCCTATAAACTGGCTATAGAAGAAGATTCCATCTATCTTCAGGCCTTCCCGGACATAGAAAAGAGGGTCTCCTCTCCATTTCAGTATATTCTTCAAAAGCTTGAAGGGCTTACCCAACCTAAGGGATTGACCTATAGAATTAATCTTTTAACCCTTGAAGAAATCCTGAGCCAACCCGATGGGCTTGTTCACAGGATTGGTAAGATCAGAAAGAAAGCCTCTTCCTTTTAGGAACCCATAAAAAAGTGAGGGCCCTTGTGGAGACCTCTTCAAGAATACCAGCCTGAGAAAGGGCCTTAAGGGCCTCAATGTGAAGCTTATGTCCTGAAAGCTCAGCGGAGACCTCAGCCAAAAGGGGATATCCAAGGGTAAATAGATCCCCAACTATATCAAGAACCTTGTGCCTTACAAATTCATCTGCTGTCCTCAGGCCCTCGGCATTAAGCACCCCTTCCTTATCAACCACTATGGCATTTGAAAGGCTCCCTCCCTTGAGAAGCCCCTTCTTTTTTCTCTCCTCAAGGAGCTCCTTGAACCCAAAGGTCCGGGCAAAGGATACCTCTCTTATGTAATCCTGAGGGGTAAGGGTAAAGCTAAGGCTCTGTTCCCCTATGGAGGGATGGTCAAAATAAATCTTGGCTTTGATACTTAATCTATCTGCAGGCTTAAAGGAGATTTTTCCCACCCCGTTTATAATCTCAAAGGGCCTTTTCAGGACAAATTTTTTTCTCGGGGCAGGCAAAAACAAATATCCTGCCTCCTGAAGGGCTCTAACTATGGGAAAGGAGGAACCATCAAGGAGGGGGATCTCTTCTCCAAAGACCCTGACTAAGGCATTATCAATCCCAAGGCCGTGAAAGGCTGAAAGAAGGTGCTCAACCAAGGAAAGGGTATTTTGGCCATCCGTAAGTAGAACAGCCCCCTCAAGGCCAACCACATTTTCAAGAGAAAGGGAGATCCGTGGATTCCACGGAAGATCTGCCCTCTCAAAAACTATCCCTTTATTTTCTCTTAAAGGATGTATCTCAACCCGGATCTCTTTTCCGGTAAAAATCCCCTCTCCTTCAAGAATAACCACATCTGCAACGGTCCTCTGGTATTCCATACCCCGGTCCTTAAAGCTTTTTAAAAACTACAACAAATTTTATGCCTGAACCCTGAATAAGGCCAGTCAAGGCATAAGAGGGGGTTGACCCTGTGCCCTGTGTGTTTTTTACCCCACAGGTGTATTTAAAAGAATACACGGCTCTGTGAAATGTTGAGTCCTAAGCCAGCTGATTATGAATCTTTTCTCGTAAAATTACAGTCTTTACCTTTCCTTTGAGAGTTCTTCCAAGGAGTGGGGTATTTTTGCTCTTAGACTGGATAACCCCCTCGGTAACCTTCCACTCCTCTTCGGGATCAAAGATAACCACCTCTGCCTGCGCTCCTTCTTTAAGGCTTGGAGGAGAAATCCTTAAGATTTTGGAAGGATTTGTAATGAGGTATTCCAGCCATTTTAGCTCCGAGAGCACCCCTTCCCTTACAAGATTAAAACTCAAGGGGAGCAAAAACTGAACCCCAATCATGCCAAAGCTTGCAAGTTCAAATTCCACCTCCTTTTCAAGGGGGCTGTGGGGGGCATGATCGCTAGCGATTACCTCTATGAGCCCCTCTTTGAGGGCCTCTTTGATGGCATGGATGTCCTCCTCTGTTCTCAAAGGAGGATTGACCTTGGCTGAGGTATTGTATTCTTCCACCTCGGCCTCCGTCAGGGTGAAGTAATGGGGGCAGGTCTCTGCGGTGAAAGGTATGCCCTCCTCTTTGGCCCATCTTAAAAAGGGGAGATTTTCCTTTACCGAGAGATGGGCCAGATGCACCGGGGTCTCTGTCTTTCTGGCCAAAAGCAGATCCCTTATCACTGCGATGGTTTCTGCCTCGGCAGGGATTCCCTTGAGGCCAAGCTTGGCTGAGAGCCCTCCTTCATTAATCTGTCCCTTGAAACTCAAGGCCGGGTCCTCACAATGGGAGATAACGGGTAGATCAAAATTTTTGGAATAAAGAAGGGCCCTTTGCATAAGGGCGGAATCCGGGACCCATTTTCCGTCATCGGAGACCGCAATGGCCCCGGCCTTTTTGAGTCTTCCAAATTCTGTAAGCTCCTTGCCCATCTGCCCTTTGGTGATAGCAGAAATGGGATAGACAGAAACCTCAGCCACTTCCTTTGCTCTCTCTAAGATGTATGAGGTTACCTCAGAAGAATCATTAACAGGTTTAGTGTTTGGCATGCAGGCCACCCTCAGAACGCCTCCATGCAGGGCTGCCCTTGTTCCACTCTCAATATCCTCCTTCCACTCCTCCCCGGGCTCTCTCAGATGGACATGCATATCCACAATCCCTGGAAAGACAAGTTTTCCTTGACAATCTATAATGGTTATGTCCTTTTCTGAGATAGCAAGTTCCCTGTCAAACCCTCTGATTCTCCCCTCTTCTATTAAAAGATCCCCTACAAAATCTATACTTAGGGTTGGATCCAGGAGGCGTCCTTTTTTGAGAAGTATTCGCATACTCCTACTCTCCTGAAAGAAGTCTCAGTAAAACCGCCATTCTCACAGCCACACCATTTTCAACCTGATCAAGAATTACCTGAAAGGGGTATTTTTCCATTTCATAGGAGAGTTCAATCCCCCAGTTTATGGGACCGGGATGCATTAAAAGGGTATTTTTCTTAATCCCCTGAAGGTGCTTGGGTGTAAGCCCAAAGATTTCGGCATATTCCTTAAGGGTTGGGATAAAGGGTTCTCCGTGTCTTTCCTTTTGAATCCTCAGGGCCATAACCACATCGGCATCCCTTAGGGCCTCCTCCATCTTGTAACAGACCCTGAAGGCCCCGGGTCTTATCTCAAAAAAACCAGCTTCCTTTGGCTCAGGTAGAAGATGAGCCGGACCGGTCACAGCAACCTCTGAGCCCATCTTCTGAAAGGCAAGGATGTCTGAATGGGCAACCCGGCTGTGTTTTATATCCCCTACTATAGCTACCTTGAGCCCTTTAAGGGTTCCAAGCCTTTCCTTCACTGTTAATAGGTCAAGTAGGGCCTGGGTGGGATGCTCATGAATGCCATCTCCGGCATTAACCACAGGTATTTTCAGGTGCTTAGCCAGAAAATGGGGAGTCCCTGAAAGGTTATGCCTTATTACCACCAAATTGACTCCCAGGGCATAGAGATTTTTTACGGTATCAAGAATGGTCTCTCCTTTCTCCAGACTGCTTCCCTTGGCCGAAAAACTCATGGTATCTGCAGAAAGGACCTTGCAGGCCCTCTCAAAGGAAAACTTGGTGCGTGTTGAGGGCTCATAAAAGAGGAGCAAAACGAGCTTCCCTCTCAGGGTGGGCACCTTGGGAATAGGTCTATCCAGAATCTCCTTAAGATTTTCCGCAAGGTGTAAAATTTCTGCTATTTCTTCCTGAGAGAGACTGTTTATATCCAGCAAGTGTCGCATAAAAGCCTAAATCCAGAGCTTTTCCTTTATGTGGTTTACCACATCCTGGGGATCATCCAGAATCTTAAAGAGCTCCACATCTAAGGGAGATATCTTCTCTGTGGCAACCAGGGTCTTATTGAGCCAGCTATAAAGGGGCTTCCAGAACTCTCTATCCACAAGTATAATAGGAACGGGCCTTATCTTTTTGGTCTGAACAAGGGTGAGGATCTCAAACATTTCATCCATTGTACCAAAGCCACCGGGAAAGAAGATGAAGGCTACGGAATATTTAGCCAGCATAACCTTCCGTATAAAAAAATAACGAAATTCAAGCCTTATATTGGAATAGGGATTGGGTTCTTGTTCCATGGGGAGCTTGATATTAAGCCCCACAGAATAACCACCAGCCTCTTTGGCACCTTTATTAGCAGCCTCCATTATTCCCGGGCCCCCTCCGGTAATTACAGAAAAACCCGATTTTACAAGGAGGCGTCCTAATTCATAAGCCCTCTGATAGGCAGGGTCTTCAGGTTTAGTCCTGGCTGAGCCAAAGACAGTCACCCCTGGATATACCTTGGGTAGGACCTCAAAGCCCTCCACAAATTCAGCCAGGATCCTGAAAAGCCTCCAGGATTCCTTGGCCTGCAGACCCTCAAGAACATATTGCCTTTCCTCTAAGAATCTGTTTTTGATTGCCTCATCCATGGCCAAGCCAGAGTTCCTTTAAAAGTTTAAGGGACCTTGGTTCCCAATCAAAGTGATAGATAAAAAATCTTTCCGAAACCTCTAAAAGCCTTCTCTTCTCCTCCACAGAAAGGCCCTGCAAGGGTACATCCAAATCTGCCAGCTTTTTAATTCTACCAATCTTTCTCAAAAGGTCAATCTGGGCCTGAGTAAGAGTGAAAACTTGTTCATCCCGGCACTTAAGACACAAGACCCCTCCCTGGGAGAGGGAAAAGTAAAATAGTCTCTGGGGTCTGCTTCCGCATCTTACACAGCCAGATAAATAGGGTGAGAGCCCACAGATCTCAAGCCACCTCATTTCCCACAAAAATTTATGTTCTCCCTGGATACCTCTTTTATCAAGCTCTTTGATGTAGTCAGTGATCCAAAAAAAACTTTCCTTAGAGAGAGATATAGGTGCGGTGAAGTCTATCACCTCAGAGAGATAGGAAAAGAAGTAAAAATGCAGGAGTTGCTTCCTTGGACTTTCGGGAAGGTAAAGGAGATCTGCCCCTTCCAAGATAAGGGTCCTTCCTCTCTGGGGCTTGCGAAGATGAACCCTTAAATAGGTCAGATCCTCTAAGAGATTGAGAAACCTTTTAAAGGACTTTTGAGCCCCCTTGGCAAGGGCTTTGATCTTACCCCTTGGGGTAAGAAGGGTGACTAAAAAATCTATCTCCTTGATCTTGTCTTTATCAAGAACAAGGGCTGGAAGTGTAAAAAGCACCTTCCTACAAATTGACCTTTACGAACTTGCTTTCTTTGAGTTCCTTAATCCATTTCTCCAGATATTCCTGGGCCTTCTTTTGAAAAAGCTCTTCGTAAAGCTCCTTTTTGACCTCCTCATAAGTGGGGGGATGCCCGGACTCCTTTTTGACCAAGCGAATAATCTGAAAGGCCTCTCCCCTCTTGAGAGGCCCTGTAACCTCTCCTGGGTTTAGCTTTTTTAATTCCTCTAAGATTCCCCTGTCAAGCTCTTCCTCTTTAAAGGTCTCCCGGACATATTGAGTGTGCTCTTTGTTAGCCTGATTAATCTCTTCAAGTCCCTTTCCCCTCAAAATCTGCTCATAAAGCTCCTTTACCAGTAAATCCTCTTTTATGATCAGGATTTCAAGCAGATACTTAGGGGTGGGATCAAAGTTCTTTACTTTGGCCTCATAGGCCCTTTTCAGGTCCTCTTCTGGAATGACGATCTTTTCTCTGACTGTTAACTGGATAAACTTTATCTTCATCAGGCGGTCTTTGAGTTTTTCCTTGACCTCAGAAAGATTAAGCCCCTTAGCCTCAGCCTGTTTGAGTTCTTCCTTCATGTGCTGTTCAAGCTCGGCATCCGTTACCTTTATACCATATTTTTTGGCCTCAAGACCAATGACGGTGTCCTCAATCCACTGGTCTAAAAGATCTCGGCGGATCCTGTTTTTAAGGGCCTCTGCCTCCTCAGGCGGAGTATCCTGCTTTATAAACTTCTGATAAAAGGGCTCCCCCATCTGGTCAAGTTCATAAAGGGTAAGGATTTCGTCTCCTACAACGGCAACAATTTTGTTTATGGGCTGAGCGGAAAACCCCTTGACAGGAAAAAATAGCAGAATAAAAATCAGATATATCCAGAAGGGAGGTTTCATCTTTACTCTAAGTTAAGGGTCACATAAAATTTAGCCCGAGGGGTGCGGACCCCAAGGAGGCATCTTTTTTTCTGGGCAGATTCCTTCAGGGCCTCATAGAGATCAAGGGTATTGGAGACTCTCTTTTTATTGGCCTCCTCTATAACCATACCTGGAGTTAGCCCTGCAAAGTCAGCAGGGGTGTCAGGAAGTATCTCAACAATCACCACACCCTTTATCTTGGAGGGGATGCCAAAGCGTTTAGCTACATCGGGGGTAAGGTCTGAGACCACAAGACCAAATTCCTCCAAAAGTTCCTGCAATTTCTCTCTTTCCGCCTTGGAGGTAAGGACTGACTTTTTGGGGGCCTCAATCACAACCTTTATCTTTTTCTTCTCCTGGCCCCTCAGGATCTCAACTTCAACCTCTGTTCCGGGCTTGATGAGGAGGATGGTGCTTCTCAGTTCAGCCGAGGTCTTAACCTCCTTTCCGTTAATGCTCAAGATGACATCCTTTTCCTTTAACCCTGCTTTGGCTGCAGGGGAATCAGGCATAACCTCCACAACCAGAACCCCTTCTTTGGCCTTTATACCTAATTCCTCAGCTAAGGTTGGGGTTAGATCCTGAATAACCACACCCAACCAGCCTCTTTCCACCTTACCCTTAGATTTAATCTGCTCTGCAACGGCCTTGACGATGTTTATGGGGATAGCAAAACCAATCCCCATATACCCCCCGGACCGGGAAAAAATAGCGGTATTCATCCCTATGACTTCCCCTTTTAGATTCAAAAGAGGCCCACCAGAATTTCCGGGATTAATAGCCGCATCCGTCTGGATGAAGTCCTCAATATCGGTTATTCCGATACCACTTCTGCCCTTTGCACTTATGACCCCCACTGTTACCGTATGAGTTAATCCGAAGGGATTACCAATGGCCATAACCCACTCTCCAACTCGTATCAAATCTGAGTTTCCAAGGGGAAGGGTGGGTAAATGGTCAGCTGAAATCTTAACCAAGGCCACATCCGAAAAAGGGTCTGAGCCCACGACCTTTCCCTTAAAGACCCTCCCGTCAAGCATCTTTACTGTAATCTTTTGAGCCCCTTCTATGACATGATTGTTGGTGACAATGTAGCCATCACTGGATAAAATAAAGCCAGAGCCAGCCCCTCTTTCTTTAAATCTGGGAGGAGAAAAGAAGCGTTTCAAGAATTCATCCCCGAAAAAGTCAAAGGGGAATGTGGTCTGAGGATGGGAGACCACTCTTTCTGTCTCTATGTAAACCACAGCCTTAGCAGATTTCTCAGCCACAGCTGAGAAGGCCTGAGATAATTTCTGGGCAAGCTGAATGTTTTCATCCTGCAGGAGTTTTCCGTCCTCAGCCACTACCCCGGGGGCTTTAAAGAGATTGAGGTGGCGAAAGACCTCCCGGGCAGATACCCCGAGAACAAAGATCAAGAGCATAAGCAGGATAACTTTATAGGAAGGTCCTCTTCGCATTTCCACTTCCCCCCTCACTAAAGTAAAGTTTTTGAATCACATGTTCTAAAATTATCTTTAAGTTTACCACATCCTCTCTATTGTAAAGGATAAGTCTCCGCAAGGCGGATCTATCCCTCTCCTCTACCCATCTCTTCCAGAGCTTCACCGCATCATAACCGTTCATCCCCTCGGTCTGTCTTTCAAGGCCCAGGGCCTTTTCTATCTTCTTAAGCCCTCCTCTGAGACCTATGGCTCCAGTTAGATGATAAAGATCCAGATGAATCTCCGGTTGAGTGAGTCCCTGAAAGGTCTTTTTTAAGAAAGGAAGGTCAAAGTTATCTCCTCCAAAGGTTATCCAGAGAGGGGTTGTACCTAAAAACCTCAAGGCCTTTTCAAGATTTATCCCTTTGACAAAGGCAAAGTATCTGTCCTTTTTGTAGATGCCAATAAGGGTAATATCATTTCTCTCCTTGGAGAGGCCTTCAGTCTCTATGTCAACAAAGAGGGCCTCCTCTGGTCTGAGAAGGTATCTCTCAAGGTGTTTTTTACTATTTTGAAGCACCTCTATTTTCCTTTTCTAAGTAAATCTTGGGCTCATATTTCTGGGTTAATTCCTGTAAAAGTCTTTGAAAGGTCTCTCTTTCTTTCTCTTTCATCAGGTCCTCTTTCACTCTGGCTTTGACCTCATCAAAGGTAAGCTCCTTAGGGGGGATCTTCTTTTCAACCCTTACAATGTGATAGCCGTAGGGAGAATGGATGGGCTCACTGATCTCTCCTGGTTTTAACTTGAAAACACTTTTTTCAAACTCAGGGACAGTCTCTCCTGCTCTGAGGACACCAAGGTCTCCTCCCTTTTCCCGAGAGGCGGTATCATCAGAGTGGATCTTGGCGAGTTCCTCAAACTTTGCCCCCTTAAGAAGTTGAGCCCTGATCTGCTTGGCCCTGTTTAAGGCCTTTTCCTGGGTTTTTTTGTCTGCATCCTTGGGCACATAGATCAGGATATGCCTTACCTTAACCCCCTCGGGCTCCCTGTAATTGGCCTTATTTTTTTCATAATAATCCTTTAACTCGGCCTCTGTAAAGTTAATCTGGGAGACCTTCCTTTGAAGATACTCCTCTGCAAGGATCATCTTCTCAGAATCCACCAATTTTTTCTTGACCTCAGCATCATCAGAGAGCTTGGCGTCCTTTCCTGCCAGGGCAAAGAGGGATACATTAACCCATCTTTCAATGAGGCTTTTTAAAACCTGTGTTTTTAACTCTGGTTTGGCCTGAAGAATCTGTTTGATCTGAGGATCATTTTCCATCAGTCCTTGAAGCTCTGTGTCATAAAGCTTGTAGGGACCGACTTCAGCAATCACCTTCTCCGCCAAGGCCTGATTGCTCAAAAGGAAACAAATAGCCAGAACACACCAAAGGATACGATACATGATCAAGGCTCCTCCCTTAAATTTTTATTTTGCTTCCCGGTGGAAAGAAGCCAGACCCTGTGGTCACCCCTGGATAGACAACAGAGTCCTTTCCAAGGAGTGTGCCGGGCTGGAGCACGGCATTACAGCCAGTCTGAACCCTATCCCCAAGAATAGCTCCCATCTTCTTGAGTCCTGTTTTTATCTTTATCCCATTTATTTCAAAGGTAATTTCCCTCTTCAGAAATTTCAAGTTGGCAAGCTTTGTGCCTGCACCGAGATTCACATCCTCTCCCAAGAGGCTGTCCCCTACATAGGCAAAGTGGGCTGCCTTGGCCCCTTTTAAAAGAATGGAATTCTTGATCTCGGATGTGTGTCCGATAACGGCTCTTTCCCCGGTGTAAACACTCCCTCTGACATAGGAGGCATGGCGGATCTGGGTCCTGGCAGAAAAATAAGCCGGTTCTTCAAGATAACAAAAGGGCTCCACTATGACTCCCTCTCCAAAGTAAAAGGATCTGCCCTTGATGTAGGCCCCTGCCATAAGTAGGGCCCCTTTCAGTTTCTCTCCTTTAAAAAGATAATGGCCCTCTTCCCAATTCAGTTCCTTCAGAGGGATAACCTCCCCCTGGTCTGTCAAAAATAGGTCCTCTTGAAGGGGTTGCCTCTGAGATAGGGTATCTGGTATTTTTGGCAGGTTGTCGTATAAAAAGGACTTTAAGGCCTTTAAAGCCTCCCAGGGTGGCTGCTTTAGGAGAAGATTCCCGATCCACTCATCCTTTAAGTTGTCAAAAAAGAGGTTTTTAAGGGTCCCCCAGTCCATTAAGAAAGATTATACACCTCCCAAGAGGTCTTGTCAAAAATCATTTTTGGATTAAATTTTAAGAAGCCTGCCCCTGTAGCTCAACAGGATAGAGCAGCGGACTTCTAATCCGCAGGCTGGGGGTTCGAGTCCCTCCGGGGGCGTATCTATTTATTCATTAAAGGTCTCAGCAAAAAAATTTTTAGTAGCCCCAAGACCTTTAGCCTGCGTGAGAAGGGTTTTAAAGATTTCGGTAGCTGCAAAACCTTCAGCCTTCGAAAAAACACACATCCTACGAGTTGCGGCCACCAGAAATTTTAAAAGAACCATAATTTTGCAAAGGTCTCATATATGTTATTCCCCAAAATTTTCACCCAAACTTCTTATTTTTATTCCCCCTTTTAAATCTCTCCATCCATAAGTGAATTTCCAGGGCCTTTCCTGAAACTATTTGTAAAACTTGCCTTCCCTGATAGCAGAAAGACCTTTAGACAAGTCCTAAGGGTAATTACCCTTCAACTGAATTTTTGGGATGCATACCCCTTCTTGAAAAAATGGGAATAAAGGGTTAACTTTTGATTTAGACCTATGAAAAGACTCCCCATCGGAATCCAGAGCTTTAAGAAAATTAGAGA
>CAYTDX010000005.1:0-9824 GCA_964436655.1 uncultured Caldimicrobium sp.
GAAACCGGGTTGAGCCATAGCGAGCAGGAATGATAATAACCTGTTTCATAATTAAAATATTAATCTAACTTTTTCAAAAAAAAAGAGAGCCCTAAAAAAACCTTTTCCCTCGTTTTAATCCAGACCTGATAAGAGCGGAAGCATTACTTGTATATTTTGGGATTTTGGTAGCCCTAAGACCTTTAGCCTGCGAAAAAAAAATCAATAAAAATTCAAAAAAACACACAACCTACGCGTTGCGGCTACCTTAAGAATCAAAAATCATGGATTTGGTAGGCGCAAGACCTTTAGCCTGCGGAGGTTTTAAAAAATAAAAAATAAAAAAAAGCGCAAGCTAAAGCTTGCGGCTACCACAAAGCTAAAAATCAAGAATCATAGATTAGGTAGCCGCAAGACCTTCAGCCTGCGTAGGATTTCAAAAATAAAAAATATGCACAACCTATGGGCCAGGGCTACCAAAAACCTCAAAAAAAACAAATCAATTATGCATGTCTTGAAAATAGATGATTTTTTAAAGTTGAATCCACCCTTGAATTTTAAGACTTTGAGATTAAGATTAAGAAAACTTCTTTTTAAGGGGCTGTAAGATTCAATGGCAAAGATTAAAGTAACCGAACTGGCAAAGGAATTAAATCTTGATCCCAAAGAACTTCTCAAGGAACTAAAGGAAAGGGGATTTTCTGTCAGAACAATAACCTCCTCCCTTACTGAGGAAGAGGCTGAAGAAATTCGTAGATCCCATCAACCTAAGAATGAGATTATCGTCATCAAAAAAGAAGAGATTGAAGAAAGGCCTAAAAAGATAAAACTCGTTGTCAAGAAAAAGGCAGAGGTTGAAGAAGAGGTTTCCCCTCCACCTCCTCCAACTCCCACACCAGTTGTTGAAGAGGAAGAAAAACTTACTATTAAGACCGAAGAAGAGCTAAAGGAGATACCAGAGGGTCCTGGGACAGAGGAGGCTACACCTGAAGCCCTTCCTGAAAAAAGGGTAGTCACGGAATTTAAACCCCGCAGGGAAAGACCCTCTAAACCCAAGAGCGCCCCTGAAGAGGTCAAGGTTCCACCCATTGAAGTCCCCAAGGCACCCGAAAAAGAGGAACCTCGCAAAAAGAAGAAAGAGGAGTTCAAGGAAGAGAAAAGAAAGGCCAAAAAAAAGGCCCCTTCCTTTAAACGGGCAAAGGAAGAAAGGGAGGTCTTTGAAGAGGTCTTTGAAGAGGAGATTACCACCCTTTTTGAAGAGGTTCCAGAAGCAGAAGAGGAAGAAAAAAGGGTGGCTAAGGCCCAACCCCGGAGAGAAAGGGCTCCCTCCAGGCCCTCCACCCTTCCTCCCAAAGAGAGAAAAATCAAAATCTTTGAGTCCATTCAAGTAGGAGAATTAGCTAAATTAATGGGGGTTAAGGCAGGGGATCTTATCAAAAAGGCCCTCCAACTGGGAATGCCCCTTACCATAACTCAATCTATAGATCCAGATACCGCAGGGATTTTAGCGGATGAATTCGGATATCAGGTAGAAAAGGCCTTGATTGAAGAAGAGATCCTTTTGCAGTACACACCTCCTTCTCCTGAGGAGCTTAAGCCAAGACCTCCGGTTGTAACTGTCATGGGGCATGTGGACCACGGGAAGACCTCACTTCTTGATGCCATCAGAAAAACGGATGTCGTTAGCCGAGAGGCTGGTGGAATTACCCAGCACATAGGTGCCTATACAGTAAACTTAGATGGCGGGAAGAGGATTACCTTTATTGATACCCCGGGGCATGAGGCCTTTACCTCCATGAGGGCAAGAGGGGCTCAGGTTACGGATATAGTAATATTGGTTGTTGCGGCTGATGATGGGGTTATGGAACAGACCAAGGAGGCCATTGAACATGCCCGCGCAGCCAAGGTTCCCATAGTGGTTGCTATAAATAAGATTGATAAACCCAATGCCAATCCGGAAAGGGTAAAATCTCAGCTGGCTGAACTTGGGCTTGTCCCTGAGGATTGGGGTGGAGACACCCTTATGGCCAATATCTCAGCCAGAAATAAGATCGGAATTGAGGACCTCCTGGAGCTCGTTTTACTTCAAGCGGAGATGCTGGATCTGAAGGCAGCCTATGATAGGCCAGCCAGAGGAAGGGTAGTTGAGAGCAGACTTGATAAGGGTAAAGGGCCTGTGGCAACCATCCTCGTTCAGGAAGGAACCCTGAAAGAAGGAGACATCTTTGTCTGCGGAAACACCTATGGAAGAGTCAGGGCCATGTTTGATAGCTATGGGAATCGGTTAAACCTGGCTACTCCTTCAACTCCTGTTGAAATCCTTGGTTTTGAAGAGCTCCCATCAGCAGGAGATGACTTTTTTGTTCTTGAGGATGAGGAAAAGGCAAGAAAGGTGGCTGAATATCGGCAGAAAAAAGCCCGAGAGGCTGAAACAGCCAAAGCTACCAAGATAAGCCTTGAAAAGCTCTTTGAAAAACTCTCTGAGGGGGAACTGAAAGAATTAAAATTGGTCCTTAAGGCAGATACACAGGGGACCTTAGAGGCCCTTCAAAGCTCTTTGGTTAAGCTTTCAACGGATAAGGTAAGGGTCAGTATCATTCGTGCAGGTATTGGGGCAATCAGTGAAAGCGATGTTATGCTTGCTGCAGCCTCAGAGGCCATCGTAATTGGATTCAATGTAAAACCCTCACCTCAGGCCAAAGAGATAGCTAAAAAAGAGGGGGTGGATATACGCTTTTACGATGTAATCTATCACCTCCTTGAGGACATAAAGAAGGCTATGACTGGACTGCTTGAGCCCAAGTTTGAGGAGGTCATCGGAGGTGTAGCCGAGGTCAGGGCTACCTTTAAGGTTCCCAAGGTTGGAATTGTAGCAGGTTGTTATGTGAAAGAGGGGACCATTAATAGGAATCATAAAATCAGGGTTATCCGGGACGGCGTGGTTATCTACACAGGTAAGATGGCAAGTCTTAAGAGATTTAAAGAGGATGTAAGAGAGGTTCAGGCAGGCTATGAGTGTGGAATCAAGATTGAAAACTTTAATGACATAAAAGAAGGGGATCTGCTTGAGGCCTTTGAGGTAAAGGAGATTGCTCAGGAACTCTAAAATGGTAGTAGGAGTTGCCAGGGTTGAGCTTTATTTCCCAGATCCCAATTCTCTAAAGGCCAAAAGACAGATCCTGCGAGCCCTTATGCAGAGAATAGAAACTAATTTCAAAAGGGTCTCCATTGCAGAAGTAGATGGGCACGACCTTTGGCAAAAAATTGTCTTGGGAATAAGTGTGGTTGGGAAAGACAGACCCTTTGTGGATAGCAGGCTCACAACTCTCCTTGATTTCATCCAAAAGGAAAGCGCCCTTGAAATGTTAAAGGCAGATGTGGAGTATCTTGATTATTGAGGCCCTAAGGCATGACCAGACGATCAGAAAAGGTTGCCAGCCTTCTCAGAGAGGCCATCTCCGAAATAATCCTTTACGAACTCAATGACCCGATTTTCAAAAAAATAATCAGCATTACAGGTATCAAGATCGGGGCAGATCTTAAAAAAGCCATTATATTCTTCAGGGTCTTTGACAATGATCCCAAAGAGGTAGAATCTGCCCTTAACCGCTCCAAAGGATATATTAAAAAACTTCTTTCAGAAAAAATAACCCTGAAATTTATGCCAGAGATTGAGTTTAAAATTGATACAACCGAAGAAGATGAAAGGCGACTCATAGAACTCTTTGAAAAAATCAAGAAATCTGAGTGATAGATGGTATTGGAAAGTATCCTCCAGGCTATAAAATCTGCCCAAAATATAGTCCTTGTTACCCATAGGAATCCTGACATAGATGGGCTCTCCTCCATGCTTGCCTTAGCCCTTGCCTTTCCGGAAAAGGATTGTCTACCTCTGGTGGAGGAGCTCCCTGTGAACGCAAGTTTTCTCCCGGGATTTGAAAAAATCAGGAAGGTAGAATCTATAAAGGGTCCATTGAATGTAGACTTAATGATTATTTTTGATGCCCAATGTGAAAAAAGAATTCCCGATGAGGTAAGAGCCCTCTTAAAACCTAAGGCAGTCGTGATCTTTGATCACCATCAAAGAGAGGAATGTGAGGCCTATCAGGCCCCCTCTCCTCTTACTTTCATCCATTCAGAGGAGGCCTCAACCTCAGTTATAATCTATCGGTTTTTGAAGGCTGCAGGGATAAAGATCTCCCCTGAAATAGCCGAGAATCTACTTGCAGGCCTTTATTATGATACCGGAGGATTTCGTTTTGAGAATGTGAAAGGAGATGTCTTCAGGATTGCTCAGGAGCTCATGGACTGCGGAGCAAGACCTTCCTATATTGCCGGGGAACTTTTTGAAAATGTTCCTCTTTCACAGATTGAGGCCCTCAAAAAGGTCCTTTTAAGGTTGACCTTCTTGAGGGAGGGAGCCATAGCCCTCTCTTATTTGACATACGAAGATCTAAATGCCCTTGGAGGAGAAAAAAGTTTGAATGACCTTGCAGGTTTTATGAGGTCAATTAGAGGGGTTAAGGTCTCTGCATTGGTTAAAGAGGCCCAGCCTGATGTGATTAAGGTTAGCTTGAGAAGCAAGTCTCCTGTTGAGGTATTGCCCTTAGCCAAAAGATATGGTGGAGGGGGGCACAGATTTGCCTGTGGTTTTACCCTTAATGAGGTATCACTCCAGGCCTTTTTAAGGGATTTTCATAGGGTTTTAGAGGAGTATCTGTGAAGGAAAAGGGGCTCAGCGGAATCCTTGTCCTGGATAAGCCCTTAGGGGAAACCTCGGCTTCGGCCCTGGAAAAGGTCAAAAGACTACTCCGGGTAAAAAAGGCTGGCCACGGAGGAACCCTTGATCCCATTGCAACGGGTGTTCTTCCCATTTTTCTGAATGAGGCTACCAAAATTGCCCAGATCTTTCTTGAGGGAGACAAGGCCTACGAGGGAGAATTTGAACTGGGTCTTACCACCGATACCTATGACATAACAGGTGAGATCCTGGCAAGATACGAGGTAAAGGATATAACCCTGGAAAGACTCAGGGAGTGTGCAAAGGACTTTTTGGGAGAGATTGAACAGATTCCCCCACCCTATTCCGCGGCAAAATTCAGAGGAAGACCCCTTTACAAATATGCCAGAGATGGTCTCTTAATCCCCAAAGAGCCAAAAAAAGTAAAGGTCTATCAATTTGAAATAAGAGACCTTCAGGACAAGAGAGGCACCTTTTTTCTCAAGTGTTCCAAAGGCACCTATGTAAGGGGTTTGATACATCAGATGGGAGAAAAATTAGGCTGTGGAGCAATTCTTGTATCTCTTAGAAGAACACAAAAGAGCATCTTTACCCTTGAGCAGGCCCACACCCTTGAAGAAATAAAGGATATAACCAAAAATAATCCGGAGGGGATAAAGGACCTTCTCATATCTATCCCCAGGGCCCTTGAGTTTCTTCCCAAGGTCACCATAAGTGAGGACTTTTCGCAGAGAGTTCGGGAAGGCCGCCTTATCAATCGCACGGCCTTTTTGTCCCTGATCAAATTCCAGAAACTCAGTCTTTCTCTCACAGAAAGGTGGATTCGTTTGCTTGATCCAAAAGGGCGACTGGTGGCTATTATTGAAAACCCTCTTCATCAAAGAGAAAAGCCCTACATCAGCTATCTTCGCGTCTTTAAGGATGCTTTTTAAAAGTTTAAAATCCTCACTTTTTCTCCTTCTTCGCTTGGGTATTTCCTTTGGGATACTCTTTTACCTCTTCAAAAAAACAGACCTTGAAAAGATCTTTGCCCTCTGGCTGAGGATAGATCTAACGGATTATATCCTTGCCCTCTCCTGTGTTATCACCTTTCAGGTCCTGGTTGCCCTGAGGTGGAAGATAATCTGTCAGGCCTGGAATTTCCAGGAAAAACTCTTTTTTTATCTTAGAAACTATCTTATGGGTTTTTCTCTCAATACTATCTTTCCAGGAATTATAGCAGGGGATGCCCTCAGAACCTATTACCTCTCAAAGGCAGGACTCAATTGGAAAAGGGCAAGTTTCAGTGTAGTTCTTGACAGGGCCCTTGGCCTCCTTGGTATCATGTTAATCCTTGCCCTTTCTCTACCTTCTTATTCAGAGTTTTTGCCTCAAAAAATTCGCCTTCTCTTTTTCTTAATTGTTTACCCAAGCCTTGTGGCCTTTCTAATTTTTGCTCTTATGGTAACCTTTTTTTTAAGAGAGCCCCTTTTTAATCCATTGAGATTACCCTTTGTTTTCAAACCCCTTTCTTTAGGTCTCCTGATTCAAATCCTTTTTGTTTTTCAATTTATCTTTCTTGGAAGGTCCTTAGGGATAAACATCCCTCTAAGTCAGTTCTTTGTAATTATTCCTGTTATCAGTTTTCTTGCTGCGCTACCCTTGAGTATTTCCGGGCTGGGAGTTAGAGAGGGCACCTTGAGTTACTTTCTTTACTTACTTCATTATCCTGTTGAATATGGGGTATCCATCGGATTACTGGGATATAGCTTGATCTTAATTTCAGCCTTACCAGGGATTCTTTTTTACTTAAAAAGAAAATGGAATTAGCCTTCTTTGTAAAGTCTTTTATAGCCCTTTTTACCATCATTGACCCTATCGGGGGAGCCCCCTTCTTTATAAGTATAACTTCAGGTTACAATGAGAGGGACAAAAGAAAGATAGCCCAGAGAGCAAGTCTAACTATAATTATTACCCTTTCACTTTTTCTTTTCTTTGGGAGTTATCTTCTCTATTTTTTTAATATTTCTCTTCCCTCTTTTAAAATTGCAGGGGGGATTCTTTTATTTTTAACCGCTTTAGAGATGCTACTGGGGAAGGGAAGAAGCGCTAAGACCACACCCGAGGAGGAAAGTCGGGTTCAGGAAAGGGAGGATGTCTCCGTTGTACCCCTTGGGATTCCCTATCTTGCAGGCCCAGGAGCCATAACAACTGTAATTATCCTTACAGAAGGAAAAACCCTTCCTGATAGGCTGGTGGTATTCATGGCCATCCTTCTTGTGGCAGGCCTTACCTATCTCGTTCTTTCTCATTCAGGTAAGATCTTTAAATTTTTAGGCGACCTTGGAACCAAAGCTGTGGTAGTGTTGAATTCTCCGAAATTGATGGTATTTTAAGGCAAAGTCAATTTGGAAGGAGGTATTTACCTATGGAGGAAACTAAAGAGCTTCCAAAGCTTGAGAAAAAACTTGAAAAGATGACCATCAAAGAGCTCAGGGAAATAGCCCTCCAGATCCCTGAAATCTCTGGTGTCCACGGAATGAACAAGGAGGAGCTTGTTTCAGCCCTAAAAAAGGTTTATGGTATTAAAGAGGAGCCCAAAAAAGTAGGGGCCTCTATGAGAGAGATCAAGGCCAAGATAAAAAAATTCAAGGCCTTGGCAGAGGTTGCCAAAAAAAATAAAGAATGGGTTAAATATGAAAGATACAGAAGGCTTGCCAGTGCCTTTAAAAAGAAAACCCGCAAGCTTGCCCGTTTATCCGCTTAGAGGTAAATTCCCCCTTGCAGGCACTCACTGAAACAAATTTACCCGGCCTTCCTCTTCTTCATCGGGGAAAGGTCCGCGATATCTATGACCTTGGGGATTCTCTCTTAATTGTAGCCACAGATCGCATCTCTGCCTTTGATGTAGTCCTCCCAACCCCTATTCCTGAAAAGGGAAAGATCCTCACCCTTATGACCCTCTTCTGGTTAAATTTTCTCAAAGATATCGTGGAAAACCATCTTATCACCGCAAACATTGAGGAATATCCAGAGTTCTTAAGACCCTATACTGAAGTCCTTAGAGATCGGAGCATGATTGTAAAAAAGGCTAAGGTCCTCCCTGTGGAATGTATAGTCAGGGGGTATCTCTCTGGTTCTGCCTGGAAGGAATATCAAGAAAGGGGGGAGATCTGCGGCCTAAAACTGCCAGCCCATTTAAAGGAAAGTGACAAGCTACCTGAGCCGATCTTTACACCCTCTACCAAGGCTGAACTTGGGAAACATGACATAAATATCAGCCTTGAGGAGATGAAAAAGCTAATTGGGGAAGCCCTGGCTGAAAAAGTCAAGGATCTCTCCCTTAAGCTTTATAAAAAGGCAAGTTCCTATGCAGAAAAAAGGGGAATTATTATTGCAGATACCAAATTTGAGTTTGGCATATATGAGGATCGTCTCATCCTTGTGGATGAGGTCTTAACCCCGGATTCGTCAAGATTCTGGCCAAGAGAAGAATATGAACCAGGAAGACCCCAGAAAAGCTTTGACAAGCAATTTATTCGGGATTGGTTAAAAAATTCAGGCTGGAAAGAGGGGGCACCACCCCCTGAGATACCCTCAGAGATCGTCCTTAAAACAAGAGAAAAGTATCTTGAGGCCTTAAAAAGACTAACCTCTTAGGACTACACTATTTCAAGCATTCTTTTAACGGCCCTGTAAGCCTTAGCTCTTATCTCTTCAGGCAATAATACCTCAAATTCAAAATTTTGAAGGGCCTTTAGGATATCTTCCAGACGAATCTTCTTCATGGATGGACAGAGCATCTTCTCTGGTGCTGGATGATAAAATCTCTTGTCCGGATTTTCTTTGGAGAGAGGATAGAGAAGACCGATCTCTGTTCCGATGATAAACTCTTTATGTGGGAGCTCTCTGGCAAGTCTGAGCATTCCACTTGTTGAGGCCACATAATCGGCAAGATCAATCACCTCAGGTCTGCACTCAGGATGAGCAATAAAAATAGCCTCAGGATGTTCGGTTTTGGCCTTGTAAACATCCTCTGGAGAGAGGAGATGATGAAAGGGACAAAACCCCTCAAAATAAATGATTTCCTTATCGGGGAAAAATCTCTGGGTGTATCTGGCAAGGTTCATGTCCGGAAGCATTAGTATCCTTTTTTCCGAAAAGGTTCCAACCACCTTTACCGCATTGGCAGAGGTGCAGCAGACATCACTCAGGGCCTTAACCTCTGCTGTGGAATTAACATAGGTCACCACAGGCACACCGGGATATTCCTCTTTGAGTTTGATCACCTCTTCTGGGGAGAGCATATTAGCCATATCACAACAGGCTCCGGCAACTGGAATCAAGACCCGTTTCTCAGGAGAAACTATTTTGGCTGTTTCTGCCATAAAAAAGACCCCGCAGAAGACGATTACCTCGGCATCGGTCTGACTGGCCTTAAGACTCAGCTCCAGTGAATCTCCCCTTAGATCAGCCAGATCTTGAATCTCAGGTGGCTGATAATTATGGGCAAGAAGGATGGCCTTTCTCTTTTCTTTTAGCTCCAAAATTCGTTCTATAAGTTCGGCTTTTTCCATCTAAGATTCCCCTAAGAGGAAATTTAATCTAAAAGGAGCACCCCTAATTTTTCAGCCAGCTCCTTAGCTCCTCTGGTAAACTTTTTACCATATACCACAGGCAAAATGTTTTTTTTCAGGGCCTTTTTAAGAATTTGGGCCCTCTCAAAGGCCCTCTCTACATCTCTTCTGTCAGCCCTATAGGAAATCTCCAGTCCTATAAGCACATCCTCTGCAGGTTTTTTGATTAATTTACCACCAACAACCAGGTCAATCCTTAAAGCCTCCTGATGCTCCTCATCAGTAATTAAACCCTCATCTAGGGCCTTGATTAATTGATCATTTAATTTATGATGATCAAAAACCTTTACCTTTCGCATAAATCTTCCTAAATAAGCAGGAGCTCTTTTCTCAATCTTCAACTCAAGAACATCCCCCTTAAGCTCAGCCATCTCATCTTTAAGGCCTTTTACATCGTCTTTCAAAGTATTTACATCTTCCTCTAAGACTTTTACACCTTCCTTTAAAACGCTTACATCTTCCTTTAAGACTTTTACATCTTCCTTTAA
>CAYTDX010000005.1:9924-40016 GCA_964436655.1 uncultured Caldimicrobium sp.
CACCTTCCTTTAAAACGCTTACATCTTCCTTTAAGACTTTTACATCTTCCTTTAAGTCTTTTACATCTTCCTTTAAAACACTTACATCTTCCTTTAAGATCTCAACATCCCTTTCTATTTTATCAACCTTTTTTTCAAGGGGGGCGTGTCTCTCCTCAACGAATTGATCAAATTTTTGGGGAAGCTTCATAAGTTCTTCAGTCAGGATCAGTTTCCTGACACGTTCTTTCCAGTCGGGTCGTTCTATCAGAATTCGCTCTAAATCGTAAATGTCGTGGATTAGTAAGGCCTCTTCAGCCATTTTTGTAACCCCCTGAGCTTTCTCTAAATGATATTATAATACATTTCAGAACCCTTTGCAAAAGCATGCTTCCTCTTAAAACTCAGAGATTTTTACTGCCCCTTCATCAGGGCCTTTTTAAGCTCATGAAAACATTCCTCCGGCACATGGAGGTTCCTTAGTCCTCTACCAAGCCTTATATCAGGTTTATTGGCCCCATGGAAATCGCTTCCACCCGTTACGAGCAAGTTAAGTTTCCGGGCAAGATCCACCAGAAACCGGGTGAAAGATGGATCGTGTTCGGTATAATAGGCCTCAACCCCCCTTAATCCAATTTTTTTTAGCTCTTCAAGGTATTTTTCCAGGGATTCCCGATCCATTTTTAGGGTTACGGGATGAGCCATGACCGGGATACCTCTGCTTTGACTGATGACCTCTATTGCCTCTTCAGGAGATAACAGGGCCTTGGGCACATAGGCAGGAGTCCCTTTTTTAAGATACCTGTCAAAGGCCTCTTGAAAGGTCTTCACCACCCCCTTTTGAACAAGAAGTTTGGCAAAGTGAGGCCTACCGATTTCTCCCTGGGCAATTCCTTCAAGTTCCTCCATGGTTATTTCAAAACCCAGGGACTTTAACTTTTCAAGCATTAACTCATTTCTTCTCTCTCTTGCCCTCTGAAGGGTAGTAAGGGTTGCTTCAATGGATGGTATCTCCGGTGTTAAAAAGTAACCTAAGAGGTGAAAGTGCCCGGGACCATCAATTTTGACACTTATTTCAACCCCGCAGAGAAAAGCAAGGCCCTCTTCCTGAGAGGTTTCATAGGCCTCCCTTAAACCCTGAATGGTATCGTGATCCGTTAAGGCCAGGGCCTTAAGACCTTCTCTTTTGGCAAGCCTCACAAGTTCTGCAGGTGAATAGGTCCCATCCGAGGCTGTTGAATGGGTGTGTAAATCAATCATAGGTTGCCTCTTTTTCTGGCATAGGATGCCGAAATGAAACTTGCAAAGAGGGGATGAGGCCTCAGGGGTTTTGATGTAAATTCAGGATGAAATTGGACTCCTACAAACCAGGGATGCTCTGCAATTTCAATGATCTCAACAAGTTCTTCATTGGGTGAGGTCCCGGCAATTTTTAAACCGGCCTTAGCAAGCTCCTCTCTAAAGGCATTATTAAATTCATAACGATGTCTATGTCTTTCAAAGATCTCATCCTGCTGATAGGCCTGATAGGTCCGGGAATCCCTTACCAACTTGCAGGGATAGGCACCAAGACGCATGGTGCCTCCAAGGTCGCAGCCTTCTTCCCTTCTCTCCACAGAGCCCTTTCGGTAGTCAAACCACTCCCGCATAAGGTAAATAACCGGGTAGGGGGTATGGGGATCAAATTCCGTTGAGTTGGCCTCCTTCCATCCAAGCACATTTCTTGCAAACTCAACCACCGCAAGCTGCATCCCGAGACAAATACCCAAATAGGGGATCCCCTTTTTTCTGGCATATTCAATGGCTAAAATCTTCCCATCAATACCTCTTATCCCGAAACCACCGGGCACTAAGATTCCATCCACATCCTGAAAGGCCTCTTTTGTATTTTCAGGGGTTAGTTCATCGGAACTTACATACTTTAATCTTACCCTCAGGTGATGAGCGATACCCCCGTGGATAAGGGCTTCATTAAGAGATTTATAGGAATCCTTAAGATTGACATACTTTCCAACTATGGCAATAGTAACCTCATCCTTTGGGTGGGTGAATGTTTTGACGAGATTTTGCCAGGGGGTAAGGTCTGGTTCCCGGGTCCAGATATTTAACTTTTCAACTACCTTCTCATCCAGCCCTTCTTGATGAAAAATAAGGGGGATCTCATAGATACATTCAACATCTTTGGCTGTAATAACGGCATCCTCTTCCACATTGCAAAAGAGGGCAATTTTTCTTTTTATATCCTGCGGTAAAAAACGATCTGTTCGGCAAAGAAGTATATCGGGTTGAATACCTATGGCGCGAAGTTCTTTAACACTGTGTTGAGTGGGTTTGGTCTTGAGTTCCCCTGCGGTATGAATGTAGGGAACATAGGTGAGATGGATATAAAGGGCATTTTCTCTCCCCAGGTCATACCCGAGCTGTCTTATAGCCTCAAGAAAGGGAAGACTCTCAATATCCCCTACAGTGCCCCCTATTTCAATAATGGCTACATCTATATCCTTAGAGGCCAGTTCAAGGATCACGGATTTTATCTCATCAGTCACATGGGGGATAATCTGAACGGTTCCACCAAGATAGACTCCCTTTCTTTCCTTTGTAATCACCGAGTAATAGATCTTTCCCGATGTATAGTTGTTCTTTGAAGACATAATGGCTGAGGTAAACCTTTCATAATGTCCCAGATCAAGGTCTGTTTCAGCCCCATCCTCTGTGACATATACCTCTCCATGCTGAAAGGGATTCATGGTCCCGGGATCCACATTGATATAAGGGTCAAGTTTTTGAAAGGTAACCCTGAGCCCCCGTGCCTCAAGAAGGGCTCCCAGAGAGGCAGCCG
Source organism: uncultured Caldimicrobium sp. (assembly GCA_964436655.1). Taxonomy (GTDB): domain Bacteria; phylum Desulfobacterota; class Thermodesulfobacteria; order Thermodesulfobacteriales; family Thermodesulfobacteriaceae; genus Caldimicrobium. Next base: position 12,743 of record CAYTDX010000005.1, read on the forward strand.
CAAGCCCTTTCCCCAGTGAAGATAGCACCCCTCCGGTTATAAATATAAACTTTGTATGGATCTTTCTTTTCCTCTTCATAGCTTCCTCCTAAGCCCTAATTTAATCTTTAACTGAGATAAATCCAGTCTCTTGGAAAGGAAGTAAGCCTCCGCAGTCCCTTTTTGGTCACTAAAAAGGTATCTTCAAGTCCCACTACTCCCAGCCCGGGAACATGAAATTTGGGCTCAAGGGCAATCACCATATTTTCTTCAAGTTTTTGCTCTGCTCCAGGGCTGATAATCGGAGGCTCATCTATCTCAAGACCAACTCCGTGTCCAACGAATTTGGCCTTATCGCCGTGTTTCATAAAATATTCCTGAAAACCATGCTTTTCAGCTATCTCTTCAGCCAGAAGATAAAGTTCTAAACAGGGAATACCAGGGAAAGCCTTTTTCTCAAGGGTTGTTAAGATCTCAAGGGAGGCTCTGTAAAAGGGCTCAGCGGATTTTACCCTTCCGAAACTTGCCATACGGGTCTGATCCACATAATAGCCCTTATAAAATCCTCCGTAATCAATCAAAAGGGGCTCACCCTTTTTAAGCCTCTTAAATCCAGCCCCTCCGGGAAAGCCCTCCACACCTCTTCCCCCTTCCCCTGTAGTAAAGGGTAGAGCATAGAGCCCCTCCCGGCCTGAGAGGAGATATCCATAAGCAAGTTCAAACTGATTAGTTGATCTCGTATAACCTGGATGACCGAGCTCCCTTAAGGCCTTTTCTAAAAGGGCACTTGCCGTAATCTCCCTCATACCAGGTCTGAATTGAGCCAAGGCCACCTTAAGGGCCTGTGAGAGCCTTTTGCCAGCCTCTTTCATGCTGGAGATCTCGCCTGGGCTCTTTCTCATTCTTAAAGACCAGATCAGGCTATCCAGAGGTGCTAATTCAAAATCCTCAAGAAGTCTTTTAAGTCTTTCGCCCTCATTCCATAAAAAGGCCCTATACTCAATCCCGATTCTTTTGGCAGAATACCCCTTCAGGAGATCCGGAAGGACCTTAAATCCGGAAAAAAAGTTGACCGGAAGATTGGTCATCTCCTTGGTCTGGGTATAGGGTCTCCTGACATATAAAGCTATCTCTTCAGGAGTGACCAGCAAAAAACCCTTAATCCAGAGACCTGTAAAGTAGAAGATGTTAAGAGGATAGAAGACAAGGGCAAGCTCAAGGTGATGCTCTTTGAGTTTGGCCCTTAAAAGGGAGAGTCTCCTTTCAGTTTCCCCTGATTTCATTCTTCTGGGTAAGAGATATATCCTTTAAAAGCTCAGCGATTTTAAGAACGGTCTCGGCATAGGGCTCACTTATGTTATATTTCATTATGATTCTCTTTTTCTCTTTTCTTTCAGCCGAGCTTTTATATCCCTCTTTCTGGAGATAATTGGCAATACTTGATAGGGCATCAGGAACCGAATATAAATCTACCTTTCCATCTCCATCCCAATCATACCCATAAACCACATAACTTTTGGGAACAAATTGGGGATATCCAAAGGCTCCAAAGATTGAGCCCCTGATCTCATAGGGATCCCATTGATTTTTATAGGCAATCTCTAAGAAGTGTAAAAGCTCCTGGTAGGCCCAATTTTTCCGCTTTTCCCAGCGTTTTCTGGTTGTCTCATTGGAAAAATCTATCTCAGGCTGGTTTTGAAGATAAGTTCTAAAGAGGTCTTCATCCCCGGTCAAAGCCAAACTGAAAAAGGTATTCAAAACCCTGTGTTGGCCGGTCTTTCTTCCAAGGTCAGTCTCAACAAGAAAGATAGCAACAATCACCTCCTTATCCACCTGAAAGTGTTTCTCTATGGAATCCAGAAGCTCTTTATTTTTCTGAATAAAATCTCTGGCCCTCAAAACCCTCTCTTCCTCAAAAAATTGACCATAGGGGAGCTTGGCTTCTTTCCAGATAAGACTCTTGAGCATAATCTCAGGTGAAAAGGAGAGTTCCTCCCGGCAAAAGACCTCCTTGAGGTACTCTTCAGGCACCCTATCCTTCAGGTCCTCTTTAACGCGATTAACCAGCCTTTCTGCATAGGGCCGAATCTCGCTCTTCAGCTTAGCAAAACATATGGAAGGTCCTTCCTGCGGGACCTTTTCGGGAGCTTGACTGAAGGCTATTAAAAAGATAAGGCCAAAGGCCAATCCTAAGATCATCCTTCTTACTCCCTGGCCAGATTTAAAAGAGATCCAGCAAGGATGCAGGACCTTTCCCTCTCAGTAAATTCACCTACAGCCCAGATTTCCCCTTTACCCTCAATCTCTATTTTAAACCGCTTTTCTCCAGAGGAAAGATTTCTTTTTAGACCTCTGAGATAAAAGCGATCCCCCCTTTCAAGTTTTTCATAATCCTGAGGATTTTCAAAGACCAAGGGAATAATTCCGAAATTGATCAGATTACTCCTGTGAATTCTTGCAAAGGAGCGGGCAAGCTTTAACCTTACCCCTAAGTATCTGGGTGCAAGGGCGGCATGTTCTCTACTTGAGCCCTGACCGTAGTTTTCTCCCCCTAAGACCCCAACGGCAAGACCCCTTTCCTTTAAAGAGAGGGCCTCCTGGGGGAAGTCTGCCCGGACATTTCTATAGACAAATTGGCTTATGGCTGGAAGATTACTTCTTAAGGGTAAGATCTGAGCCCCTGCAGGCATGATGTGATCCGTTGTGATATTATCTCCCACCTTAAGAATAAAGACACCCTCAAGATCCTCAGGAAGGGGATCAAAGGCCGGAAGGGGAGCTATATTTGGACCCCTTATGATTTCTACTCCTTTGGCCTTTTCCTCCGGTAAAGGGGGAATCAAAAGGGTATCGTTAATTATAAATCTTTGGGGTAGAGTTATTTCAGGATAATCTCCAAGGTCTCTTGGATCCGTAATCACTCCTCTTACCGCACTGGCAACAGCGGTTTCAGGAGAGACTAAGTATACAAAATCCGGGCTTGTTCCTGATCTACCTGGAAAATTCCGGGTAAAGGTCCTGAGGGAGATGGAATTTGTAGGAGGAGCCTGTCCCATACCTATACAGCCCAAACACCCTGGCTGATGGATCCGTACTCCTCCCTCAAGAAGATGCCGAAGGTCAGACTGAGCTGTTAGGTTCTCTAAGACCTGCAATGACCCGGGATTTATCTCAAAGGATACCATGGAATGGGTCTTTTCTCTCTCCATTACCTTTGAGACAATCATCAGGTCCTTTAAACTTGAATTGGCACAGGAACCAACAATAACCTGAAAAACAGGTTTCCCTGCCTCTTCAGAGACCCTCTTTACATTATCCGGTGAAGAGGGGCAGGCACAAAGGGGCTCAATTTTTGAAAGATCAACCTCCAGAATTTCATCATACTCAGCCGAAGGTTCCGCTGAAAGGGGGATAAAATCCCCTTCCCTGCCCTGGGCATAAAGCCAGGCATAGGTCTGATCATCCGAAGGGAAAATACTGGTTGTGGCTCCCATTTCTGTTCCCAGATTACAAATAGTTGCCCTCTCCGGTACAGAAAGGGTCTTTACACCCTCACCAAAGTATTCTAAGACCTTCCCAAGCCCCCCTTTGACTGTAAGGATTGAGAGGAGGTAAAGGGCAACATCTCTGGCTGAGACCCAGGGGTTAAGCCTACCCGTAAGATGAACCCCTACTACCTTAGGCATCCTTAAGAAAAAGGGCTTCCCGGCCATGGCCATAGCTACATCTAAGCCACCTGCCCCGATAGCCAGCATGGCACATCCACCCGCCGTCGGGGTGTGGGAATCCGATCCAATTAAGGTCTTCCCGGGAAGAGCAAACCTCTCTAAGTGAACCTGATGACAGATCCCATTCCCTGGTTTTGAAAACCAGATACCATACCGCATGGCAATAGTCTGCAAAAAGAGATGGTCATCGGCATTTTTAAAGTCTGTCTGAAGTAAATTGTGATCTACATAGGAGACAGATAACTCAGTTCTTACCCTATCAATTCCAATGGCCTCAAATTCAAGATAGCTCATTGTGCCTGTGGCATCCTGTGTCAAGGTCTGATCAATTTTAATAGCAATCTCCTCACCAGGAACCATCTTCCCAGCCACTAAGTGAGCTGAAATAATCTTCTGGGTGAGATTCATTCCCATAGGTCTCCCTCCTCTATATTACTCCAAAACACTCAGGGAATAAGCTCTTTAATTGATTTATCAAGGCCTCAACTTCAATCCCTTTAAGATACTTCTTTTCCCCTAATTCCCTCGCATAACAGATAAATTCTGATATAGACTTGGGCAAAAAGGCTTCATGTAGGCCTTCTTTGATCTTTCTTGAGACAAAAAGACCAAACCCGGGAGTAAGGGAAAGGAGTTCCTCACAGGTCCCCTTAAGGTGAAAGATCAGAAGAAGATGTTTGACCTTTAGATAAGGAGGAAGTTGATTTACCTCTTCCCTTGAGAGGGTCTCAAAAAAGAGATCCTGGGAGATAATTATCTCCCTTTTGGGATGACAGCCTCTTAAAAAAGGGGCGGGCAAAAGCTCCTTTACCGAAAGATACAGATTTTTAATGAACTTGAGGTCAAAATGCTCAACCAACAGGTCTCTTAAGGTAGAAACTGAGAGGGTAAGCAGAAACTGATTCTTTGAAATCTCATCAAATTTAACATAACAAGGGGTCCTCTTCAGCCATTCATAAATAGGTGTATCCCTGCTTGCCTTGATCCTGAGGGTTAAAAAAAACAGCTTGAAGGCCTCCTCTTGAGGAATTTGAAGTCCCTTAGTGGCAAAGTCTAAAAAGGCCTCTGCCTTTTCAGGAAGAAAGGTATAAAGTTTAATTTCCATAGCCGATTATGTCTAAACCCTGACCCCTATTTTACTCAGAGATTAACTTTTCTGCAAGAAGGAAATCCTCAGGATAGGTGATTTTAAAATTAACCAGGGCCCCGGAGATGACCTTTACTTTGTATCCATAATAGTGAAGAAGGGATCCCTCATCCGGAAAAGAGAGGCCCTCAAGGAAAGCCCTTTCAAGACATTCCTTTAGAAGATCTGCCCTTATTCCCTGCGGGGTCTGGACCAAGTAAAGCCCCTCCCGGCTAACAGGCCCTTCAACAAATTCATGGAATACCTTTATTAAGGCATCTCTCACCGGTATGGCTGGGACAACGACCGAATGTACCCTTGTCTCCTCAATCACCCTTTTTATAAGCTCTGGAGACACAAAGGGCCTCACCGCATCGTGCACTAAAAAGATTTCTGTATCTTTCGGTGAGGCAAGTAATGCCTTGTAAACAGATTCCTGCCGGGTATCTCCTCCCTCTACAATCTTATAGACCTTTCTTATGGAATATTTCAATAAAGTTTCTTCAATATAATCTTTAAAGGTATTAGATATTGATAAAATTATGTGAGAACAATCAGGATGGTTATCAAAGACCTTAAGGGTTCTTACAAAGAGGGGGATACCCTTTATGGGCAGGTATTGTTTGGGCAAAGGGGCACCTAATCTTACCCCTTTTCCGGCACAGGGTATCAAAACACTGACCATACTATCGCACAAAGGTAAGATATAGTTCTCTATAAAGAGGAGAAAGACTCAAGAGTTCGCTATGGGTCCCCTCAGCTACAACTCTCCCTTTATCCAAAACCACAATCTTATCAGCCTTAACTATGGTTGAGAGCCTATGGGCGATAACAATTAGGGTGTGCTTATTACGGAGGGTATTCAGGGCTGACTCAATTGCCTTTTCAGTAAGGGTATCAACCTGGCTGGTTGCCTCATCAAGGATGATCACAGGAGGACGCTTTAAGAAAACCCTTGCTAAGGCCAGACGCTGCTTCTGGCCACCAGAAAGGGTTAGCCCCTCTTCCCCGAGGATTGTCCCAAATCCCTGGGGTAAGGCCTCAATAAATTCCAGGGCCTGGGAAAGCTTACAGGCCTCTCTAACCTCCTCTGCACTGGCAGTTGGTTTAACAAGAATAAGATTATCCCAGATGGAAAGATTAAAGAGAAAAGGCTCCTGCCAGACCATTCCAAAAAGAGATCTCAGGCTTTCAAGATCTAATTCCTTTAAAGGCTTATCATCTAAAAAGATTTCCCCCTCGGTAGGGTCATAAAATCTCGGAAGAAGGGAGACCAAGGTGCTTTTTCCAGCTCCACTTGGTCCAACTAAGGCAACCATTTTTTGGGCAGGAAATTCAAGGTTTATCCCTTCCAGCACCTTGGGCAGGGAATCTTCATAGCGAAAGCTAACCCCTTTAAAGAAAAAACCCTCCTTGGGAGGAGAGGCCTTCAGGTAACCTCCCCTCTCCTCTTCCAGATTAAAGACTTCTTCAAGGCGTATCCAGGCCCCCTGTGCCTCCTTAAGACCGGTATAGGCCCTGGCAATTTTCCGAATGGGATTAAAAACCAGAAGGATGGCAGTCAAAAGTGAAAGGAAGGCCCCGGGGCTCAAACTCCCCTTTATGATTAATAATCCCCCATATCCAATCAGAATAGCCCCACCCACCCCTGTCATTAAGTCAACCAGGCTCTTGGAAGACTCCCTGTACTTGGTAACCTTAAGGCTTAGCCTGTAGAATTTTTCAAGTTCCTTGGCAAAGAATTTAATCAGGATCTCTTTAGAGCTGGCAAGTTTTATCTCTTTGATTCCCTGAAGGATTTCACTCATGCGGTGCGTAAGTTCACCGGTTGAGGCCTGGGTTAGTCTTCTGGCTCTTCGGGTTTTGGTTCCGAGATGTTTGGTTCCGTAAACAATGGCAGGGAGGGTTACTAAGGCAAGCAAGGTCAGGTCCCAGCGCTGATAAAAGGCAACCCCCAAAAGCACAAGGACTGTGAGGATTTCTTTGATGAGGGTTTGGGAACTCTCCCCTAAGATAGGCTCTATCTGAGAGGTATCATTAATTACCTTGGAGACCGTCTGGCCACTTCTTTCCCTTTGGAGCCTGGCATAAGGCAAAACCAAACATTTTTTAAAGAGATCAAGCCGTAGGCTATTAATTATACCTGTGGAGAGACTCTTCATAAAATAGGCCTGGAAAAGGGAAAAAAGGCCATTTAGAGTAAAAATCAAGATGAGATAGAGGGGAACGAATTTAAAGTATGCATAGTGTCTTTCGAGAAAGACATAGTTAAAGATGGGCTTGATTGACCATGTCCCAACACCGGTAAGGGTTGAGGAAAGGACAGAGAAAAGGATACCCAGAATAAGGGGCTTCAGGTAGCCCCGGGCATACCTTAAGATATATCTTATAAATCTTAGGGTCTCATTATCCAAAGGTGGATCCTAAAATCAAAATCCGCCCTGGGCCAGACGATAGAGCCTGGCAACTCTCTCCTCAATAGGGGGGTGAGTGGAAAAGAGGGTCAAGAGACTTTTTCCTGAAAGGGGATTAACGATAAACATCTGGGCCTGGGCTGGATTCACATCCATGGGATAGGCCTTATTCCAGGAATCAAGCTTTTCAAGGGCCCTGGCTAAGGCCCTTGGGTTTTTTATAACCCGGGCCCCTGTTTCATCCGCTAAGTATTCTCTACTTCTACTGATGGCAAGCTGGATAAGGGTTGCAGCTATGGGAATGAGAATAATTGCCACGAGAGTGCCTACAAGGGCAAGGGGATTTCTATCTTCTTCATCACGGCTACCCCCAAAGAAAAGGGCCCACTGAGCCATTTGAGCAAGATAACTTATGGCCCCCACAATAGTTGCAGCGATGGTGGAGATAAGAATATCCCTGTTTTTGATATGGGCAACTTCATGGGCAATGACCCCTGCAAGCTCCTCTCTATCAAGCAGCCTTCTAATCCCTAAGGTTACCGCAACCACTCCCTTTTCCGGGTTTCTTCCTGTGGCAAAGGCATTGGGGGTCTCAGAAGGGATAAGATAGACCTGAGGTTTTGGGATACCGGCCCTTCTGGCAACCTCCTCAACTATGCTGTGAAGCTCTGGATCCTCTTCACGGCTTACAGGACTTGCTCCGCTCATGGCAAGAACAATCTTATCGGAAAAGAAGTAGGCTATGAAATTCATTATTCCTGCCATAAGTAGGGCGATGGTTGCACCAGTCTTACCCCCAATCAGGGACCCAACAAATATAAAGAGAACCGTTAATATAGCCAAAAAAAGAAAGGTCTTAAAGACATTAAACATAACCTTACCCCCATAAGGAATTTTATTAAAATATAGGTAGTTTCAACATTTTGTCAAGAACCTTAAGGCCCTCTTGCTATAAAATTCACAAGCTCTTTAGAAAGAATATTTCAAATTTTATACTATTTTATATGAAAATATTAAAAACCCTTTTCTGGCCAGACCTTGAGGGCAATCATCGGATCAACCTCTTCAAGGTTAGTTCAAGGATCAAGGGCTTTTTTTACAATCGCAAAAACTTTGCCTTCATCAGGAGCTTGGGGGACATTATCTTTCTTGGGCTTATCTTTATGGGTCTTTTTGGTCCTCAGGACCCCAGTAGAAATGTTATGCTCTTTCTGGCCTGGGGAATCTGGTGGTCCTCGGTTGTTCTTTCCTGGTTCTTCTTGGGTAGAATGTGGTGTGCCTTTTGTCCCTTTCCGGGTCTGGCGAGGCTTTTTCAGAGGCTTAAATTTTCCCTTTTCAAAGAGCCCTCTTCCTTTCTTAAGACCCGGGGAATCCACTTAGCAACGGCTCTATTCTTTTTAATCATCTGGCTTGAAAGCACCACCAAACTTGTTCATTCTCCAAGGTATACGGCTCTCTTTCTCCTGAGCATTGTGCTTTTAGCAGGCTTACTTGGTATATTTTACAGAGAATATGCCTGGTGTAGGTATCTCTGTCCATTGGGGAGAATAACCGGTGTGGCCTCAACTATGGCCCTGATTGAATTTCGTCCTGATTATAGGGTATGTGCTGGCTGTAAAGGGGCCTTCTGCAGAAAGGAAAAAGATGCAGTGAAGCCCTGCCCGGTTTACCTGGGGGCTGTATCTGTCAATAACAATCTGAATTGCTTTATCTGCGGGCACTGTCTCCTTCTCTGTCCCCATGATTCTCCAGCTGTTTACCTGAGGCATCCCCTAAAGGAGGTCATTCTGAACAAAGGTAAAGGAATAACCTGTGCCTATGTTATTCCCTTTCTCATTGGGTCTCAATTAGCAAGATTTCTTAAAGATACCCCCTATTTTGAAAGCTGGGTGAAAAATCTCAGCTTTGAACCCCATCTCCTCTTTACCATTCTGTTTTTCTGGTTTTCCTTTGCACTGATTATCCTTTCCAAACTTGCAGCCAGTTACTTCAGATATATTGAGGACCCCCTCTTGGGTAAATTCAATCTAACCATTGCCATTCTTATCCCCATGGCCTTCACCGGTGAGCTTATTTACAGATTGAGATATTTCTTTAAAAATGTGGGGGATTTTCTACCAACCTTAGGACGCCAGTTTAATATCCCCTGGCTTTTAGATTTTCAATTTAACCTCCCTGAATCGGTGGTCAAATACATAAGCCTCTTCTTACTTACCCTCTCCTTAGCGGGGAGCCTCTACCTTGTCTTTTATTTTTATGCTAAGGACTTTGAAAGAGAAATCCCTTTGAAGAGATTTCTACATTTTATTGGAATCTCTCTTGGCCTCTACATATTCTATTACTTTTTGATCTTTACTTCAATCTGACGGATCTCCTCAGGCACCCCCCTTAGGGACTTAAGAAATCCAAGTATCAAGCCCTGAAGCATCTTTTGTATGAAGGGCTTAAGCGGTATCTCCCCTCCATTCACCCGGAGGCTAATTTCTGGGCTAAGGCAGTCTCTCAATCGTTCTTTCACATATTCTAAGGCCCTCTCTTTCTCTGAAGGTCTAAGGATTAGTTCAATACCAGAAAAGGTCCTTTTTATCTCCTCTGGGGATTCACCTTCTCTTAAAATCCATATCTTAGGGATACCTGTTATCTCCTTAAAGCCTTCAAGAATAAGGATATCACATTCAAAGAAAAAAGATTTCAAATAATCCAGTAAATTAATATTTTCGGCCTGAAAAAAGGGGGAATATAGGGTAAACAGGCCCTTCTGAAGAAGGGCAACCTTCTTAGCACCAGCCCTTTTATATCTCCAGGTATCTGTTCCCGGTTTATCTGTAAGTTCCCCTTCCTCTTTGGTTGATTTAACCACACCAACGCAGTAACCTTCCTTTGCTAAGCTTTGAACTAAAAAGGTTCCAAGAGTGGTCTTACCCGAGTTATGATAACCGCAGATGGCAAATATCTGTGGCAAGGACTTACTCAAAAGAGTGGGATTCCCCGGGTTTTAAGGCTAAGATTTCAGGTTTATAGGTATATTTGGATAGCTCATCCCTGAGGGCCTCAACTGATCCGGTAAGGATGGGAAAGGTGGCATAATGCATGGGAATTACTATTTTAGGCTTGATGAGCTGACAGGCCTTGGCTGCCTCTTTCGGACCCATCACATAATGATCTCCAATGGGAAGCATAGCAACCTCGGGCTGGTATAACTCACCTATCAAGGCCATATCTCCGAAAAGACCTGTATCTCCCGCATGATAAATCCTCATACCCTTTTCCAGGGTGACCACAAAGCCACAGGCCTCACCTGCATAGGTCCCATCAGGAAAAGAGGAACTATGGAGGGCTGGAACCATGGTAAAACTTAGGCCATTGGTGCGATAGGTGCCACCAATATTCATCCCCATGGCCTTAGGCACACCCTTGCTCAGGAGGTACTGCTGAATCTCATGAATGGCAATTACCTCGGTAATAGCAGTTCTGGCAAGTTTGAGCGTTTCTCCAAGATGATCTCCATGGGCATGGGTTATGAGTATATAATCGTAAGGGCCTAAATCTACATCCTTTGGGGCCAGAGGATGGGTGAGCCAGGGATCAATGATAATCTTTTTACCGGTAGATGTAACTATTTTAAAACAGGCATGGCCGTAGTAGGTAATCTGCATGGGAAATAAATCTTGATTTGTAATGGAGCGGGCGACGGGATTCGAACCCGCGACCTACAGCATGGCAAGCTGTCGCTCTACCAAGCTAAGCTACGCCCGCACTTATTTAAATAATAATCTCTATTTTCCTTCTGTCAAGAACCCAAACTAATCCTTGGAGGGAGCAAAGACCTCGCACATCTTAACGATGCGTTCATACTCCTCATTTACTTTATTCTGGATCATCTCAATCTCTTCAGGCTTGAGATGCCTGAATCTCCGCTGTAATTTAAGATATTCCTCAACAGGCTTAGGTTTATCCACCTTTCGGTTCAGGATATAATACTTTCCATCAATTACCTCATAAAGGGGGAAAATCCTTGTCTCTACAATAAGTCTGCAAAGCTTGATGGTATCCTCTCCCTTTGAACCCCAGCCTGTGGGACAGGGAGAATAGACATGAATAAAGGCTGGTCCCTCAACCAGGGAGGCCTTTTTCACCTTATTCATATAGTCCATATAAAAGGCAGGGCTTGCTGTGGCAAAATAGGGTATATTATGGGCCGCAATAATACCATCTAAATTCTTCTTCCAGGTAATGTTCCCATGAATTACCTTTCCGGCAGGACTTGTAGTTGTGTGGGCTAAAAAAGGAGTTCCACCAGATCTCTGAACTCCCGTGTTCATATAGGCCTCATTGTCAAGGCAGATATAAATAAAATTGTGTCCCCTTTCTAAGGCCCCAGAGACAAATTGTAGTCCAATATCAAAGGTTGCCCCGTCTCCTGCAAAGACAACGATGTTTATCTTTTCCCTCTTGGATAGTTTACCCTTTCTCTTTAAGGCCTTAATAGCAGACTCAATTCCAGAGGCAACAGTGGCTGCATTTTCAAAGGCTACATGTATCCAGGGCACCTTCCAGGAGGTAAAGGGAAAGGGACTGGTAATAATCTCCATACAACCTGTGGATGAAACAGCAATAGTATTTGGGCCAAGAACTTTCAGGGCAAGCTTTAGCGGAAGCACTGTTCCACAGCCCTGACAGGCACGATGCCCTGGTGAAATCCAGTCCTCCTTGGGAAGTTCTTTAATATTCAGGCCTTTAAATTTAGCAAGTTCTGCTCTCATGGCTCTACTCCTTTGCTCCAATAATTTCGTAAGCAAACCTTGGTTTGGCCTTCACAAAACTAAAGGTCCTATCAAAGATTTCCTCAAAATCCTCAGTTGTTACATCTCTTCCGCCAAGGGCACCAACCAGATTGAGCACCTTGGGTCTTTTGTTGGATTGAAAGAGGGCACTTCTTATCTCAATTCCAACGGGTCCACCAGTTGCCCCAAAACTCAAGGCCCGGTCAAAGACACAGAGGGCCTTAACCTTAGCGATAGCCTTTAGGAAGTCCTGAGTTGGAAAGGGTCTCCAGAGACGAATTCTTACGAGCCCAACCCGTTTACCTTTTTCTCTTAAGGAGTCAACGGCATTCATTGCCGTCTCGGCTAAACTTCCCATGATCACTAAGGCTACTTCGGCATCCTCCATCCGGTAGGTCTCAATGGGCTGATACCTTCTACCGGAGATCCTTTCAAAATCTTGCCAGGCCTTTACTACAACTTTGTAGGCTGATTTAAAGGCCTCATCCTGGGCCTTTTTGGCCTCTGTATAAATCTCTGGAACACCGATAGCTCCCATAGTAATCGGCTTCTTGGGATCAAGTTTATACTTCATTCTTAAAGGTGGGATGTATTTGTCCACAAGCTCCTGATCAAGCATCTCAACAGGCTCAACCACATGGGTCACAATAAAGCCATCCAGATTTACAGCCACAGGTAGCATGGCCTTTTCTGCCACTCTATAGGCGTGATAGACAAGATCAACAGCCTCTTGACCGTTTTCTGCAAAGGTCTGGATCCACCCGTGATCCCGCATGGTCATCACATCACTATGGTCATTCCAGATGCTTATAGGGGCAGATATGGCCCGATTGGCAATGACCATAACAATAGGAAGCCTAAAGGCCGAAGCAATGGGTAACATCTCATACATGAGAAGTAATCCCTGAGAAGAGGTAGAAGTAAAGGTCCTGGCCCCTGTGGCTGCAGCCCCGATACAGGCACTCATAGCTGCATGCTCTGACTCAACAGGCATGTATTCTGCATCAAGTTCTCCGTTATTTACCAATTCTGCTAAGTGTTCAACGATGTGGGTCTGAGGGGTAATGGGGTAAGCGGAGACCACATCTACCTTACACTGGGCTACTGCATCAGCAACGGCTATGGAAACCTCTTTGGCTACTCTTTTTCCCATCTTAGGCCTCCTCTAAAACCATTGTAATCGCCCCTTTTGGGCAAATGGCTGCGCAGATTCCACAGCCCTTACAGTAATTGAGATTACAAATAAAGTATCCCTCGGCATCCTCTTCATAGGCAGGTTCAGGACACATGAGATAACACTGTCCGCACTTTATGCACTTTTCCTTATCAAGCACAGGTTTAAAGGACTTCCAGTCGCCGGTTTTAAACCTGGCTGAGTTTCCGGGCTCTAAGATAAACATACCTGGAGCAAGCTCCTTCCAGCTCATTAGTCCCTGATCTTTTGGCATGGCTGAACTCCTTATCCGTAAATTTTTGTTTCTTTAATTGCCCTTTGAAGGGCCTTTATGTTCTTTTCAGCTAATTTTCCGAATCTCTCCTTTAAAGCCGCTTCCATATAGGCAGGATCAACAAGAGCGGTTGCAGCTATAAAGGCTCCCAGCATGGTGGTATTGGTAATAGGCACACCTATTTCTTCAAGGGCAATCTTATTGGCATCAACTAAGGCCAACTTTCCCTTATAGCCCCCAAGCATCTTTCTAACTTCCTTTTCAGAATGAGAACTATTGAGAATAGCCATGCCCCCCTCTTTTAACCCTGCGGTAACATTGACGATCTTAGGAAGACTGGCATCCAGGACGAGTATTACATCAGGATGGTAGATCTTTTCCCGGGTTCTAATTCGGGAATCGCTTATTCTGGCAAAGGCCTGAACCGGAGCCCCTCTTCTTTCAGGACCAAAGCTCGGAAAGGCCTGAGCGTATTTGCCCTGATTAATAGCAGCTATGGCTATAAGCTCTGCCGAGGTCACTCCACCCTGTCCTCCTCTCCCGTGAAGCCTTATCTCTATCATATAGCACCCCTTTTAGATGTTTTAGGGATATAAAAACATGAAAATTTAAATTGTCAATCTATTTGTGATTTTTTTCTTAAACTCAGCCCCTTTTTGATTTTTGTAGCCGGGACCCTTGATTCTGCAAGGAACACCAAAAGGGAAAGTTTTAGTCGGATTTAATGGGTTTTTGGTAGCACAGGGTCCGGCTTGTTTTATTTTTTGAAAATTTATTTATATTTTATCTATGGCCTCTCTTTCTGAAAGATTAAGACCTGAAAGCTTAGATGAGTTTGTCGGACAGAGGCATCTCTTTGAAAAGGGGGGAACTCTTTATTATCTCCTGAAAAGAGAAAAGCCCTTTTCTTTGGTCTTTTGGGGGCCTCCTGGAACCGGGAAAACAACTCTTGCCCATCTTCTGGGAAGACACTTTAAGGCCAACTTTGTGGCTGTAAGTGCCGTTGATACTACTCTCAAGGACCTGAAGGAACTTCTCAAAGAGGCAGAGAATTTAAAGAGGCTGGGTAAAGTTACCATACTTTTTATTGACGAAATCCACAGATTTAACAAGGCTCAACAATCTTTTTTACTTCCCTTTGTAGAAAGGGAGCTGATTTTCCTCTTCGGGGCAACCACAGAAAACCCCTCCTTTGAAATTATAGCCCCGCTTCTCTCCAGGGTAAGGGTCTTAGGGCTAAAGCCCTTAGAAGAGGAGGAAATTTTACAAATACTTAAGAGGGCTGTAACTGACAAAGTCAAGGGTTATGGAAAATATTCCTTTTCTGTTGAAGAGGAGGTCCTAAAAACCATCGCCCAGGCCTCCCAAGGAGATGCCCGCTTTGCCTTAAATACCCTTGAAATCCTCCTTGAAGGGGCTATTCAAGAGGGCTTGAATAAAATTGGTCTGGAAAACCTCTCTTCAGGGCTTTTAAATAAATCCCTTCTTTATGACAAGAGCGGAGAAGAGCATTACAACCTCATCTCAGCCTTTCACAAGAGCATGCGGGGGAGTGACCCTGATGCAACCATTTACTGGATGGTGAGGATGCTTGAGGCAGGAGAGGATCCCCTTTACATCGCCAGAAGAATTCTGATCTGTGCAGCTGAAGATGTGGGCCTGGCAGATCCTTTGGCCTTGGTCATAGCACTTTCTGCCTTTAAGGCCTATGATGTTCTTGGCTCTCCTGAAGGTGAGATAGCTCTGGCTGAGGCAGCCTTATATGTTGCCATGGCTCCCAAAAGTAACTCCTCCTATCAGGCCTTAAATAGAGCCAGAGAGGAGGTTAAAAAGACCGGAGCCCAGCCTGTGCCACTTCATCTCAGGAACCCTGTGACCCCGTTGATGAAAAGAATGGGATATGGGAAAGACTATCAATATCCTCACGATTTTGAAGGAGCCTTTGTCTTACAGAATTATCTGCCTGATCTCCTTAAAGGGATTAGGCTTTATGAACCCAAGGAGATAGGTCATGAATCTGCCTTAAAGGAAAGATTAAAAAAACTCTGGGGAGATCACTGAAAATGCCCAAAAAAGGGGTTCTTTTTTTCCAGGCCCCCTTAAGGATATTGACCCTTATCTTTATCCTGCTATTTTCTATCTTCACCTTTTTTCAGCTCCTCTATTTTAGGCATTACCTCCAGCAAAGTATAGAGACTAAAGTTGAAAACACCCTCAGCCAGGTAGAGGGAAAACTCTCTGATTATGTTAGATTTCTGGAAAACTTTTATAAAATTCCTTTCATTCCGGAATTTTCAGAATTACCTGAAAGTAAGGGCTGGCTCCTTGACCTGGTTGATTTTTTAGAGGACCTCTTTAAAAGGGAAAAATTCTTAAATCTGGCTATCTTTTATCAGAGAGAGCTTTTTCTTTCCTGGAATTTTAAGGAAAAGACACTCCCCTTCAGAGAGTGCAAAAAGGCCCTTTATCAAGAGGGAAATCTGATAAAGGCCCTTCATCAAACCAAGATTGAAAACAAGGAGTATTGTATATTTCTAACCTTAGATGTCTCTTACTATCAGAGGACCTTCTTGAAATACGCCCTCCTTACCCTGATTTTTTACTGTATAACCCTTGTGATGGTTTTGTATCTTTTACATCGTTTTCAGGGGGCCGAAGAAAAAAAAAGGGAGGCTGAAAAAAGGCTCCAGGCTGAAAAGGAACTTGCCTTGCTCGGAAGAATGGCAGCAACTCTGGCGCATGAATTAAGAAACAATCTAAATAATCTCTTCTTACTTATGCAGACATCAAGCACCTTGGGCCATACTGAAGATCTTACTCAAAAAAGGATATTAGAGGAACTCAAGGGCCTCTTAAACTGGACTCAGGAGATACTTCTCTTTCACAAAGACATCCAACTTAAAACCCAATTCTTTGATCCCGAAAGCCTCCTCTTGGAACTGAGATTGATGGTGGCTAATCTCACATCAGGAAGAGTTGACCTTGTGATAAAGAAGGAAGTGGATAGGCTCTGGGGGGACCCCTTCTGGCTTAAAAAGACCCTGGAAAATCTTATAAAAAATGCCTGTGATGCCCTGTACGGAAGACCAAAGGGGAGAATAGATTTGACTCTCTCCCAAAATAAAGACTCTTATATGATTGAAATCTATGATAATGGACCAACCATACCTCCAGAAATAAAGGAAAAGATCTTTGACCCCTTTTTCAGTACTAAAAAAGAGGGCTTTGGATTGGGCCTCTATTTAGTTAAAAAGATCATTGAGGCCCATCAGGGAGAAATTGAGATAGAAAATCTTAAAGAAGGTGGTAAAATTTTTCGCCTCAGGTGGAAGGCCCCGAAATGAAAAAGGAAACCCTCCTTATTGTAGAAGACGAAAAATTACAAAGAGAGATCCTGGAAGACTTTCTCAAAAAAAGGGGCTATCAGATTATAGGTGCTGAAAATCTAAGGGAGGCTGAAAAGGCCTTACAGGGGAGAGAGGTCAATCTCATCCTCTTAGACTGGAGACTTCCTGATGGAGATGGCCTAAGCTTTCTTGAGACCCTGAAACAGGAATATCCCCTGATCCCTGTTATCATGATAACTGCCTTTGCCAGTATTGAACACGCTGTTACAGCCATGAAAAAAGGGGCCTATCATTATTTAGCCAAACCCGTTAATCTTGAAGAGCTTATCCTGCTTGTAGAGAGGGCCCTTAATGAATTTAAGCTTACCCGGGAGGTTTATCTCCTGAAGGAGAGACTGAAGTATCTTTCACGGGAGGAATTCCAGAAGGTTGAAGGCATAGTTGCCGAAAGCCCGGCTATGCAAAAGGTCTTAGCCTTGGTAAACAAGGTAGCTGAGACCCTGGCCCCGGTTCTCATTACCGGTGAATCCGGAACTGGAAAGGAGGTCATAGCCAAACTCCTTCACCAATTGAGCCCAAGACACGAAGGTCCTTTTATAAAGATCAACTGCGCTGCCATTCCTGAGTCCCTCCTTGAGGCCGAGCTCTTCGGTTATGAAAAGGGTGCCTTTACAGGAGCAGTCCAGTCCAAACCCGGCCTTTTTGAATTAGCCGAAGGGGGAACCCTTTTTCTGGATGAGATTGGGGAGATGCCCCTTTCACTGCAGGCCAAACTCTTAAGGGTCTTACAGGATAATACCTTTCGCCGACTGGGTAGCCTGAGAGAATTAACCGTTAATCTCCGCTTAATTACCGCAACCAACCGGGATCTTCAAAAAATGATAAATGAAATGCTCTTCCGGGAGGATCTTTACTGGAGACTAAATGTGATTAACCTTCACCTACCGCCTTTACGGGAGAGAAAAGAGGATATCCTGCCTCTGGCACGCTTTTTTATAAAAAAATTCAATCAAAAGTATGGAAAGGAGGTCAAGGAACTCTCCCAAGAAGCCCTTTCTGCCCTTTTCCAGCATTCCTTTCCCGGTAATGTAAGAGAGCTGGAAAACCGCATAGAAAGAGGTATAATCTTAGCTGAGGGAGAGGTCCTTACCCGGGAGGATCTGGGTCTGGGTGAAGACCCCCATAGAAAGGGAGCAGGGCTTGAGGAGCTCTGGAGTCTTCCCTTAGAAGAGGCCGTGGAAAGGCTTGAAAAGAGTAGAATAGTTGAGGCCATGAAAAAAGCCAATGGAGTTAAGGTAAGGGCGGCTGAGATGCTTGGAATTACAGAAAGGATGCTTCGCTATAAACTTGAGAAATATGGTCTGGGAGGATAAAATGGGCATCTTACAAGAGATTGATCCAGATATCTTTGAGCTTATTCAGAGAGAGACGGACCGTCAGGAATATCAACTTGAGATGATTGCCTCTGAAAATCTGGCCTCACCTGCTGTAATGGAAGCAGAGGGCTCTCCCCTTATGAATAAGTATGCAGAAGGATATCCCGCAGCCAGATATTACGGCGGTTGCGAATTTGTAGATAATGTTGAGAGCATAGCTATAGAGAGGCTTAAACTCCTCTTCGGGGCTGATTATGCCAATGTGCAACCTCATTCGGGAACCCAGGCCAACATGGCGGTATTTTTTTCCGTTCTCAATCCAGGAGATACTATTCTCTCTATGAATCTCTCCCATGGAGGTCACCTCTCCCATGGGGCCCCCGTAAATTTTTCAGGCAAACTTTATAAGATTGTACATTACGGGGTCTCAAGGGAAACGGAGACCCTTGATTACGACGAGATACTCAGGATTGCTCTGCTTGAAAGGCCAAAGCTTATTATAGCCGGGGCCAGTGCCTATCCCAGGACTATTGATTTTGAAGCCTTCTATCACATCGCTCAAGCGGTAAGGGCCTATCTTATGGTAGATATGGCCCACATTGCCGGCCTTGTGGCTGCAGGGATTCATCCCTCTCCAGTTCCCTTTGCCGATTTTGTAACCTCAACCACTCACAAGACCCTTCGTGGCCCAAGGGGCGGTTTCATCCTCTGTAAAGAAAGATACGGCAAATTAATTGACAAGATCGTTTTCCCTGGTATTCAGGGAGGGCCTCACATGAATATCATTGCAGCCAAGGCCGTATGCTTTAAAGAGGCCCTGCAAGATGAGTTTAAGAGCTATCAGCAACAGGTAGTTAAAAATGCCCAGACCTTAGCTAAGGTTTTTCAGACGCATGGTTTTAGAGTAGTTTCAGGGGGCACAGACAATCATCTGATTCTTATTGATGTCTCAAGTCATGGTCTTACCGGGGCTGAGGCGGAAAAACTTCTGGAGGAGGCTGGTATAACGGTAAACAAAAATGCTATTCCCTTTGATCCCTTACCCCCTAAAATAACAAGTGGCATCAGGATCGGGACCCCGGCTATAACCACCCGGGGACTAAGAGAGAGAGAGGTTGAGGAGGTTGCCGGGTGGATGTGCGATATCCTGAAAAACCCGGAAAGGGCTACCCTGCGAAGGGAAATAAGGGCTAAGATAAGGGAGCTCTGTATTAAATTTCCCTTTTATCGCCGATAAGGGTGGATTATGCTCAGGCCAAGCTGGGATGAATATTTCATGGTCATTGCCAAGCTCGTTGCCGTGAGATCAGGTTGTAATTCCAGGCCAACTGGAGCGGTGGTGGTAAAAGATAAGAGGATCCTTGCAACTGGCTACAACGGACCAATGCCTGGTGCCTGGCATTGCACAGATCGTGGGCCAGGCTATTGTTTCAGAAGGGAAAAAGGGGTGCCTGATATTGATAAATATAACTACTGCCGAGCAAGTCATGCTGAAGCCAATGCCATTGCTCAGGCTGCCCGATTCGGCATCTCCCTTGAAGGTGCAAGCCTCTACTGCACCTTAGCCCCCTGTTATGTATGTCTCAAGCTTATTGCCTCAGCCGGGATAAAAGAGGTCTATTACGAATATGATTATGAAAGTCGAGACTTTGAAAGGGATAATTTCTGGCGTGAAGCCATTAAGGAGGCAGGCCTCAGGGTCTTCAAAGAGGTCAGGGTTACCGAGGAAACCTATAGGGCCGTGATGGAAATCCTCGAATTTCCAACCTCCAAACGACGACTTCCTGCCACGGAATAAAGGTCTCCATTCAGAAAGGGTAGCAAAGGGTAACCGCAGGCTTTAGCCTGCGAAAAAAAATCAATAAAAATTCAAAAAACACGCAACCTACGCGTTGCGGCTACCAGAAAGCCAAAAATCCAAAAGCAAAAAAATCCTTTAACCATAGGCAACCCAAAGGCCACAGCTACCATAAACAGAAAAAGAATCATAATTTTGCAAAGGTCTCTATTGGTGTTCTTTGCAAAATTAGTTTTTAGGTAACCACAGGCTTCAGGCCTTGCGTAAAAAATCACTAAACATCCAAAAACACACAACCTAGGGATTACGGAATTTTTGACCTACGGAAGCTTTATCTGGGGATTTAGGAGCCCTTTGGGATCAAAAAGGGCCTTTAACTTTTTCATGATCTCAATTTGCAAAGGATTGAGCTCCCATAGCACATAGGGTCTTTTAGTGAAACCCACTCCATGCTCCCCTGAGATACTTCCAAAGAGCTCAAGCACCTTTTTTAAAAGCCTTTCCCGAAGAGACCTTGCCCTTTCCTCCTCTCCCTCATTAAAAAGTATATTCACATGAAAATTTCCATCCCCCGCATGGCCAAAACTTGCAACAGCTATCCCAAAGGCCTCTTCAAGACCCCGTAGATACATTAGAAACTCAGACATCCTCTTTCTCGGGACCACCACATCATCAGCTAACTTTTTCCTCCCAAGCCTAAAGAGAGAGGGGGAGATATTTCTCCTTACATCCCAGAGGACTTCAATATCCTCTTCCCTCTCTGCCGAAAGATAAGTTATTCCCTGTTCTTTGAGCAGGTCCTCAAAAGTCTCCGTCTCTCTCTTCACCTCCTCAATACTGCCATCAAACTCCACAAATAATAAACCCTCTACAGCCTTTAGCTTTAGATCTGCCTTAAATTTTTTCTCAATATCCGCCTTGATTACCCGCAAGGTGGTCTTATCCACAAATTCAGCTGTGGCAGGGGTTAGACCCCTTAAAAGGGTCTTGGTAATGAGTTCTAAGGCCAGGGTCTCAACAGGGGAAAAAATCAGATAGAGCTTTCTTTTCTGGGGATAGGGCAAAAGTTTTAAGACTATCTCTACAATAAGCCCCAGCGTGCCTTCTGATCCCACAAAAAGTGAGGTCAGATTATAAGGGACTACCCCTTTGAGAGTTGCTGGTCCGGTCTTTAAAAGATTCCCACCAGGGAGGGCAACCTCCAAAGAAAGGACATAGTCCTTGGTAGTGCCGTATTTTAAACCTCTTGGACCTCCAGCACAGGTGGCCACATTCCCTCCTATGGTTGAAAAGGCATAACTTGCAGGGTCTGGTGGATAAAAGAGACCAAATTTCCGGAGATAGCTCTTAAGGTCACCATTTAAGACACCTGGTTCAACCCTAACTATTCGCTCTTCAGGCACCACCTCAAGGATGCGATTCATCTTAGTAAAGGAAACTACCAGGCCTCCCTGCACAGGTAAGGGACTCCCAGTGGTTGAGGTTCCACTTCCTCGGGAAACCAAGGGAAAGTTAAACTTATCTGCCAGAGAGAGGAGTTCTAAGACCTCTGCCTTCGTTTCAGGGAAAACCACCCCATCGGGCTTGAAAAATAGAGAGGAGGCATCCGTCCCGTAAGGAAGGACCTCCTCAGGATCAAGAAGGAGTCTTTCTCCAAAAATTTTTCTAAGAATCTTGAGAGCGTCCTGGCTAAGACTCAAATCCAGCCTCTAAAAACTCCTCTTCCTCTGCCCTCTCTGGAGGGTCCGCACCTATCTCTGAAGAGAGGTCTTTAATCAAGAGTTCCAGTTGAAGTCTAAAGGCCCTGTTTTGATTGAGTCTTTTCTCCATGTTTTTGAGATGGTAGATAACTGTTGAGTGCTCCTTATTAAGTAAATGGGCAATCTCCTTCAGGGATTTTTTGGCCATATTCCTCAGGAGATAGATAACCGTCTGTCTGGCAAGACTGAGGTTTTTCTTCCGAGAAGAAGAAAAAAGGTCTTCCCGGGTAATTCCATAGAATTTTATGACCCCCTCTATAATGATATTTAGTTCAGAGGTGCCTTCTCTTTCTGCAAAGCTCTCAGACAATAACTCCTTGGCTACCTGAAGATTGACTGGCTCTCTCAAAAAACTTGCTCGGGCTATAAGCCCCAGGACGGCACTCTCTAATTGTCTGATGTCCCCCCTGAGATTCTTAGCCAGATAATCCACCACCTCCGCTGGAAACCTATAACCCTCCTTACGGGCTTTAAACCGAATAATTTTTTTCCGGGTCTCCAGATCCGGCTGATTTAGCTTTACCAAAAGCCCTGCATTAAGCCTGGATCTCAGGGAACTATCCATATCTGGCAATTCCTGAGGGGCCCTTAAAGAGGTCAATACCACGGTTTTTCTTTCATCAAGGAGGTAATCTAACAAAAAGGAAAGCTCACTCTGGGTAAATTCCTTGCCTGAGAGAAAGTGAATTCCATCCAGCAAAAGGAGATCACAACCTTCTCTGATCTTCTCTTTGAAAGATTCAATCTGTCCAGCCTTCAGGTATTTGAGAAGATAACTCAAAAAGTCCTGGGCCGTAAAATAATGCACCCTGTTAAACCCCTGATTGAGAAGCCCATTCCCTACTGCCTGAGTAAGATGGGTCTTTCCCAGTCCATAGTTACCATAAAGATAAATAAAATAACCCCTGGGTCGGTCCTCAACCAATCTTGAACACACCTTATAGGCAAGTTCATTACATCTTCCCACAACAAAATCACTTAAGGTATAACGAGAGGAGATCTTTCGTCCAACCACCTCCACCGGACTATAGGGGATGACCATCTGTTCAGGCCTGGGCTTATCACTGAGATAAAATTCATACCCCTGAAAACCTGCCTCACTTACCAACCTCTGCAAGAGACCTTCATAATTTTCTTTGAGCCAGGCCCTGGCAAATTCATTAGGAACCTCTATATAAAGCCTATCATCCTTAACATAGCCGTTTAACTCCGAAAACCAGACCTTATAGATGCTCTGGGGTAATAATTCCTTGAGTTTCCCCTTCAAATAGTTCCAATCTTCTTTTTTTGTGGATTTCATAAAGGACTTCACCCCTCTGAGAAAGGTATTTTCAAAAATAACCTACCAAGCCAGAATTTTCAACCAAAATAGAGGTATTGTCATGGGGGAGCAGTTAGTAGCTCCTCAAAGAAATTTTTGTTCGTCAGATCATAGAGATAAAAACAGGCAGTTCCTGAGGGCAGGAAAATCCTAAGCTTTCCAAGGGGATAAAAGGCTCTAAAAGGGCATGCCCCCTTTTCAATCCCTTCTTTTCTCTCTCTTTTGCTTTTTTTCTTGAATTTTCTTTTAAAATAGATTTTTGCTTTAAAAGAGTAGTTTAGACTGCACCCATTCTATGGCAGGCGACATAATGTCCGGGCTGAATTTCTTTAAGTTCCGGTGAATGGCGCAAACACTCCTTTTGCATAGAAGGACACCTAAGGTGGAATTCACAACCCTCTGGACGCTTGATGGGGCTTGCTGGCTCTCCTCTTATGAAGGTGGTATCAGGAGGCTTATCTGCAAAGGGGTCCGGGAAGGATCTAAGCAACATCTCAGTATAAGGGTGATGGGAAACCCTGTTAAAGAGACCTTTAGGAAAGATCTCAACAATTTTCCCAAGATACATAACAACCACCCGATCTGCCATATCTAAGGCCGTAGGTAAGGAATGGGTAATGAGTAGGTAGCTGAGATGGTACCTCCGTTGTAAGTCCTTGAGGAGATCAAGAATCTGACTCTGAATGGTCATATCAAGGGCAGAGGTTGGTTCATCAAGGACAATGAGAGAGGGTCTGGTGATAAGGGCCCTGGCAAGGGCAACTCTTTGTCTCTGACCACCGCTTAATTGATGAGGATACCTATCCATAAATTCCTCAGGTAAACTCACAAGCCTCAAGATCCGAAGGGCCTCCTCCTCTGACCTCTTGGCCTTTTCGGGAAAATTCAGATTAAAGGGCTCCTTTAGAAGCTCACCGATTTTAAAACGGGGATTCAAGGAGGCATAACTATCCTGAAAAACAGCCTGGATTTTGGGCCTAAGGCCTCGATAAAGGTCTCTTGATATGCTCCTTAAGGAGTGCCCAAGCCAGAAGACCTCTCCCTCTTCTGGCCTTTCAAGATGAAGAAAAATCCTTCCTAAGGTGCTTTTACCACAGCCACTCTCCCCCAAAAGGACAACAATCTCCCCGGCAAAGATTTTTAGATTAATTCCGGATAAGGCCCAGAAGGGCACCCTCTTAAACCAGAAGGTCTTAACAAAGTATCTCTTCGAGACATTCTGGACCTCAGCCACTATCTTTTCAGACATACCTAAAACACCTGACCAGATGTTTGGGCTCAATCTCAATCAGAGGTGGCACCCCTTGTAGGGCTTCCTCACAGCGTTCGGAGCACCGGGGATAAAAATCACAATAAAAGTCCCCCTGTCCAGAAAGATCCTCCTTTGAGGTAAGGTCCCTGGTTTTCCTTCCGGGATAGGAATCAAAAAGCAGTTTTGTATAGGGATGAAGGGGGTTTTGAAAAAGCCTTTCCGTTGAGGCAGATTCAAGGACCCTACCCTGATAGAAAACCAGAATCCTTTCCGCAAACCATCGCAGAATCCCGAGATCATGGGTAATAAAAATAAGGCTTAAACCTCTTTCCCGGTTTAAAGACTTAAGAAGCTCCAGAATCTGCATCTGAATGGTTAGATCAAGGGCTGTGGTTGGTTCATCTGCTATAAGAAGGCTGGGAGAACAGAGGATGGCCATAGCAATCATAACCCTCTGGCGAAGGCCTCCCGAAAGCTCGTGGGGATAATTTTTTAATCTAATCTCTGGATCAGGTATCCCAACTTCTTTGAGGGTCTTGAGAATTAGGGCCTTTCCATCAGTTTTTTTTAATCCCAGATGATAATAAACAAGCTCCTGCATCTGTTCCTCAATGGTTAAAACCGGATTCAGACTGCTTAAAGGGTCCTGAAAGATGATAGATAGTTTTTTTCCTCTCAGCTCCGTTAACCTTTTTTCAGAAAGGTTCAGAAGGTTAACTCCTTCAAAGAGGATCTCCCCCTGATAAATCCTGAGTTCAGGGGGTAAGAGACCCATGATGCTAAGGGCTGTAAGTGATTTTCCCGATCCACTTTCTCCAAGGATTCCAATAATCTCGCCCTTAAAAAGATGAAAGGAGAGTCCCTTTAGAATAGGCGTATTTTGGGACCTTGAGCCAACTGTGAGATCTTCAATTTTCAAGAGGGGCATTCAGGTGTCTTTGCTCTCCGAGCAGTCAGACCTATCTTCAGCCCCCTCCACAGGCCCTGAGCTCAGCAGACATGATCTCATAGGCCGTTGCAGGACGGGCCTCTAAGATATCTATCCTCATCAAGACATTTTTCCCAGCGGCTGGGTGATTAAAATCAGCTATGACCTTATCTCCTCGAATTTCAATTACTTTAAAAAAGGTCCTTGAACCGTAGGGAGAGACCTCCTCATACCACTCGCCAGGTATTACCTTTTCAGGATTTTTAAGGGAATGGCGGTCTATCTCTTTGACGAGATAGGAGAGATGTGGTCCATAGGCTGATTGAGGAGGTATGGTAAGGTCAATCTTTTCACCTTCGGCCTTTCCCTCAATGGCTTTTTCAATTATAGCTGGAATAGCCTCTCTACCAAAGATAAAAGAGACCTCAAGGGGCCGTGAAAACCACTCTGGAGTCCTTTCTCCTTCAATCTCCATAAAATATTTCAATCTTACGAAGGTGTCCCGCTCTATTTTCATAGCTCCTCCCATTTATTAATTATCTTTTAACATTTTAATGACCATTGATTAAAAAGTCAAGGAGGGCCATATGCAACCACATCTTGTTTTCTGCTTGATCCCAGACCACGGATTGTTTACTCTCAAGGACCTCATCCGTTATCTCTTCACCTCTATGGGCAGGTAAGCAGTGTAAAACCATAGCCTCAGGATGGGCCTTGTTTAAGAGCTCTTGATTGAGGGTAAAGCCTTTGAAGGCCTCTCTCCTCCTCTGAGATTCCTCTTCCTGGCCCATGCTGATCCAGACATCGGTGTTAATAACCTCAGCTGAGCGGATAGCCTCCTCTACTGAATGAAGGACCTCAATCTTGGCCTGATATTTGAGCCTGGCCTCCTTTAAGAGGGTTCCCTCTGGTTCAAAACCTTCGGGACAGCAAAGGACCAGGGGAAAACCAAGAAGGGCACTTGCCTCAATCCAGGACTGGGCAACATTGTTCCCATCCCCGAGCCAGAGGATCTTACTCTTATACAGGTCCTTGCCCTTTTCTATAACGGTCATGATATCGGAAAGGACCTGACAGGGATGAAAACGGTCGGACAAACCGTTAATGACAGGGATATGGGAGTAGCGGGCAAACTCCTCTATGGTTTCCTGGTGATAGGTTCTAAGGACAACAGCATCTACATAGCGAGAGAGAACTCGGGCCGTATCCTTTATAGGCTCTCCCCTTGCAAGCTGGAGGTCCTGCCTTGACAGAAAAAGGGTGGAACCTCCGAGTTTTATCATGGCGGATTCAAAGGAAACACGGGTTCTGGTAGAGGCCTTTTCAAAGACCAAAGCCAGAATTTTGCCCCTTAGTTTTGCCCCCCAGGCTCTTTCCCTTTTAAAGGAAAGAGCTCGCTCAATAAGATTCTCTACCTCTTCTTTGGTCAGGTCCCAGATCCTTAAAAAATGTCTATTAGCCATAGGGTAGCCCCTTTTCTTAAAAAATAATCTTAATTTTGCCTCAAAAATTCTCTTTGTAAAGTGGTTGTATGAGGCAAAAGGATTTTAGACTTTGTGAATTTTTCACAAAATTTGTATTTTTTGGTAGCCGCGGTCTTTAGCCTGCAAAAAAATCTGGCGCAACCTAAAGGTTGCGGCTACCGGGAAAAACAAAAAATTATGAGTTAGGTAGCCGCAGGCTTTAGCCCGCGAAAAAATCTCACTTAAGCTGAAGCTTGCGGCTACCAGAAGGGCAAAAATCAAGAATCTTAGAGTTCAAACCTTTTCTTGGGGTAAGAATAGGCTTACTTCAGGAGACCAATCAGTCTTGCTATAAACTCTATTGAATTTTGGTTTAAGAGGACTATGGCAGCAAGCAGTATCAGGGTTACTATTTTCAGATCCTTTTTGAATTCAAGCCTCACAAGCTCAATCTCCTTTTTCACTACATCAATCTCCTTTCTAACAACATCAATTTCCTTTCTCACAACATCAATCTCTTTTTTCACTATTTCTATATCGTATTTTGTTG
>CAYTDX010000006.1:0-26518 GCA_964436655.1 uncultured Caldimicrobium sp.
AAAAAATCAAAACCCCACGCAAGCTGAAGCTTGCGGCTACCACAAAACAAAAAAAACAAAAACCTTACGCAACCTACGCGTTGCGGCTACCAAAAAACCAAAAAAGAACCATAATTTTGCATAGGTCTTAAAAAATCAAAAAAATTTTGCGTAAGCCAAGGCTTACAAGTACCAGAAAATCTGAGGAAATCATGATTTTGTCGGGGTAATGAAGAGGAAAAAGTTAGAAAAAAAAGGGGCCGGCGGCCCCTTTAATTAAAAAGCCTCTGTTATACTACTTGGCAGCGTCTTCTAATTTTTTACCAGGTGCAAATTTTACTACCTTTTTGGCAGGTATCTTGAGGGGTTCACCAGTTCTTGGATTTCTTCCACTCCTGGCTGCCCTTTTAACCACCTGAAAGGTCCCAAAACCAACTAAAACCACCTTATCTCCTTTGGAAATCGCCTCCTCCACGGATTGCATGAAGGCATCCAGCAGCTTCTCAGCGTTTGCCTTGGTAGTTCCCGCAATCTCTGCCATTCTCTTAACTAAATCTGCCTTGTTCATAGCTCCCTCCTTCCATGAAGATTTTTAGATTTTTTATAATAAGGTTTAAAAATTTGTCAAGGGTGAATTTTGCTTTTTGATGCCATAGATCTCCTTATTTTTCAAAAAAGGATGGAAAGGGGAGCCTCTTGCGGAAGGCAAGGATAGCGAGCTGTCTTAAGAGGTGATCGGCAAGGATAATCCTTGTCATTGCCGAAAGTACTGGTACAATCCTTGGAATAGCAGATAGGTCGTGTCTTCCCCCAACCTGAATCTCAACCTCCTCTTTATGGAGGTTAATGGTCTTCTGGGGTAGCCTATGGCTGGGAATGGGTTTTACGGCAACCCTTAAAAGGAGATCCTGTCCTGAGGAGATCCCTCCCAGAAGTCCTCCGGCATCATTTTTTAGAAAACCCTGAGAGGAGATAGGGTCATTATTCTGGGAGCCATACATACCGGCCACCTTAAATCCTGCTCCCATTTCAAAGCCTTTCACAGCCCCTACGGAACAGATAGCCTTGGCAAGATCTGCCGATAACTTATCAAAAACAGGCTCACCCAGGCCGGCAGGAATATTTCTGGCACAGATCTCAACTATTCCACCCAGGGTATCTCCCTTCCTTGAGGTCTCCTCAATTTTTTTCAGCATCTCCTCAAAGGCAACGGGATCCGGACAAAAGAGGCGATTCTGATAGATATAATCAAGGTCTCTTGCCCGGGCCTCAATTCCGCCCAGATTTATCGTATAGGCATGGACCTCAATATGGTATTCTTCAAGAATTCGTTTGGCTATAGCTCCAGCAGCCACCCTGGCTACTGTCTCTCTCCCGCTTGCCCTTCCTCCGCCCCTGTGATCTCTCAGCCCATATTTCATAAAATAGGTAAAGTCTGCATGCCCCGGACGGAAGATCTCTCTGAGAGGTTCATAAGCCGAACTCTGGGGATCTTCATTGTAGATAATAAGGGCAATGGGAGTGCCTGTGGTTAATCCTTCAAAGACCCCTGAGAGAAGATGAACCTTGTCTTTTTCTCTACGCTGAGTCTCCCCTTTACCTTTGCCAGGCCTTCTTTTTTCCAGTTCTTCCTGAATATAATCCTCAGAAAGGGTTAAACCCGGAGGGCAACCATCCACAACTGCCCCTAAGGCCGGTCCATGGGATTCTCCAAAGGTTGTTACTCTAAGGAGGGTCCCGATTGTATTCCCTGCCATATCTTCTTAATTTAAGCCCAAAAGGGTAATAAGTCAATCTGTAGTCCACAGATTGTTAGTGCAGAGCGAAAAGGTCACCCTATTTGCTTCTGCTCAAAATCTTCTTGAGATTCTCTGGAGCTTTCCTCCATGCAGCCTCTGGATCCTCTGCCTCTTTTTAACTCAGTCATAGCTACACCCTCCTTTGAGCAATTTCCCATAGGCTCAACCTCCTGATAAAGGTTTGAGCCTAAGAGTTTATCATAAGAGGGGGTGACCTTTTAGGTTTGCAATAGAGGGTGACAAAATCGCTTTGCAATAACACCCGGGGTTGACAAGTCTTAAAAACTGATTATATTCTAAAGAGATCTTTAAAAGGACGCGGGGTAGAGCAGCCTGGTAGCTCGTCGGGCTCATAACCCGGAGGCCGTGGGTTCAAATCCCACCCCCGCAACTTTTCAACGGCAAAATCTCCCATCTCTTTAATCTATATGAGGTTTTTGGGTGAGCCAGCTAAAACGCATAAAAACACAAATTTTAAGGATCCTTGTCAAAAGGCCTTCTACCTTCTGGGAGCTTATAAATTTTCAAGATGCCCATCTCTCCCTTTTCTTAAAGGCCCTTAAAGAGCTCTTAAATGAAGGTTTCATTCTTTACGAAAAACCCCTTTTCAAACTGACGAAAAATCCCTCTAACATCCGAGAATTCTCAGATCCTGGGTGTCTCTTTTGTGAACCCTTTGATAAAGACCCCTTTTGGAAAGACCTTCTCAAGAACTTTAAGGAACTTACCAAGGATAGACCTCTTCCAACCAGTGATTACGATCAGGGCTTCATCAGGCCTGAGGATACCATTAAGAGAACGGCCTTTATCTATCTAAGAGGGGATCTTGAGGACTCTGAGGTATTTATCTTAGGAGATGACGATCTCATCTCCTTAGCTATGGCTCTAACAGGGCTACCTAAAAGGATAGTGGTGGTGGAGATTGATGAGCGTATCAATACCTTTATAAAAGGCACCGTCAAAAAGATCGGCTTTGATAATCTTGAGGTCTATAACTATAATGTGATTGATAGCCTGCCTGAGGATCTAAAGGGGAGATTTGATATCTTTGTCACGGATCCAGTGGAAACTGAAAAGGGATTGAAACTCTTTGTTGCCCGGTGTATAAGCAGTCTCAAAGGGCCAGGGTCCGCTGGATATGTGGGATTTACCCATCGGGAGGCCTCTTTAGAGAAGTGGCGAGACTTTCAGAGCTTTTTACTCAAGGCAGGTTTTGTAATAACCGACATCCTCAGGGATTTTACCACCTATCCTGAAGAGGAGAATGCCTGGGAGGATTTCTATAGAACCTACAGGATTATGAAAGAGTTTGACCTTGAGCTACCAGAGGTGGACTGGTATAAATCCTGTCTCCTTCGCTTTGAGGCAGTAGAGGGGCCCCATTTACCCAGAATTGAGCCTCCAAAGAACTTAGAAGAGCTTTATTTTGATGACGAGGCCTGGGCAACACCACTTCCAACCTATCTTGAAAAGGCCAATTAGAGGAGGAAGTGTGGCCACCTTTTTACTGGTAAAGAACTCGGAACAAACTAATTAAAGGAGAGGGGGAAATATGGCTTATACAACCTCTGACTTCAGACGAGGGTTAAAGATTGAATGGGAGGGCAAGCCTTACGAGGTAGTTGATTTCCAACACTCCAAGGTGGCCCAGGGACAGGCCACTGTCCGCACAAGACTAAAGGACCTCACCACAGGCAGGGTTTTGGAGGTGAACTTCCGTTCAGGAGAAAAGTTTGAAAAGCCTGATCTTCAGGAAAGGGAGATGCAATACATATACAAAGAGGGGGATAGATTTGTCTTTATGGATCTTGAGGATTACGATCAGGTCTATGTCTCGGCTGAAGAGGTGGGAGAGGCAGCCAAATATCTGATAGAAAATCTTCAGGTGAATGTCCTTTACTATAAGGGGAAGGTGATAGGAATTGAGTTACCCAAGGTGGTTGAGCTTAAGGTGGTGCACACCGAGCCCGGGGTGAAGGGTGATACCGTGAGTGCAGCCACCAAACCAGCAACCTTAGAGACGGGCCTTGTCCTTCAGGTGCCTCTTTTCATTAAAGAGGGAGATGTCATCAAGGTGGATACAAGAACCGGAGAGTACTTAGAGAGGGCCTCCTGATGTTAACCCTTAAGAAATTACAGGAATTTAAAGAATATCTGGAAAGTGGGGCCTTTGTTGAGGACCTGGAGATGAGACCACCAGATGGTCAGGCTGAGATGCTGGATATGCTTGACCTTCTCTTTGAAATCTGCGAAAAGGCAGATGAAGTTATAAGTAAACACTTTTACCGGAAGTGGGGGGAAGAGGTCCTCAAAAAAGAACCTTAGATGGTCTATTTTATTCGTGCCCGCACGCATTTTCAGTATGCCCAATCCCTTCTTCAAGAGCTTTCCTCCGGTCAAAAAGAGTTATCCCTCAAGACCCTTCGGGACATTTACATCCAGGGCCTAAAGGCCCTCTACGCCTTGGTTGAGCTTTCTCCTCCTCAAAGACCCCTTACACCCGAGGAGATCCTTGAGAGAATCCTTCCTACCCTCTCTGAGACCGAAAAGGAAGGACTTTTAAGATTGAAAAATTTGCTTTTTTCAGAAAAGGACTATAATAAGGAAGAATTAGTAACCCTATTAAGTGAACTTAAGGGATGCCTTAACCTTATCAGGACATGTCTGAAACCCCTCTTGTAATAGATTACTGGGATCAAGAGGTCTTTAAACACCTCCTTGAAAACCTGGGATTTGCCCTTCTTGTCCTGGACCAGGAGAAAACCATTGTCTTTGCCAACAAAAAGGCCTCAGAATTAACAGGATATGAAAGGGAAGATCTGCTTGGACAAAAACCTCTTGAGCTCCTCTTTGCCCTCTTTTCTCCAGAGCTCTGTTCTCTTGAAAAACTCTTAACCGATGGCCAATGTGACTTTGATGCCCTCCTCAAAAGAAAGGATGGAACTGAATTCTTTGCCCACTTGAATGCAAGGCTCTTAAGTTTTAATGAAAAGCTTAGTTTCATTCTCGTTACCTTTATAGACATAACCGAGAGAAAGGAGCTTGAAAAGAGGCTCTTTGAGGCCTCTATAAAGGACCCCCTGACGGGTCTTTATAATCGCAGGTTTATAGATGAGGCCATGAAAAGGGAAGTAGCTATCGCCGATAGATACGCTGTCCCCTTTAGTCTCATCCTGATTGATCTGGACAACTTTAAGACCATTAACGATATTTATGGACACGATGTGGGAGATAAGGTCCTTGTCTCTCTATCAAAGCTTCTTAAAGAAAACCTGAGAAAGGCCGATGCTATTGCCAGATGGGGTGGAGAAGAATTTTTGATTCTCCTCAGAAATACCAAGCTATCTCAGGCCCTGGAGGTGGCAGAAAAACTCAGAAAAATTCTCTGTGGTATGGAAATTCCCCCTGTTCCTGCTATCTCGGCAAGTTTTGGTGTTGCCGAGTATAAGAAGGGGGAGCCCTTAGATGAGACCCTTAAGAGGGCAGACTTAGCTCTTTACAAGGCCAAAGCCGAGGGAAAAAATTGCGTTATCGCCTTTTAGGATTAAAATAGTGTCATGGAAAAGGAAAAAATTAAGGCCTATCTTGAGGTGCTTGCCTGTCCTCAATGCAAAGGAGACCTTGAGTATAAAGAGATTACCCCTGAGGAGAAGATAGGATTTTTCTGTAAGAGGTGTAGGCTTCTCTATCCTATTCTTGAAGACATCCCCATTATGCTTCCGGAGGAAGCCCTTTCCTTAACGGATGAGTCATCCTAAGAAGGTTGAGCCCGTTCTCTTTTTTATTGCCCTTATGGAAAGAGAGCCTGTCTTCTCGGGGGAGGTCAAATCAGCGGTTGAGGAGGAACTGGGGATGGTGCTTCTCCAGAGCAAAAGTTTTGACTTTTCAAAGTTTACCGACTATTATGCTGAGGAAATGGGGAGTCCTCTCTGGAAGAGCTTTTATCTCTTTGAATATCTCAGGGAGCCGGAGTTTCTTGTGGATCTAAAACACCTCTGCTACCGACTTGAGAGGGAGAATGTTGATTCTGAGGGGAGGCGAAGACTTAATCTGGATCCCGGCTACCTTACCCTCTCCAAGGTTGTCCTGGCAACCTTTAAGGATTATGCCCACAGAATTTACTTGGGTAGATCCGTTTTTGCCGAGGTAACCCTTATCTTCAGGGGTGGAGGTTTTCAGCCCCTGCCCTGGACCTATCCAGATTATAGAGAAGAACTGACTTTGGCTTACTTTAATCAGGCAAGGATCCTTTACAAGGAAAGAATCCGTGCTCATTGATAACTACGGAAGGAAAATTGAATACCTGAGAATATCTGTAACCGATAGATGTAACTTCCGGTGTATCTATTGTCAGAGCAGAGAGCCCGTTGACTTTATCCCCAGAGAGGAGCTTCTCACCTATGAAGAGATTGAACAGGTGGTTAAAACCGGGGTTGAGCTTGGAGTGAGAAGGGTCAGGCTTACAGGAGGAGAGCCCTTGGGAAGAACAGGGATTGAGTCCTTAGTGGAGAGGCTGGCCAAAATAGAGGGGCTCCAGGATCTGAGTCTTACGACCAACGGATACCTTCTTCTGGAAAAGGCAGAGACCCTGAAAAGGTCAGGTCTCCAGAGGTTAAATGTGAGCTTGGATACCCTTAAGCCGGAAAAATTTAAAAAAATCACCGGAGGCTTCAGTTTTGATAAGATCTGGAGGGGAATTCTCAAGGCCCATGAAGTAGGCTTTAATCCTCTAAAAATTAATGTCGTAGTTATTAAAGGATTGAACGAGGAAGAAATTTTGGATCTGGCAAGGCTGACCCTGGAATATCCCTGGGAGATCAGGTTTATAGAATTTATGCCCCTTGGGGGAAGCGCCCTCTGGGATGAGGAAAATGTCCTGTCCATAGGTGAGGTTAAAAAAACACTGGAGGGTTTTGCCCCCCTTGAGCCTGTCTCCTCTTGGGGGGGCGGACCAGCCCGGGTCTTCAAATGGAAGGAAGCCCGAGGAAAACTCGGGTTTATCTCCCCTCTAAGTGAACATTTTTGCGGAAACTGTAATCGCTTTAGAATTACTGCAGATGGTAGACTCAGGACTTGCCTTTTTTCCGATGAGGAAATAAACTTGAAAGCTTATTTAAGAGGGGACAAAGGGCCTCTTCAAGAGGCCTTTTTACTTGCCCTGAAAATTAAACCTGAAAAGAAAATCCTTAAACCCACCCAGAGGCCCATGCGGGCAATCGGAGGATAACAGGCATGGAAGAAAATAAAGAAATCTATCTTGCCTTTGGAGTGCTCAAACCGAACAGGCCGGATAAAATCCTTAAACTCAGTAAACCAGTAAGCAGGGGGTCCTATGTTCTCGTTGAGTTACCCGATGGAAGAAAAGAGGTCTTTCTTATAAAGGATTACTGCTACCGCTTCCCCTTTGACCTGAAAGAACTCCCGGTAGTCCTGAGGAAAGCCAATCCCAAAGAGATTTCTGCCTTTGAAAATAGACGGGAACTTGAGGCTAAGGGTAAGGAACTCTGTGAAACCTTTGCCAGAGAGCTTGGTCTGGAGATGAATCTGGTGGATGTGGAGTGTTATTTTGATAAGAGTAAGATCCTCTTTTATTATACCGCAGAGGGTCGCATTGACTTTAGAGAACTGGTTAAACAGCTTGCCAGGGCCCTCAGGATGAGGATAGAGATGCGTCAGATCGGGGTAAGAAATGAGACCTCTCTTCTGGGAGGGCTTGGGATCTGCGGTAAGGAGTTCTGCTGTGCCCAGTTCCTGAAAACCTTTGCCTCGCTCTCTATCAAAATGGCAAAGGATCAGGGCCTCATACTTGATCCCAATAAGATCTCCGGCCCCTGTGGAAGGCTTCTCTGCTGTCTTTCCTACGAAGAGGCCCTTTATCAGGAGTTCCTCTCGGATCTGCCCCGAGTGGGAAGCAAACTCAGCCTCTCTGGAGGTAACTTCAGGGTGGTAAAGTATAACATCTTTCAGGCAACGGTCACCCTTGAAGGCGAAGAAGGAGGTTATTACACCATTCCCATATCGGAACTCAAAAATTACATCATAACCGAGGAAGAGCCCCCGGAAGAAGGAGCCAGAGCATGGCAGGATTAACCATCTATCTTACCACACCCATCTACTATGTGAATAGCTTTCCCCATCTGGGACATGCCTATACTACCATTGTGGCAGACTCTTTAGCCAGATTTTATCGTTTAAAAGGGTATGAGGTCTTTTTTTTAACAGGAACCGATGAGCATGGTGATAAAATTGTTAAGGCAGCCCAAAGTAAGGGTAAGAGCCCTCAGGAATTTGTGGATGAGGTAGCTCAGGTCTTTAAAAAGACCTGGGAAGTCCTTGGCCTGAGCATTAATCGTTTTATCCGCACAACGGATCCCCAGCACAAGAGGACTGTTCAATATGTCCTCAAGAGCCTGTTTGAGAAGGGAGAATTTTATCTTGACGAATATGAAGGAGCTTATTGCTACGGGTGTGAGAGATTTTTAACCTCAAAGGAACTGGATGAGAGAGGATATTGCAGAGACCATCAAAGACCTCCGGTGCACCTTAAAGAGAGGAATTACTTCTTTAATCTTGAGAAGTATCGTCCCTGGCTTAGAGATTATCTTGCAAGGGAGGACTTAATTTATCCTGCCTTTTACAAAGAGGAGGTCTTGAATCTTTTGGAGGAGCCCCTTCCCCCCCTTTGTATTTCAAGGCCCAAAAGCAGACTCTCCTGGGGGATAGAACTTCCCTTTGACAGGGACTATGTGACCTATGTCTGGTTTGATGCCCTGATCAATTATCTCTCGGGGATAGGATATCCTGATAACCCTGACTGGGAAACCCTTTGGAGGGAAAGCCATCACCTAATAGCCAAGGATATACTCAAGCCCCATGCCATATACTGGCCCATTATGCTTAAGGCCCTAGGACTTCCCATCTACAAAAAACTCTTTGTCCACGGCTACTGGCTCATGCACAGGGTTAAGATGTCCAAATCCTTAGGCAATGTGGTTGAACCCCTTGAGCTTAGCAGGCAATTTGGTAATGACCCCCTGAGATACTTTTTATTGAGGGAGATGGCCTTTGGATATGATGCGGACTTCAGTCCTGAGCAGTTTTTTACCCGATATAATGCAGATTTAGCCAATGATTATGGAAACCTTATTTATAGGACCCTCAATCTTGTGGAGAAATATTTTGAGGGAGAGGTTCCCCCCTTAGAAGAGTTGCAGACTGAAGACCAGGAATTGCGAGAAAAGGTGGATGAGGCCCTGAGGAAATATACCGCTCTTTTTGAGAGTTTACAGTTTCACCTTGCCATTGAGGAGCTCTTCCAGGCTATACGCTTTGCCAATGTATATATTGACCGCACAGCCCCCTGGAAGGAGATGAAGGAAGGAAGAAAGGCCCGGGCTGGCACTATTTTGAGAAATCTTCTCTCCGCTATAAAGAGCTTTGCCCTGGCCTTAAGCCCGGTCTTACCTGAAAGCTCAAAGAAACTCCTCAAGAACCTATCCTTAGATCCCAAAGAGCTCTCCTTTAAGGAGATCTTTGACTGGACACTACCGGCCACAGGGTCTGAGGTTAAAAAGGGGCAGCCCCTTTTTCCAAGACTTGAGAGGGAGGAATACAAAGATGAATCTCAGGAGGAAAAGAAAATGGAGCAAAGAAGTGAGCTTTTTCCCATTGATGAATTCAGAAAGTGGGACTTAAGGATCGGAAAGATCCTTTCTGCTGAGAAGGTGGAAGGGGCAGACAGGTTGCTCAGACTTGAGGTCAGCTGTCCTGAGAAAAGACAAATTGTCTCTGGCATAGCTCAATATTACAGGCCTGATGAACTCATAGGGAAAGAGGTAGTGCTTGTCCTTAATCTCAGGCCCGCTAAAATTCGGGGCATCCTCTCAGAGGGGATGCTTCTTGCCGCCCATGATGAAAGGGGACTTACCCTTGTAATCCCTGAAAAAGAAGTCTCCCCGGGAGCAAAGGTATCCTGAGGAAGATTTTATGAGCTCCTTTAATCCCTTTGAGCTGAGTTTTGAGGCCCTCTTAGAGGTATGCAAGGAAAGACACGGACACCTCTGCGCAGGCCAGGTGCTTGGGGCAAGGCTTGCTCTTCTTGGCCTGGAATTGATCGGAATCAGAGACCCCTATGGACTGGATAGGAAAAAATTTCTCGTCTGTGTGGAGATTGATAGATGTGCAACTGACGCCATTCAGACTGTCACCGGGGTCTCACTGGGAAAGAGAACCATGAAATATCTGGATTTTGGGATCATGGCTGCAACCTTTGTGAATCTTGAGACTGGTAAGGCCTTCAGGATTGTAGCCAGAGAAGAGGCCAAAGAACAGGCCAAAAAATATTTTCCAGAGCTTGAAAATCCTGCCCTGAGAGAACTTTCAGCCTATAAGGTCATGCCCCTTCAGGAACTCTTTGAGGTAAAGGAGGTCAGAGTTAAACTGAGAGAGGTGGACCTTCCGGGAAAACCCAGGCAAAAGGTGGTCTGTGAGAGTTGTGGGATAGTTGTGCGCGACGGAAGACATGTTGAGAGAGGGGGAAAGGTCCTCTGCAAGATCTGTTGCGGGCAGAGTTATTTTGAAGAGGTCTGAGGCTTAGCCTGGAGGCCACTCCATAGGCCGTCCAGCCAGGACATGGAAGTGCACATGAAAGACAGTCTGGCCTGCCTCTTCCTTGCAATTCACCACCACTCTGAATCCCCTTTCGGCAAAACCAAGGTCTTCGGCAATCTTGTTTATCACACCATAAATGTGTCCGATAAGCCCCTTATCCTCCTCTGTTAATTCCAGAAGGGTTGAAATGTGCTTTTTGGGTATAACCAGGAGGTGATAGGGAGCCTGGGGATTGATGTCATGAAAGGCAAAGACTCTATCATCCTCATAAACCTTGTTTGCAGGTATCTCTTTGTTAACTATCCGACAAAAGATACAACTCATCCCTCCCTCCTACAGGCGAAATCATTTTAAATCTAAAAAAACTTCAAAAATTGTCAAGGGGATTCTAACTGAGATTAATCCCCAAAAATTATCTCTAAGGCTGAATTATTAATCCTGGCAGTTTTGATTTCAAGATTTACAAGGGTTCTGGGTAAGAAAAAGTGTCTTTTAAAATTCCTGATCTTAAGGATTAGCTCTTCTTCATTCCTTAAGATTTCAGGGATCTCCTCGGGTAGGTCCTTAAAATATAGCCTCAGGACATACCCTCCCTTCCTTTCTTCAATTTCAAAGGGTTTGTCCCGGTAAAAGATCTCTGAGGGGTCCTTCTCTTGATAGATCAGCCTCCCAAAATTCTTTAATCTTTCAAAACCCAAGACCTCCTCTTTTTGATAGGGAATGGTTATCAAAGGGGTGGGGTCAAAGGTCTTGGTGATTCGCTCTATGTACTTCCTTTGAATCAGATATTGAGGCGAATCTTCAGGGAAAATCCGGTTTAAAAAAAGGGCATCTACATGGAATCCGAAGAGATGGAGATAGGTATAGGCCTTTTCAGTCTCTCTTAGAACCATCTTTTCAGGATTGGTCACAAGGCGGATGCTCGCAAGGTTTGCGTCCTGAAGGGTGTAATAAAGATTATAAACCTGCTTAAAGAGGTCCTCCAGGGCATCATAGGTCTCTTCTTCAGGCAGGGGCATGTCGGTGACCATCTTGGCCGCTGGCCTTACAAAGCGCATAAGTTTCCTTTGCAGGGGAAGGACCTTGCTGATCCACCAGCTTGCCGCATCAGGGAGACTGAGGAACCTCAGGGTCTCCCCGGTAGGGGCTGAGTCAACGATGATAACCTCAAAATCTTCCTTTTCATAGTGATGATTGATCCACAAAAAGGAGCAGACCTCTTCCATGCCAGGAAGAATGGCAAGTTCCTCTGCCAGAATGTTTTCTATCCCCTGCCAGCGAAGAAGACTTTTTAAATACTCCTGAAGTTTTCCCCAGAATTTTTCCACAGAGTGATAGACATCCACTTCCTGGGCATAGAGATTTACTGCAATCTCCCTTGGCTCAGGCCCGATCTCAACCTCTAACACATCCGAAAGAGAATGGGCCGGATCAACAGAGACTACCAGAACCTTTTTACCGAGACTTGACAGAAAGGCTCCTGTTGCAGCAGAAAGAGTGGTCTTACCAACACCACCCTTTCCTGTATAGAGAAGGATTCTCTTATTTTTCACGCTCAACCTTAATTCGCTTCACCCCCTGCTTTTCATCCTTTTCCAGATCTTCAATCCTCTTTTCAAGAGCACTTTTGGCAGCAAGGAGTATTTCCTTACGAGCGTTTTTCAGGTGTCTTTTGGTTTCCTCAGGAACAAAGGCAAAGACATCCTCAAAAAAGGCATCCCAGGCCTTAATCAGATGATCTACCCACTTAGGAGTCATCTCAACTCCCCTCCTTTGGAGTTCTATTTTATTATAAAATAGCTATTTTTGGCACAAAAACAACCTCTTCCCTCTCACCTCTGCCCACTTCCACCACGGAGAATTAGTACAAAACTAATTTTGCAAAAATTTCTGTATATATAGACCCTTGCAAATCTTTGGCTTCCCTTAGGTTTAAGGCCTCATTTATAAAAAAAACCTATCAATCTTATTGAAAAAATTTATTTGACTTATTCAATGAAGCACATAAACTTATTATAAGTTTATAATAATTTAGCCCAAAGGAGGTGGGTTATGAAAAGAAAGAGAATTTTTAAACTGAGTTTGCTTGGGGGGTTTTTTGGGGGAGCCCTCCTGATTTCCCAAGGGCTAAGTACCCCTCAGGGCCCTCAGCTCCCGGTGATTCACAAAAGCTGTAGTATTGCTGGATGTCACCAACCTGCCCCTTCAGAATTCAGGGGCAACATTGTATCTGTATCAGGAAAGGCTGAGCTCATTCAGATTGATACCGGGAGTGTCCTTGAGGTTAAATTTGATGACAACACAAAGGTGGTCAACTGGAATCAACCCTTAAACAAGATCGGAACAGGAACCCCTGTTAAGATCGTCTATACCCAGAGGGATGGGAAATACTATGCAACCCTTGTGAGCGTCAAACCTCCTATGAGTGTTCCTCCCGAGCAAAGGGTAAATCTTGAGGAGATAAAGAGAATCTGGGCAAATAAAGAGGGATTAATAGTAGATTCCCGCCCAAAGGCAAAGTATGACGAGGGGCATATCCCGGGGGCCATAAATATCTTTATGGCGGAGATGGAAAAGCATCTGGATGCACTACCCAAGGATAAGAATGCCCTGATTGTATTTTACTGCGAAGGCCCCAGGTGAGCCCTCACTCCCGGGGCTGTCCGTAGGGCAGCTGGATTTGGATATACCAATGTCAAGGGTTTCATAGAGGGAATACCTGCCTGGAAAAAGGCTGGCCTTCCCGTTGCTGTAACCCCTGCCTACATCCAGAGGTTTCTGAAAGAAGATATGCCCTTTGTGCTCATTGATTTAAGAGAGAAAGGGAAGGCCGAAAAGGAGCACCTCCCCAATGCCGTCAACATCCCCCTCAATGTGCTTAAGGATTACAAAGACAAATTTCCTGCCCATAAGAAGGCTCCCATTATAGTTTATGCTGAAAGTGATGATCTTGCCGTAAAGGGCTTTGAGATAATTAGAAGTTGGGGATATGAAAATACCTCCTACCTTCCCGGAGGATTATCGGCCTGGAAACAAACAGGGGGCAAGGTAGCCTCTTACGCCCTTAAAAGGGACATAGTTTATGTTCCCAAGCCCAAGCCTGGTTCTTTCCTTGTAGAGGAGTTTAAAAAGCTTGTTGCCGCACCTGTTATGTCTGATAAGTACTTTATCCTTGATGTAAGAGAGGCCGATGAATACTCCGCTGGGGCCTTCAAGTTTGCCAAAAATATCCCTCTTTCCCAGCTTGAGGGAAGGTTAAATGAAATCCCCAAAGACAAAGAGATCATACTCTATTGTGCTACGGGGGTAAGATCTGAGATGGCCTATAATATCCTTAAAAAGGCCGGTTTCAAGGTCTATTTTGTGGATGCAAAGATAGAATTTTTTGAGAACGGGAAATACGAAATCCTTTCAAATCAATAAGATTTTCAAGGAAGACCCCCGGCTGCCTGGGCCGGGGCTCTCTATCTTTAGCAAGACCTTTGCAAAATTATGCTCCTTTTTTGTTTTCTGGTTGCCGCAAGCTTCAGGTTTCATGTAATTTTTATACGCGGGCTAAAGCCCGCGGCTACCAAAACAATGAATTTTGATTTTGAATTTTTGCGGTAGCCGCAAGCTTTAGCTTGCGTCCAATTTTTTTGATTTTTAATTTTGAAAACCCTCGCAGGCTAAAGGTCTTGCGCCTACCTCAAAAAAAACAATACCTAAAAAAACAATTTTTGCAAAGAACTCAAGGCATAAAAAAAAGCGCGCAAGCCCTTGCTTGCGAAGAGCGACTCTGATGGTTATTTGCAAAGGCTCCCCTGAGACATGGAGATGAGGGGATTCGAACCCCCGACCTCCGGAGTGCGATTCCGGCGCTCTCCCTCTGAGCTACATCCCCGAAGCTCTATGCCTCAGCCACTGTTTGAGCTGAGGTCTTAAGTTTGGCCTGATTCAGCTTGGTGAAAAGCTCGGAGATCTTATGGCTGGCTTTGTTTTTGTGATAGATTCCCTTGCTGACCCCTTT
Source organism: uncultured Caldimicrobium sp. (assembly GCA_964436655.1). Taxonomy (GTDB): domain Bacteria; phylum Desulfobacterota; class Thermodesulfobacteria; order Thermodesulfobacteriales; family Thermodesulfobacteriaceae; genus Caldimicrobium. Next base: position 14,398 of record CAYTDX010000006.1, read on the forward strand.
TTGTAAAAGGCTCTGGGCGACCCTTAATTGCCTCTCAGCACCCTGAAGATCGTTATTTTCAAGGAGACTTAAAAACTTTTTGATCTCACTCTTGACCCGGCTCTTGAAGGCCTTATTCCTCATCCTCCTTCTTTCACTCTGCCTGAGCTCCTTCTCAGCTGATTTATGCTGGGGCACGCTCTCCCTCCTTAAGTATTTTTTCCGTAAATTTAATACCTTTTTCGTGGTTGTCAACTTCTAATAAAATGGTATATTCCATCCTTATATGAAGGTCCATCGCATTGAAGTCGGTTTAAAGCAGGATCTAAGGGATAATCATGCCCAAAAGATCCTGAAGAAGCTAAAGAGGGACCTATCCCTTCATCCTGAAAATCTCCATTATCTCAGGGTTTATCTTGTTGAAGGAGACTTTACAGAGGATCTCCTTAAAGGCTTTGCAGAATCCGCTCTTACGGACCCGGTCATTGAGACCTACGCCATAGACGAACCCCTTTATAAAAGGCTTGGGTTAGTCTTTGACTGGGCCTTGGAGATAGGCTTTCGCCCCGGGGTCACAGACAACGAAGGGAAGACTGCAGAAGAGGCCCTTTCTTACATCCTTGAGAGACCCCTTGATTCTGAAAAAGAGGGGGTTTATTTCGCAAGGCTCCTTTTACTTAAAGGTGCCCTTGCCAGAGAAGATGTAGAAAGAATTGCCCGGGATTTGCTGGCCAATGAACTCATAGAACGCTGGTTCATACTTTCCTCTGATGAGGCCAAAGAAAAATGGTTTGATTATCCCGCACCAAGGGTCAGGGAATATCATCCCCCTGTGGTTGAGACCTTTGATCTATCAGGCCTCTCAGATGAGGAATTATTAAAACTCTCCAGAGAGAGGCTCCTTGCCTTAAATCTTGAAGAAATGAAGGCCCTCCAGAGTTTTTTTAACAATGAGGCCTTTATAAGGGAAAGGGAAAAGTACGGTCTCTCAAAGGAAATTACCGATGTGGAGCTTGAAAGCCTTGCTCAAACCTGGTCTGAACACTGCAAACACAAGATCTTCAATGCCAGAATTTACTACAGGGACCTTGAAAGTGGCAGAGAGATTGAAATAGACAGCCTCTTTAAAACCTATATTAAGGGAGCAACCGATAAAATCCGCCTAAGCAAAGGAAAAGAGGATTTTTGTCTTTCCGTTTTTGTTGACAATGCAGGGGTTATAAAGTTAGACGATAAGTGGGCCCTTGCCTTTAAGGTTGAGACCCACAACAGTCCCTCTGCCCTTGATCCCTATGGAGGTGCCTTAACCGGTATCGTGGGAGTTAACAGAGACCCTCTGGGAACGGGAAAAGGGGCAAAACTCATCTTTAACACCGATGTCTTCTGCTTTGCCCCTCCTGACTGGGATAAACCCCTTCCCCCAAGGATCCTGCACCCGAGAAGGATCTTTGAAGGGGTGAGAGAGGGGGTTGAACACGGAGGGAATCAGAGTGGAATACCCACTGTTAACGGGTCCATCGTCTTTGATCCAAGATATCTCGGGAAACCCCTTGTTTATTGCGGAACAGGGGGGCTCATTCCCCTTGAGGTTTCCGGAAAACCGGGCTGGAAAAAAAGGGCTTATCCGGGTGATATTATTGTCATGGTAGGGGGAAAGATCGGAAAAGACGGCATCCATGGGGCCACCTTCTCTTCTGAGGCCCTTCATGAAGGCTCTCCTGCCACAGCTGTTCAGATTGGTGATCCCATCACCCAGAAGAGAATGGTAGACTTTCTCCTCAAGGCCCGGGACCTGGGGCTCTACAATTCCATTACTGATAATGGTGCAGGGGGGCTATCGTCCTCAGTAGGGGAAATGGCAAAAGAGGCCGGGGGTGCTGAAATTGATCTTGCCAGGGCCCCTCTTAAATATCCAGGGCTCAAACCCTGGGAAATCCTGGTTTCCGAGAGTCAGGAAAGGATGACTGTAGCTGTGCCTGAGGAAAGGCTTTCAGAGTTTCTGGAGCTCTCAGAAAAAATGGGGGTTACTTCAACCCCCCTCGGGAGATTCACGAACTCAGGTTACTTTCACATCCTTCATGCTGACAAGACCGTTGGGCTCTTACCCTTAGAGTTCCTCCATGAAGGGGTCCCTCAATTAAGACTTTCTGCCCAGTGGAAAGACCCTGGTTTTCCCGAAAAAGTAAATATCCCCCTTCCAGGGGATTACAAAGGGCTCCTAAAGGCCCTGCTCAGAGGGTTCAATGTCTGTTCCAAGGAATATGTGGTGCGTCAGTACGATCACGAGGTCCAAGGAGGTAGTGTAATCAAACCCCTTTGCGGAAAAGGAGAGGACGGGCCAAGTGACGCCTCTGTCCTGAGATATGACCTGGAGAGCCTCTCAGGAATCGTAATATCCCACGGAATCTGCCCCAAATTCTCAGATTACGACACCTATTACATGGTTGCCAATGCCATAGATGAGGCCGTAAGGAATGCCCTCTGCGTGGGAGGGGATCCCGAATTTATGGCGGGCCTTGACAACTTCTGCTGGTGTGATCCTGTGGAAAGCGAGAGGAACATTGATGGAGGCTACAAGCTTGCCCAATTAGTGAGGGCTAACATGGCCCTTTATGACTATACCGTTGCCTACGGGATACCCCTGATTTCTGGAAAGGATTCCATGAAAAATGATTATCTCATGTCCCTTTCCCTTGACCCTGAGGGAGTCAATCCCTATGGGGTAGGGGTGATCCTCCCTGATGGGAGCCTTAAAATCTCTATCCCCCCCACTCTTCTCTTTTCCCTGATCTCAAAGATACCGGATGTGCGCCTTGCCCAGACCATGGAGATAAAGAGGGCAGGAGCCCTGATTTATTTGCTTGGAGAAACCCGTGAGGAGCTTGCTGGCTCAGAGTATTTTAATCTCTTGGGCATAAAGGGGGGAAGGGTCCCAAGACCTGATCCCGAGCTCAATAAAAGGATCTATCTTAGGCTAAGGGATGCAATTTATGCAAGGTTAGTTGACTCTGCCCATGACCTCTCCGACGGGGGCTTAGGGGTGGCCTTAGCGGAAAAGGCCTTTTCCGGAGGGTTCGGTTTATCCATAGACCTTTCAGCCATCCCCTTTGAAGGTGAAAAAAGGGAAGACTTTCTACTCTTTTCTGAGAGTGCCGGGAGGATTGCTGTGTCTGTGCCGAAGGAAAAACAAAGGGACTTTGAAGCCCTCTTTAAAGGGCTACCCTGCTATCTCATAGGGGAGACCTTAGAAGAACCGGTCTTTGAGATTAAGGGTCTTTCAGGAAGGCCTTTACTCTCAGCCGGAATTGACGAGCTCAAAAGGGCCTGGCAGGAGCCCTTTATTAACTGGTAGCTATGCTAAGGGTCTTAAGCTATCCCTCTTTAAGGGCAGAGAGATTTCTAAAGAGTCTTCTTACAAGGATTGAGGAATACCCCAAAAAATTGGAGAGATCTGTTGAAAGGATCGGTCAGGAGGTTAAAAAAAGAGGGGATATGGCCCTACTTGAATATACCTTGAGATTTGATGGGGTTCTTCTTGATAAAGAAGGGCTTCAGGTCAGGGAGAGGGAAATTGATGAGGCCTATAAGAGGATTGATGGAGATCTCCTTGAGGCCATCAGGCTTGCCATTCACAAGGTAAAGTCCTTTCACGAAAAGGCCCTTCCTTTGAGCTGGTTTGATTCCAGGGAAGGGGGGATCACCCTCGGTCAGGTCGTAAGACCTGTTGAATCAGCCGGGCTTTACATACCCGGGGGAAAAGGGGGAGAAACCCCTCTTATCTCTACAGTTATAATGACAGCAGTTCCCGCAAGGATTGCTGGTGTCAAAAAGATATATCTTGTTTCCCCTCCGAGGAAGGATAAATCCCTGCATCCCGCCTTACTGGTTGCAGCCAAAGAGGCAGGCGTGGATACTATATTCCGGACTGGTGGGCCCTGGAGTATCTTTGCCCTTGCTTACGGGACAGAGAGTATCCCTAAGGTTGAGATAATCTGTGGTCCTGGCAATATCTATGTGACCCTTGCCAAAAAGCTCGTCTCCTTTCAGGTGGGGATTGACTTTCTTGCCGGTCCCAGTGAGGTGTTGATTATCGCCGATGAATCAGCTGATCCGGAATTTGCGGTCTGGGATCTTCTGGCCCAGGCTGAGCACGACCCCCTGAGTATGAGTCTTCTCATTACCCCCTCAAGGAAACTCCTGAAGGAGGTTCAGAGACTTATTCCTCAGGCCCTGTCAAGGGGTTTTCGCAGGGAGATTGCCGAGGAGTCCTTGAGAAAAAGAGGGGCCCTCATTCGGGTTGAGTCCTTGGATGTAGCCTTTGAGCTGGCTAATCTTATTGCCCCGGAGCACTTAGAGATTATGACCCAGAGTCCCTTGGAGTACCTTAATAAGGTTAAAAACGCTGGAGCTGTCTTCTTAGGGGCCTATACCCCTGAGGCTATGGGAGATTACATGGCAGGTCCTAATCATGTTCTGCCAACCATGGGCCTTGCCAGATTCACAAGTGCCCTTTCAGCCGAAAAATTCCTAAAAAAGATAAACTTTATCCAATACACACCCTTAGCCCTTCAGCGTGAGGCTGAAAAGGTCATTTACCTTGCAGAGGCAGAAAATCTTCCCTCCCATGCCGAGGCCGTAAGGGTAAGATTGAGGAAAAGGAGGGGGACATGAGAGATTACTGCGATCCCTTGGAGTTTGCCGAAGAAATCACCGTGGACATAGACACGGAGATTGAGACCCTCGGGCCAGCCAAGATACCGAGTCCTGTGCATCTTCCCCATCAATGTTTTGTAAGTGAGGACCACCGGGTTACCCTGCGTTTAAATTATCGCTATCTCCAGGAGGCCCTATCTCAGGGTGGAGAGGTTCCCTCCCTTGAGCTTGCCGGCCCAAGACCCTTTATCTACTTTGATCCCTCCAAGGTGAAGGTGGGAATTGTAACCTGCGGAGGGCTTTGCCCTGGTATTAATGATGTCATCAGAAGTATAGTTATGACCCTTTATTACTCCTACGGGGTGGATAAGATCCTGGGGTTCCAGTATGGTCTGCAGGGTTTCATCCCCAAGTATGGTCATCCGGTGATAGAACTAACCCCAGAGCTGGTTAAGGACATCCACTCCCAGGGCGGAACCTTTCTGGGAACCTCAAGGGGGCATCAGTCCGTTGAAGAGATCGTGGATACCTTAGAGAGACTTAATATCCAGATCCTCTTTATGATAGGGGGAGATGGAACCTTCAGGGCTGCCAATAAAATTAAGGAAGAGATTGCCAAACGGGGGCTTAAAATAGCGGTTGTTGCCATTCCCAAGACCATTGATAATGACATCTGGCTTGTTTCTAAGACCTTTGGTTTTGACACGGCAGTAGAGCTTGCCTGTGAATCCATTAGGTGTGCCCATACTGAGGCCAGGGCTGTTCCCTATGGTATAGGGCTTGTAAAACTTATGGGAAGGCATTCTGGATTTATTGCAGCGGCAGCCACCTTGGCCACAAAGGAGGTCAACTTCTGTCTGGTTCCTGAGATGGACTTTGATCTGGAAGGGGAAAAGGGCCTCCTGGCTGAGCTGGAAAGAAGACTCCTTACCAGAAAACACGCAGTGATCGTTATAGCCGAGGGTGCTGGCCAGAGGTATGTCATCAAGGATCCCCCGGAATATGATGCCTCAGGTAATGTGAAATTGGGGGATATTGGAAAATTTGTAAAGGAAAAGATTGAGGCCTACTTTAAGGAAAGGGGGCTTGAAATCGTTATTCGCTATATTGATCCGAGCTATATTATAAGAAGTGTCCCTGCCAATGTGGAGGACCGAATCTACTGTGGTTTTCTGGGACAATATGCGGTGCATGCCGGTATGGCCGGAAAAACAGGTCTCATGATAAGCTATCTCAATGAGCAATTTGTGCACATCCCCCTTAAAGAGGCTGTCAAAAGGAGAAAACAGATTAATCTCCACAGCAGGTTCTGGCTCTCTGTTCTTGAATCAACCGGGCAGAAAGACCTGAAGAATCCTTCATGAATCACCTTAAAGGCCTGTTGATCTTTTTGGGACTTTTTATCCTGATTTCTCTTGGATACTACCTCCTTCAGGACACTCTCACAACTCCTGAGAGGCTCAGTTACTACGAATTCAAGGTGTTATTGCGTAAGGGCCAGGTTGAAAGGGTGGTCCTCAAGAAAAATGAGATAACCGGTGCCTTCAGGGAAGGTGCCTCTGAAACCCTGCATGAACTCAGGAAAAAACCAGTCAAGCTTCCTCCCTATTTTAAGACCTATCGGGCTGAAGACCCTGAGCTTATCAGACTCCTTGAGGAGAAAGGCATCAACTACGAGGTGAAACCAGATGGAGGCCTCTGGATAAATGTGCTTTCCTGGGTCTTGCCGGTCCTCCTCTTAATCGCCTTCTGGCTTTTTATCTTCAGGCGGTTTGTCTCCCCTGAAGGAGGCATCATGAGTGTGGGTAAGAGTAAGGCCAGGATCTATGTGGAAAACGAGATACCCGTTAATTTTAAGGATGTGGCGGGGGTAGATGAGGCCGTTGAGGAGCTCAAAGAGATCATAGAGTTTTTAAAAAACCCTCAGAAGTTTGTGGCCCTTGGGGCCAAAATTCCCAAGGGGGTATTGCTTGTGGGCCCCCCTGGCACAGGAAAGACCCTGCTTGCGAAAGCGGTAGCCGGAGAGGCAGGTGTCCCCTTTATATCCATCTCGGGTTCTTCCTTTGTGGAGATGTTTGTAGGAGTCGGGGCAGCCAGAGTCAGAGACCTCTTTTCCCAGGCAGAAAAAATGGCCCCCTGCATCATCTTCATTGATGAGATTGATGCTGTGGGTAGAATCAGAGGACTTTCCCCAGCTGGTGGAACCGAGGAAAGGGAGCACACCCTGACCCAGCTTCTTACCGAGATGGATGGCTTTGATCCCAAAAAGGGGGTCATCATCATTGCAGCCACCAATCGTCCAGAGGTTCTGGATCCAGCTCTTTTGCGTCCTGGAAGATTTGACCGAGTAGTGGTGGTTGATAGACCGGATCTTAAGGGAAGGGAGGCTATTTTAAGGATACACACGAGCAATATTAAGCTTGCCCCGGATGTGGACCTGAAGGTGATCGCAGCAAGAACCCCTGGCATGGTGGGGGCAGATCTGGCCAATATTGTTAATGAGGCTGCCTTGCTTGCTGCCAGAAAGGGCAAAAGCCTTGTTGAAATGGAGGACTTTGAGGAGGCCATAGATAGAGTCATAGCTGGCCTTGCCCGGAAGAGTAGATTCCTCACTCCGGAGGAGAAAAAACGCATTGCCTATCACGAGGCCGGTCATGCCATTGTAGCAGGGGTCCTAACCCCTAAGGATAAGGTCCATCGGGTCTCTATCATTCCCAGAGGGGTGGCTGCCCTGGGTTATACCCTTCAGCTTCCAGAGGAGGAGAGATATCTTGTTACTAAAGAGGAATTGCTGGCCAAGATTACCGTTCTCTTTGGGGGAAGAGTTGCAGAGGAGCTCGTCTTCAAGGAGGTCTCCACCGGGGCTCAGAATGACTTAGAGAAGGCAACGGAGATCGCCAGAGCCATGGTTATGGACTATGGCATGAGTGAAGTCCTTGGCCCCCAGACCTTCAGACGCAGAGAGGCCCTCTTTCTGGAGGTCCCCTACCGGGAAAGAGAACTCCTCTCAGAGGAGACCGCAAGACTCATTGATAGCGAAATTGCCAAAATTCTCAAAACCTGTTATGATAAAGCCAGAGAGGTCCTGGAAAAGAGAAGAGATAGGCTTGAAAAACTCGTGGAGATGCTTATTCAGAAGGAAGTTTTAGAGGGGGAGCTCCTGACAAGGCTCCTCTATGAGGAGGTATGAAATGAGATTCTGGTTATCTTTGATTCTTACCCTTTTGCTCTTTGTATCCAAGGGTCAGACCCAGGTCACCTCCCAAATCCTTGAGGAAATAAAGAGGGACTTTCAGCCTCTTTCAGCTCTAATTATCGGTATAGAGGGAAATGAGGTTATCCTTGACAAAGGCAGGGCCCAGGGGATAAAACCCAAGGACATCTTGACTGTCTATAAAAAGATCCGCAAGATCGTTCACCCTGAGACCAAAGAGTCCCTCGGTTTTTTGAAGGAACCCATCGGAAAAATTGAGGTTTTGAGGGTGGATGAAAACTTTTCCACCGCAAGGATCCTTACTAAGAAAGAGGAGTTCCCTATTCCAACCTTAGCCAAGAGAAATACCGACATACGGATCCTGCTTTTATCCGAAGGCCTCCAGGATGAGGCCCTTTTTTTCACTCTCAAGGGTATCCTTCAGGAAAGTGAGCTCATCTATGATCCCAACTTAAGATTGGCCCAACTAACCTCGGCTGATCTCTTTAATCGGAAGATTGATTTGCTTCTGGTTGTGGGCCCTGGTTATCTCAAGATCTATAATAGTTATCTTGATCTGGTAAGGGTTTATGGAAGCCCTCTTAAAGGTCCTACTCAGGCCCCAGCCATAGCTCCCCCAAGAGAGGTCCCTCCTCAGCCTAAGGTCTTTGCTCCCCAATTTAAGCAGGTCTCTCTTCTTGGAAAGATGCCTGGAGAGGTCCTGCAGGGAGAATTTGTTGACCTTGATGGGGATGGAACAAAGGAAATGCTTTATTTCAGCTCCAATGAGCTTTTTGCGGTTAAGCTCAAGGGTGGTCTTCTTGGCAGATACAGGCCTGAAAAGGGGCAGATTCTTTCCATCTCTGCAGGGCCTCAGGGCTGGATTGCCCTCAATATCTATGAAAAAAATCTGGGTATGCGCAGTGAGATTATCCGGTTTACTCCTCAGGGGTTTCAACCGGTGATTAAAAACCTCAATCTGATCTTACAGTTTGTGGATTACGCCGGGACCGGTCAGAGAGATACCCTCCTTGTCCAGACCTTTGATGGGGAGACCTTTTACGGTCGCGAGGTCTATATTGCCAAGCGCGAAGGAAATTCTATCCGCTATGCCCAGAGGCTTGAGGTTCCGGAAAACTTTCACCTTCCCGGAGCAAATTTCGTTGATCTTGACGGGGATGGAGAAAGAGAGCTCGTAGCCTTTCTCAGTGACGGAAGACTGGGTATCTTTAAAAGGGGAAGGCTTGTTTTTTCAACACCCTTTGAGGTAAGCAAACACTTTTATCAATTAACTCTCACCAAGGGGAAAAGAGAACAAGAGGTGATTAAGGCAGTGCTTTTCCCTGTAATCAGTCCAGTTATTGGAGATTTTGATCGGGACGGAAGCCCTGACCTCCTCTTTGTCAAGGCAGAATTTCCCTTAGAACGAGTGGTCAAAGACCTCAAAAGCCTCCCTCTAAATCAAGGAAACTTTCAATTCTATACCCTCTCCTATCAGGGGACTTATTATTTCAGGGCCTCTTCTCTTAATGAAAGCGGGGTCTTGACCGCCTTAGGGATGGAAGGAGAAAATATCTATTTTGTGACAGTTAAAGGGGTCTACCCCGGGCAGACGGAAAGCCTTCTTTACTCCATCTTGTACTGAGCGTGCTTCCGGCGGACCTCTTTCAGGGTAAAAAGGACTTCATAGTCTCTAAGGTTTAATTCCTTGGATAGCTCCTCTATGAGCTCAAGAAGTTTTTCGCGACTTTTAGCATGACACATGGTATAAAAGTTATAGGGCCAGTCCGGATAGGTCTTCCTAACATAGCAGTGAGATATAAAGGGTTTTTGAGATAAAATTAGCCCTACCTCGTCAATTCTATCCTCAGGGACGATCCAGGCAACCATGGCATTTCCAGCATAACCTGTAAGATTGTGTCTCAGGGTGGCCCCGAGTCTGCGGATGATCTTTCTTTCTAAAAGGGACTGGATAATGGAAAGGACCTCTTCTTCAGGGATATTCAACTCCCTGGAGATCTCGTCAAAGGGTCTTTCCACTAAGGGCAGGCCCTCAATCAGGGCCTGCAGGACCTTTTTTTCTCGCTCCGTTAAATTTTTCATTCCCTTTCCTTCTCAACGGTGACAATGGTGTGGACATTTCCCCGGGGATGGAAATCTGCAAGGACCTTAAGGCGTCTTGGAAGCAAGAGCTTCCAGAGGGCATCAAAGATCTCATTCGTGACTGCTTCATGGGAAATGTAGCGATCTCGGAATTGGTTTAACCAGAGCTTTAAAGACCTGAGTTCCACAATTTTCTGATCGGGGATGTAGGAGATCTTGATGGTTGCAAAATCGGGATATCCAGATCTTGGGCAGAGACAGGTAAATTCGGGGAAGGTGATTTCAATGAGATAGTCCCGATCGGGGAAGGGATTTTCCCAGGCCTCAAGCTGAGCCTCAGCTATAGCAAGCTCTCCATAGCGCTTGGACATGTCTAAAGCTTAACCCCCTTTTTAGATTTTGACAAGTTCCTGTATGAGTCCATATGATTTTAGACTATGTATCAGATTTGAGTTCTCTGTAAAATTATTTTTTGTGGCAAGTGAAAGACCTTTAGCCTACGAGATTTTCAAAAATAAAAAAATTAAGAATTTAGCGCAACCCACGCGTTGGGGCTACCAAGAGCCTGGAAAAGATTTTGAATTTAGAGGTAGTCGCAGGCTTTAGCCTGGGAAAAAAAGGCGCAAGCTGAAGCTTGCGGCTACCAGAAAACAAAAAAATCAAAAACCTTACGCAACCTATGGGCCAGGGCTACCACAAATCCAAAAATCAATAGTCATAGATTAGGCAACCACAGGACCTTTAGCCCGCAAGGGTTCTTAAAACGAAAAAATCCATCGCAAGCTTGCGACTACCGAAAAATTGAGCCTTTGCCTACCAGATTTCAGATTTTGTGATAATTTAGACTTGGTGAAAAATAACTTATTTGCTTTTTAAAATTTTTATATATAATTAAATAAAGAAATTTATAAGGAGGGAAACTAAAAATGAGGCTTCTACATAAGCTCCTCTTGCATGCCCTTTTTGGGCATCTTCTTTTGTCTGTCCTTTTATATGGATTTTTTTTCTTTTTTTCTAAATCCTATTTAGAAAGGGTACTGATTACAAGATCTGTAGATGAGGCCCAGGCCATCTTTAATGCCCTTTATCAGGGGATGCTCAGAGGTTTTACCAAGGAAGAAATAGAGAGATTTTTAAAGGGTTTTCAGAAGGAAAAGGTCAAGGTGGGCTTTGAATTCAGCTTAAGTCCAGATATCCAGGCCTTAGAAAAGGACTTTTTGATCTCCCGAGAAGGTGACAATCTTCAGATCAGATATTTACTTAAAGCCAAGCAGGCCTGCCTGAGGTGTCACACCGGTGTGAAGGAGGGAGATTTACTTGGAATTTTGACCATTAACAATTTCCTTCAAGAGGATTTTAAAAGAATCAATCAGGGGCTTTTTCTCTTTGTCCTGATCTTTTCCATCTTTCCACTCTTGGGAGTCTATCTTATCGGAAAAATTCAGTCCAGAAAACTTGAAAAACCCATTCTGGAATTGAGAGAGCGTATCAAAGGCGCATCAAGGTTTGAAGAACTAATTGAAAGGGAGGAGCTTTTAAAGGGTTCAAAAACCGGGATTTATGAATTTGACGAACTCTTGGAAACCGTCGATGAATTCTTAGAGACTGTTAAAAACCTTGCCGTTGATAGGGAGATCTTTGAATTTGAGATAAGACTCCTTGAAAAATTTATTATCACTTCAGAATTAGTAAGGGACTGGAAGTATTATGTAAATAATCTCCTTATAGAGGTAAATAAAATCGTTGAGATCCCCCTGATTTTTGCCCTCTTTTATGTGGAGGATGAACTTTACGATGTAGAGATTTTCTGGCTTAAGAATCCTACCGAGGCCTTGAAAAAATCTGTGGAAGAGCAGATAAAGAGTGTAGTTGAGGCAAGGATTAGGATAAATAATCTTTCCTTTATTCACAATATAGCCCAGGAAAAGGTTGATCTATCAGAGCAAGAGGCGTTTTTTGACCTTTTCTTCAAGACCAAGAGCCTGATCTTGACAGCTCCAAAGATAGGAGGGATTGCCGGGGTTGGTCTTTCTCACAAAAGACTTACTTCTACCCAGGAGGCCTGCATTGAGACTATCCTGGCTTCTCTTTTAAATATGCTCGGTTCTGTAAGAGCCATAAGTAAATATACCAAAGAACTTGAATTTTATGCCACCCGTGACCCCTTGACCCAGCTTTATAATCAGAGAGTCT